>JBARIF010000480.1:0-18938 GCA_049799615.1 Terriglobales bacterium
GGACAGGAGTGTCCGCCCCACACATACTTCCCCCACACATACTTTTGGTTAGAGGGGTAGGGGTTGGGCCAGCCTGAAGGTCAGACTCCGCTCGGGAGCGACACCCACGTCCATACTGCCCGTGGCATAGGTCGTGCCGGGAGCGTCAACTGAAGTCCCGATGAGAGCGCCCTTTTTTCCGGCGCCGTCGCGCAGGATGGTCACGTTGCGCTGCTCGTGCGACCCCCGTTTCATGAAGATGCTGGAGGTCTGTATGGGAAAAACCTTGCCGTTAAGGGAAATCGCGGTGAGAGCCAGACGCAAGTAGCCCGCTTCCTGGAACTGGTCTGAAGCCCTGGCGTCCAACACTCTTCCCGTCAGCATGGTGCCCTGCGGCGCCAGGGTACGCCCCCGGACAACAATGGGCTCATCGAGTACTGCTTCGAAGGGATCACCGGCGCGGGAGCTGGCGCTCGAGAGAGACAATCGCAGGTGAATCGTTACCGGCGTCCCGGCTGGGACGGTGGCGGGTTCCAGAGAACCGGTGGGAAAAATTCCGCCCTTATCAGACGCGGCCTCAAAAGGTAAATGCTGGTCCCCGGCCGCATTCTCTTCGATCCCCGGCAGGGTCTCGCGTCGTGAACACCCGGCCAGAATCACTCCCATTAAGAACACGGCGAATAGGACTGCATTCCCCCAATTCCCACTCGACAACTTCATAAAACAATCCTGCCGCGTGCGACCACTACCCGACAAGTCGCAAGCTGGATGCCATCGTGGCGGACCGCTTTATCAGCGAGTTAAGGGCCGCGCGGGAGATCGAGGTGTATTTCTTACCGGTATTATCGCGCTGGCAAGAGCGCCGGTTCTGCGTGGTAAAGAAAAACGGAGGAGCGGGTTGGCCGCTCCTCCGTGGATTAAATAACACTTCTTTTTGCCGATCGGTTAGTTGGACGATCCGCCCAGGCCGGCGGAAGCGCTGGCCGCTTCGTTTTCGGGCTGGACAATCAGGCCGTCAAACGGGGTTGCTCCCACAAAACGTCCGCGAACTACGCTGATGCGACGCAGCGGGTATCCCGAATCAGGACCGCGATGCCAGCTGCGGCCGCTGTCCCGGCTCTCGAAGATCACACCGGTGGCGTTGCTGGTGGCCAGCAGACGCTTCTTGCTCTGGTCATACGCGATCGAGCTGATGTTCTTGTCGGGAAGGCCGTTCACGATATGCTCCCAGGTCGCGCCGGAGTCGGAACTCCGGAAGGCGCCTTCGCGGGAAGCCACCAGGATTTCGCCCTCCGGCGTAAGCGTCACGCCGTGAATGCTGGTGATGTAGGAAGACAGGGGCGCCTGCTGCCAGGTCGCGCCGTTGTTTGAAGAGCAGAGGACGTTGGTACGGGTGGCGGCCACCACCAGCTCGCCGTTCGACTCCACCGCCACAAAATCACTCTTGCCCATCACCGGACCGCCGGTCCAGGTCTTACCCTGGTCGGAACTTATAAACAGTCCAGAGGAGGTCGCTGCGAGCCAGCGTTTGGGTGTGACTTCAATATCGCTGACGCGCGCGTCCAGAACTGAACGAACCACGACCGCGGGCACTTTTGCCGCCTTCTTCCCCTTCTTGGCTCTCACTACTCGCGCCGCCGACTTCTCGGTCACGATGGTGTTGATCGGACGCCACTGACTGGCATTGCGATCAAGCAGGAAGATGCCCTTGTTGGTGCCGGCAATCAAGCTGCCGGTGGAAGTCTGCTGCAAGGCGAACACATCGCGTCCGCCCAGGCCGGCGCTCTTCTGCTGCCAGCTCTGTCCGCCATCGCGGGTGGAGAAAACTCCACCGAACTCGCGATCATTGACCACGCCCACCTGCATGCTGTTGGGATCATTCTTGTCGGCCAGAATCGAACTTACGTAGCGATGTGTGTAGCCGTGATTGGATGCCGCAAAGGTCTGCGCCCCATTGTCACTGGCCAGGATGCCGCTGCGATCGGTGGCCAGCAGGACCCGGTTTGAGTTGCGCGGATCTACCAGCACATCGTTCACTACGATTTCAGGATTGCTTACCCGCTTCCAGCTCTTGCCTGCGTCGGCGGTCTTCCACAGACCTTCGGTGGTGCCGGCGTAAACCGTGCCCGGGTTGCTCGGATCCTGCTTCAGAACGCGGGTGCGGCGTGCGGAAAACGGAATGCCCTGCATTTTGCGGAAAAGGTCGCCGGCGCTTTCGCTCTTGTAAATTCCAGAGCAGGCGCTGGCATAAACCACCGCGGGATTGGTTGAATCGACGATGACCGAGAACACATCCGAGTCGTCGATCATGCCCTTGTTGATGCGATGCCAGTTGGCTCCGCTATCGTCGGTCTTCCACGCCAGGTGCCAGGTACCGGCATACACCACGTCGGGATTCTTGGGGTCAACCGCAATCGACTCGATATTTTTCAGTTCGGTCTGGTTTGCGGGTGAAATCTGCTCCCAGCTGTTGCCACCGTTCTTGCTGCGGAATACGCCGTCCAGGGCGCCGATCACCAGGACCTTGGAATCGTAGGGAGCGATGGCCAGGGCCCGCACCGATTTGCCGTGTACGCCCGGAAGCGCTTCCCAGTTATTGCCGCCATCGCGCGAACGAAAGACGTCGCCGGCCTGCTGGTTTACCACGCTCCACGCCGAAACGTAAATGTGCTTGGGATTCTGCGGGTCAATGACGATGTGATCGAGAACATTGTCGTCGCCGCCGAGGTGCGCCAGGCGCGACCAGTTGTGTCCCCCGTCCGCAGACAGGAAAAGCGTTCCGGTGCTGGTCCCGAGATAAATGCGGTCGGGATTTTGCGGGTCGTAACTCAGACTCCGCACGTCGCCTCCATCCGGGCCCAGGGCGGTCCACTGACCAGCCCACAGGGCAGAGGTGGAGAGCACTGCAATTGCTAATGTAATCAACCACTTAACGGAAGTCAGCCGAATCTTACGCGAAATCATAGGTGAATGTGCCCCTGGCGAAAAATTATGCGCTCGCGGCTGAGATTGACAGCGTAACACGCTCTTTTCAAGTTACCGAAGGACAGACAAAAAAGGGCCGGTCGAGTATAAAACTCGGCCGGCCTGAATCAGCTAAACATCACTGAGCCTTGGGTTTAGCAGCCCTTTTCTTGGCTGGCGCGGGGTGATCCGGGACCGCCTTCACCATCGACTCATCTACTACTTCAGTTCCAGGAGCCGAGAAGGTCGCACCCGCCGGGACTACCCAGTATTCGGCAGTCTTGGTGCCGGCGCTGCCGGTACGCACTTCAATCCGGCTGGCATCGATGGCTTGCTTGGCTTCGCCACCCGACAGATATGCCTTGGAATTGACGGCGCGTTCCCCGGCCAGATTCTTTCTCTTCTCGCCGGGCTCGGCGTTGCCCACAACCACCAGCTTGGCATCAGGATCGTGCTGCAGCCGCTGGGCTACGTCGTCCAGCACAGCCTTGCAAGTGTTGTCCACCCGCCACGGCTTCACCGGGTTGGGGAACTCGCACTCGCTCAGCTTGCTTGCCTCCGGCGGCGGCGGAGGCGGAACCTCTACCGTTACCTGGCTCGAAGCCGATGCGGTGAGACCACGAGAATCACTGCACGTAGCGCTCACCGTAATGGGGCCAGCCGCTGCTCCGGTGGTGTTGAGAGTGGCGGTGCCGCCCTCACCGGAGACGCTGCCACCGCTGGCCGTCCAACCACTGATCGTGACCGGTACGTTGTCCGGGCTGGTGCAGGTGCAGCTCACCGTCGCCGGCGTACCCGCTTGCACGGATGTGGGATTGGCCGAGCAGGACATGGTGGGCGGATTCTTCGGCGGTTCCTTCACCGTGAAGGTAGCCGTGCAACTCGCCTCGCCACCCTTCTTCATCTTGGGATCGGTGACGCGGGCGGTCACCGTATAGCTGCCGCCAGCAACTCCGTTAGTGTCGACGGTTGCCGTGTTGTCCTTGCTGGTGACCTTTCCCCCGGTGCTGGCCCAGCTGTAGCTCAGGGTGTGCTTGGGATTGAAATTACTGGCGCTGGCGGTGGCCGTAACCGGCTCGCCCACCATTACTTCATTGGGCTGGATGGAGCAACTCGCGGCCGGTACCATGGGCGTTCCAAAGCCGAAGTTGAAAACCAATCCGGTGCGCAGCCGCACACCCTCCAGAGTGGGACGCCGCAACTCCGGGAAGGCGGGAGAAACTTCATTGGAAAAATTGTGGTGCGCCCACACGTAGTCAGCCTCGAACAAACGTAACGAAAGCCGGCGCCAAAGATTGAGATCCATTCCGCCGCCCAGTATGGCGCCGATGCCATTGCTGGAGTCCACCAGCGGCACCGTCAACCGGTTGTAACCGAGCAGGGTGTGGGCGAAGAAAGTTACTCCTTCATTCCGCCATGCGAAGCGAGGTCCGATCGATACCGTATTTTCGGTTCCGTTCTTGTTCTTATTACCGCCGTAGTCCGCTTCCAGTCCCCAGTGGGGAGTAAAGTTGTAGGTGAAGCTCGCGCCCGCTCCTTGCGGAATGTCGCCCATCTTCTGGGCCACGGGAGCATTCGGCGGCTGGAACGGCGAGGGCACCGTGGCGCCTGGGTGCAGCCATTGATATCCCGCAAAAAATTCAGCTTTCGGGGTCTCTTGTTCTTGTGCCACGAGCGCAACTGACCCCGCCACCACAGCCAACAAGCTTAGAAAAATGCCACGCATCGACCGACGAAGTGACATGCCATCCTCCGAAAATCTTTGAATAAAAAACTCGCGTCCACGCTTAGTGCATTAGGTTGCGACCGGGAGTCTGCGTGGGAAGCAAATACCGAAATCAGGTATGGGAAGCAATTCTACCCCAGACCAGAGTCAAATCAAGCCGGTCGCGAACCTTTTAATCAACTACCTGGGTGCGGCTAAGTGTCTCAGATTGATATACTCCCAGCTTCCCCAGCCTGCTACCCGGTTGGTCCGGCGCAGGCATCTGAGATGACGAAAATGGCTTTCGAGGTCGGACGGCATTTTGGCCGACCTCAGCCCCGGCTTGCAGCCGGGCCGGAAAGCCTAAATAATGGCGAGCAGCCCCTATGAACCATGAAAAAGTACTAATTGTCGAGGATGAGGAAAACGAACGGACGGGCCTGGCGGAACTGGTCACCGGCTGGGGGTACCGCGCCGAAACTGCGAGGGATGGTGCGGAGGGGCTGGAAAAAGTTACATCCTGGGCGCCTTCCATCGTGGTCACGGACATGAAGATGCCGCGCATGGGCGGCCTGGAGCTTCTGGAAAAGCTGGCCACCGACGCGCAAACCATGGCGGTCATCGTGGTGACCGCCCAGGGCACGATCGATAGTGCGGTGCAGGCCATGCGCATGGGCGCCTATGACTACATCACCAAACCCATCGACACCAACCGGCTACGCACCATCCTGCAAAATGCGTCCGCCCTGTTGGGGACCCGCGCCGAACTCGAAGTCACGCGGCGCAAGCTGCGCGACGCGGGTTCGCTGGGGAGCCTGATCGGATCGTCGAAGAAAATGCAGGAAATATTTCATCTCATTGAAATGGTCTCACCCAGCACCGCCTCGGTGTTGATCACCGGGGCCAGCGGCACCGGAAAGGAACTGGTGGCCCGCACGGTTCACGAGCTCAGCCCGCGGCGCAACAAACCATTCGTCCCCATCAATTGTGCGGCCATTCCCGAAACCTTGATCGAAAGCGAAATATTCGGCCACGAAAAAGGCGCCTTCACCGGGGCCCTGGAGCGGCGCACCGGATGCTTTGAACTGGCCGAGGGCGGGACCCTGCTGCTGGATGAAATCGGCGAGATGCCGGTGGCCACGCAAGCCAAGCTTCTGCGCGTGCTCGAAGACCGCAAATTGCGCCGCCTGGGCAGCAAGGTGGAGACCACGGTGGACGTTCGCGTTCTCGCCGCCACCAACAAAGTTCCCGAAGAAGCGGTCGCCCGCGGCGAACTCCGCAACGATCTCTATTATCGCCTCAACGTTTTTAACATTCACATGCCGCCGCTGCGTGAGCACAAGGAAGACGTCCCGGAACTGGTGACGGCCCTGCTGGCCGACATGAACGAAAAACATGGGCGCAAGGTGGCCGGGGTGAGCGAGGCCGTCCTCAACGCGTTTCAGAATTACTCCTGGCCGGGCAATGTGCGCGAAATGCGCAACACCCTGGAGCGCGCAATTATCGTGTGCGACGGAGCGGTGGTGGAAACCAAGCATCTGCCCCCGGGGTTCGGACAATCCAGTCTGCGCAGTTCAGCCGGGGATTCCGACACCGTGCACCTGGGCGTGGGAACTACGGTCGAAGAGGCCGAAAAGCTGCTGATCCTGAAGACGCTAGAGGCCACGAACAACAACAAGACCCGGGCCGCGGAGATTCTGGCCATCAGCTTGAAGACCTTGCACAATAAGCTCAAGGAGTACGGCAACGCCACTGCCGACGCGGCTTTGGCGAGGGAGGAATAACGTAGCCTTTAGCTACTAGCTCTTGGCTTTTAGCTAGAACCCATGTTGACCAAGCCAAGTGCCGGGGATCGCAACAGAGTTCCTAAAGACAAGAGCGGTTATGAGGGAGCTACTGCAAATGTCGCTTAGCAATTGGCACGTGAGGCAATTCCCATGAGGTGTAGCTAAAGGCTAACAGCTAAGGGCTAAAAACTGATTTCGGCAGTCCATGCGGCGAAAGACCAAAATCGTGTTGGCCATCACCTTCATGGTGGCGGTGCTGGCGACGGCGTTTTCCTATATCTACATTTCGGAATTGCTGCGCCAGCGTGTGACCACGGCGCGAGAGTCCGCGTCCCAGTTGACTTCCAACCTGGCCTATCTGGCTGCGAACGCCACCCCCGATTTGAGCAGCACCAAGGTGGACACCACCAATCCCCAGGCCATGCGGCGGGCGGTGGGGTACTACCTGGGAACCGATCGTGATCTGAATAATTTTCTGGAATCGGTGGTGGGGACCTGGCCCATCATTTACGATGCGGCCATCGTCAATAGCGATGGCAAAGCCATCCTGCACACCAATCCCGACCTGGTGGGCAAGGAAGTCCCCGACCGGCCCGACTTCCACCTGGTGGAGAACGCGGATTTTCGCCGGCAGTTTCGCATGGTGTACAACCCGCCCACCGTGTACGACGTGCGCATCCCCCTGCAACTTGACGGGGCCCGCTTCGGCAGCATCCGGGTGGGCGTATCGACGGTCTTTCTGAAGAACGAACTGACGCCCCGGTTGCAGCAGGCGGTGGTTTTCTCCAGCATCGCAATTTTTCTTTCTCTGCTGCTGGCGGCCGGGCTCTCGCATATTGCTCTGGGTCCACTGGAGCAGATCAACCGCAGCCTGGACAGCGTCACTGCCGGTAATGCGGAGACCGTCGACGAAGCCGACGGGGGCCACGACGAGTACGGGATGGTGAGCCTCAAGATCGCGCACCTGGGGCGCCAGATGCGCGACGCCAAGGAAATCTTTTCCGCTCTGAAAGACAACGTTGATCAGATCATGGGCAATCTGCAGGACGGCCTGATGCTGTTCACTCGCGACTTGCGGGTCGTTCTGGTGAGTGCCTCGGTGGAACGCTTCATGGGACGGCCGCGGCGTGAACTGCTGGGCCATGCTGCCCGGGAGATTTTTTCTCCCGAGTCGGAGTTCGGTGCTCTCCTCCTGCATTCTTTTGCGCAACGCAGCCCCATCGCTCCGCGGGAGATCGAATTTCCCAGCGGGAAAAGGGTACAGATTTCTCTCGACTTCATCCGGGAAAAAGAAACCCCGATCGGCGCCCTGCTCACCATGCGTGATGCGGAGTCCGTCCGCCGCATTGAAGACGAGATCGAAATGTCGCGCCGGCTGTCCGCCACCGGCAGGATCACAAAGGGCGTGGCCCACGAAGTCAAAAACCCGATCAACGCCATTGTCCTGCACTTGCAGTTGCTGCAGGGCAAGCTACGGCAGGTCGATCCGGACACGCGCCGGCACATGGACATTATCGGCAGCGAAATACACCGCCTGGACCGGGTGGTGCAGATCCTGGTGGATTTCACTCGTCCCCGCGACCTCCACCTCGAAGAAACTGATCTGCGCCGCCTGCTGGAAGATGGCGTCCAGCTGGCCGGACCCGATGCCAGTCGGCATGGAGTGACGATCACCTGTGAGCTTCCGGCCCAGCCGTTGACGGTGAAGGTCGATACCGATTTCATCAAGCAGGCCATCCTCAACGTTGTGCTCAACGGGGTCCAGGCCATGCCCGAAGGAGGCAAGCTGACGGTTTCGGCCCGCCGCGAGGATGACATGGTGGTCACTGAAATTCGCGACCAGGGCAACGGCATTCCAGCCGATGCCCAGGATAAGATTTTTGAGCTGTACTTCACCACCAAAAAGGAAGGGACAGGAATCGGTCTGGCGCAGACTTATCAGATTCTGCAATGGCATTATGGATCGGTTGACTTTGAGTCGGTGGAGGGCGCGGGCACGACCTTTCGCCTGCGCCTGCCGCTGGTCCACTCTCGCTCGAAGACCCTGCAGGAAGCCGGAACTCGGAGCTGAGGGTGACAGATTGTGAATGTCGCGTGAATTTCTGGACAGAAAACAATCAGCGTTCCACCGGGACATTAGAATTCCGGAGAAGCCCGGCCGCTAGTTGGTAGCATCCAATTTCAGGTGAGTATGTATCTGGCTGTCATTCTCGGATTTTGTGCTCTGACCACGCCGTCCGTTGCGGACGCAGTGGTGCGGGCACAACTTCCGGAACTCAATCAGGAGACTCCGACTCCGGAAGCAGCGCCATCGGGCTCTCCCCAGGAATCACAACCGACGACTCCAGCCACCCGACCGGCGCAACCCAGCCCGGAATCTCAGCCGCAGCCGGAGGCTACTGGGCAGAAGCCGGAATCCAAAACGCCCGCGACCAAGAAGACGACCAGCAAGAAGAAGCACCACCACCGAAAGAAGGCTCCCAGCGCTTCCAGCGCCACCGCGGAGAAGAAAGTTGTGCGCAACGGCGGCACGGTTGATCCCGTGGTCCAGCTGGCCCCCACCATCAGCGCAGAGCAGGCCTCCAGCCAGCGCCAAAGCACAACCCAGTTGCTTGCGACGACAGACGACAACCTGAAGCAGATCGCATCTCGCCAACTGAACCCAACCCAGGAGGACAGCGTCAGCCAGATTCGCAAGTACATGGAGCAGGCCAAAACCGCCGAAGCCGCAGGAGACGTCGAGCGGGCACACAATCTCGCGTCCAAGGCCCTACTGCTGTCGGATGATTTGGTGAAACATTGACGCGCTGCTAGCTGCTAGCTTCTCCGATGTACTTCGCCACTCCGCAATTGTCATCCTGAGCGAGCATGACCGTCCGCTTGCGGACGGTCATCCGAGTCGAAGGACCCCTACCATCACGATGCGTTCATGGGCATGGCCGCAGCCGCGCAGGATGCGAGGCGAAAATTTGTGTCAGGTAGGGGTCCTTCGACTGCGTATGGGCTTCGCATTTGCGAAGCCCCTCCTCCTTTCAAGATGACAGGGGTTTATCTTCCCTTGGCGCGGGCCGCATTCACTTTAGACAACAAGTCCTGCGAGAGCGACTGCACCGGACCGGGAATCTTTATCGCCTCCTGCAATACCTCACGGGCTTCGGTCACCCGGCTGATCTTGGCGTAGGCGAAGCCCAGGCGATAAAGCGCAACCGCGTACTGTTGGTCATCCAGTCCTTTGAGCAGGGCAGTGGCGGACTTCAACTCCGCAATCGCAGCCGCGGTTTTGTCCTGCTTCATGTCAGCATAGCCCAGAGTGGAATGGGCAACTCCCGCCGAGAGCTTGCGCGTGCGGTCCGCGTCCGGTGCATCTGCCTTGGCCGCCACCACCGCCCTCTGCGCATAGGCAGCGCCCTTGGCCACGCTGCCCGGCTTGGGATCTTCGACGTAAGTTCCAGCCAGAAGCAATAACGCAGCCAGGTTGTTAGGATTTGCGGCCAACGCCTTTTCGCCGAAGGCCACCACCCGCGTCGTATCTTTAAGCTCGGAAAGCGACATCATGGCGTAGGAGGCAACCGATTCGTCGAAGCGCGACTTGGGGAAAGCAGCAGTGAAACGATCAATGTCGCTCATGCGCGTTTTGGCGTTGGTTTCATCGACGATCACATTGAAGGCAGCGGCCTCGAGGAATTCGTATGAATTCTTGGCCGCAGTCTTCTGCTCTTCTGTCTGGGTAGCGAAATCCTGGTCGCTCATGCCTGCCGGTTTGGTCTTGCCGATGGAGTTATAAACTTCGCCGCCGCGCACCGAGTAATCCAATAACTTGGGATTGTTCTTCATCTGCTGAGCGATGCTGGCCTGGGAGACGAGAATATCGAGGCTGCGGGGCGCGCTGGCGAGGGCCTTGTCTCCGTAATCGAGCGCCTTCTGCAAGTCGCCGGTGCCCTGGTAGGCCTGCGCCAGCTGCCAGTTGCCGTAGGCCACGGCTGCCGGATTAGACGCGAACTGCTTCAGGAAATCCTCGTACATGGCCAGCTTTTTTTGATCATCCGGTTCCTTGGTGATGGCCTGCAATGCCTGGTCCTCGGGGGTGCCCGCCGGAATCACGATGGGTTCGATCTGGGCCAGGGAAAGTAGAACAATCACGAAGAGAAAGGTAACCAGCAGGACGGACCAGCGGCCGTGCTTCATACGTCGCCTCCGGGATGGCGTCGGCATCGTAGCGCCGAAGGGCAGGATTATGCAAGCGTTCGACCTGGTAACGCCGCCGTCCCGGCGAGACGCCGGCGCTACAAAGTCAACCGGACCGACTCCACACAGTCCGTGCTAGTCTTTGCTCATGCGGGATCGCGAGCGGACGGACTCGCCGGCAATCGCGGAGAATTCAGCTGAAGGCACGGGGCGATCCTGGACGCACTCCATATTCTTTATCGTTCTGGTCGCATTCCTGCTTCGCATCGCTGTCATCACCATCGGCCACACCTACCGCATCACGCCCCGCCGCGACCACTTCCAGTTTGGCTGGGAAATGGGACGCATTGCGCGTTCCATCGCGACCGGGCAAGGCTTCAGCTCTCCCACCGATCTGGCCACCGGGCCCAGCGCCTGGGCGCCGCCAGTCTATCCCTACATTCTGGCCGGAGTGTTCAAGCTGTTCGGGGTTTACAGCAATCTTTCCGGCTGGGTCATCCTGGCGTTCAACAGCATTTTTTCCGCGCTGACCTGCCTCACGCTCTATCGGATTGGAGAAAGTATCTACGGAGTTGCAGTGGCCCGGGCCACGGCATGGACCTGGGCGCTGTTCCCTTACGCCATCTATTGGCCGGTACGCGTGGTCTGGGAGATGAGCCTCAGCGCCTACCTGTTGAGCCTGGCATTGCTGCTTACCCTGCGCATGGCGGATAGGCCGCCGCGCTTGCGGGTCTGGATCGGATTCGGCCTGCTGTGGGGTCTGCTGGCCATTACCAATACTGCGGTGCTTTCGATGCTGCCGTTCTGTCTGCTGTATCTGCTGTGGCGTTCGCCCCTGCAGCCCCGGCAACTCGCGGGAGTGGGACTGTGCATTCTTGCAGCCGGGCTCGTGGTCAGCCCCTGGCTGGTCCGCAACTATGATGTCTTCGGCAAATTCGTTTTTGTTCGCGACAATCTCGCACTCGAACTACACATGGCCAACAATGACCAATCCAACGGCCTGTGGACTCGGGGCGAGCATCCCGGCAACGATCCCGAAGCCATGCACCGGTTTCAGGAACTGGGAGAAATTCCCTTCATGCAGGAGAAGCAGCAGCAGGTCCGAGAATTCATCCGGGAACATCCTGGTGAATTTCTTCGTTTTACCCTGGAGCGTGTTCTCTACTTCTGGATCGGGCCTCCGCAGGCCGACATCGTCGCCGGCTATGACCTGATGATTGCTCGCCATCTCATGTTCATTTTTCCCGCTGCCTTCGCTTTCGCAGGATTGTGGCTGACGTTGCGCAATAGAAAGCGGAGCGGATTTCTGCTGGCCTGCTTTCTGCTGATCTACCCTCTGCCCTACTACCTGGTGAACCCGTTCCCGCGTTACAAACATGCCATCGAGCCGGAAATGATCCTGCTGGCTGTGTATTTATTTTGGGAAGCCAGCCGGGTGCAAATCAATTGGCCTCGCACCAAGCCTTCGTGAATGAGTTTCTTTGCGTCCTTTGCGGAATTCTTCGCGTTTTTTGCGGTTAAGCGCTTTTGACCGCAAAGTTCGCAAGGACGCAAAGAAGGCCCTGAACTCGCATCGCCAACTCATCCGGTTGGAGAGTCCCTCTCCATCATTTACATTTGAGGGATGCGTGCCATCCTGCAGAAGCGAGCGCTGCGGCTCGTTTTCGGCGCCAACATGATCTCCATGCTGGGCAGCGGCATGAATTCCGCCGCCGTGGCCTGGTACATCCTGCAGGCCACGCACTCCGAAGTCGCCCTAGGAACATTTGCCGTGCTGCAGACCCTTCCTGCCATGCTGATGCTGCCCTTTACCGGAGTCCTGATCGACCGCGAGGACCGGCGCCGGCTGGTGATGATGCTGGACGCGATCCGCGCCGTAATCATTCTCGCGGTCGCCATCCTGGCCTTCACCGGCAAAGTAAGAGTCTGGCAACTCTATCTGATGAACACGCTGGTGGCGGCGGGTTTCTGGATGTTCTGGCCGACCATCACGGCTCTGATCCAGGAATTGACTCCCGGAGAAGAGTTCGTCCACGCCAATACATTCCTGCTGGCGGGCATTCAGGGCGGCTGGCTGATTGCCGGATCGATCGTCGGATTCGTTTACAACCACATCGGTCTGGGCGGAGTGTTGCTGATTGACTTCTCCACTTATCTGGCGTCGTTCCTGCTTTATCTGGGAGTGCGCAAGGGTCGCCACGTGGTGCCGCGGCCAGCGGAATTACGGGCGGACATCATCGCCGCCGAAACCACGGTGGGGCGCTTCGTGCGCGAGATGCGCGAAGGTATCGATTTCCTGCGCGGCCACCGCTCCGTGGTCACGCTGGGAGTCAGTTGGGCGCTTTTCCTGGGCGCGATGATGACCGGAGTGGTGGTGACTGCGCCGCTCAGCGACAACGTGTTTCACGCCGGCGCCGTCGGCTATGGCTGGCTCAACGCGGGCTGGGGCACAGGCGCGTTTCTGAGCGTACTCTACGCGCCCGCGCTCATCGCCTGGGTCGGCACACGGCGTTCGATTGCGATTTCCATGGGCCTTCTGGCGATCGCCATGGCAGTGGCGCCACTTTCGCCCTGGCTGGCAGTCGCGGTCGCGATTTACGCCATCATGGGCTCGGGCCGCGGCGTGAGTGGCGTTGCCATGAACACCAGCATCATGGAACAGGTGCCGCAGCACTTCATGGGGCGGGTGCAGAACACGTTCTACTTCGCCGGGACCCTTCTCCAGATTGTCCTGGGATTTCTGGTCGGCGCGGTGGCCCAACTGAACCTGGTGGCGGGCTTCTCCATCATCGGCATGGTCTATGCGGTGGCCTTCATCACCGCAGTGTGGCCGGTGCCGGCAACTCCCGCGCTCGCGGCTGACCCCGTGGAAGGAGAGTAGATTGTTGATTTCAGATTGTTGATTTCAGATTGTTGATTTCAGATGTCAGATTTAAGTTCTCGGTTCTCAGTTGCCCTAAGGGGTTAAATCTGAAATCTCGAATCTACAATCTGAAATCGCACTTCGGACTTCTTTCCTCCTGCCTCAAGCTGTTATCCTTTCCCGTTCCAAGTTCGCCAGGAGACCGGCATGTCATCCAGCTTCGATGGTCGAGTTGCGGTTGTCTTCGGAGTCGCCAACAAACGTTCGATCGCGTGGTCGATCGCACAAGGGCTGCACCATGCGGGCGCGAAAGTGGCCATCACCTATCAGAACGAACGTCTGGAACTGGAAGCCAGGGAACTGATCGCCTCCCTGCCCGGAGCGGAAGGCTTCATGTGCGACGTGTCGGACGATGCGGCCATCGACCGCCTGTTTGTCCAACTCAAGGAGCGCTACGGCAAGTTGCATGTGCTGGTGCACAGCGTTGCGTTCGCTCCCCCCGAGGAACTGAAGGGCGAGTTCCTTGCCACCACGCGTGAAGGTTTCCGTATCTCCCACGACGTCAGCGTGTACTCGCTGGTGGCGCTGGCCCGGGCCGCAGCGCCGCTGATGGAAGACGGGGGCAGCATCATCACCATGACGTACTACGGTGCGGAGCGGGTTGTGCCTCGCTACAACGTCATGGGCGTGGCCAAAGCAGCGCTGGAGTGCAGCGTGCGTTATCTGGCCTATGATCTGGGCAAGAAGAAGATCCGGGTCAATGCCATTTCCGCCGGCCCGATCAAGACCCTGGCGGCGCGCGGTATCTCCGGCCTCGGCGACATGCTTAAGGCGCATGCTGAGCGCGCCCCCCTGCAGCGCAATGTGGATGTGAACGAGGTGGGCGCGACCGGTGTCTTTCTGGCCTCCGACGCCAGTTCCGGCATCACCGGCGAAGTGATTTACGTGGACTGCGGCTACAACATTATGGGCTTTTAGCGGTCATCATTTGCGCTTCCTGCCGAAGAACTTGCGCTCGATCTCAGGATAAAATTCTTTCAGCACATTGAAGCCGGCATCGAAGGCAAACTGAATGCCGGCGCGCTCGGCCACGTCGGAAAAATCCCTCTCGCTTCTGGGATAGTAAGTCACGGCCAGGGCGGATGAAGAAAAACTCCCCAATACTTCCGAGACATTGAACGCTTTTCGTCCGGAATCCTGCCGCGTCACTAGAATGCGGCTCACTGCATATCCGGTGCGGTGCGAGAAACTTCCATCGCCAAGGCGGTAGTACCGCGGGTCCTGGTGCAATAGAGAGGGATACAGTCCGGTGATGAAGATGCCGGCGGTCAGCCCGTCCGCAAGGCCGGCGCCGTATCGTTTGCCATAGCCCTCCGCGCCCTGTCCATATTCACTGGGGCTGTTGCGCGCCTGGTTCACGCCAGCTTCCGCCGCCACAAATACAAAAGTGTAAGGATTAAGATACTGCACCGCGAGTTTGAACTTCTGGCCGGAGCGCAGCGGGGGCGGTTGCATTCCGACTTCCACCAGTCCGTAAGCAGGCACGATGCCGAACATTCGCTCCTGGCCTGAGGGCTGGGTGGAAGAGTCGGCCCGCTTCTGCGTCTGATTCCGACCCACGCCATCTTTGTCCGAGGCAGCGGGCGCGTCCTGCGCGTGACAGACCTGAGCGCTCATCGCCATCATCGTCAAGATCAAGGCGGCCACGATGGCGTAGCCAAACCGGTTCCCTGGAAATTCCCTCGTGGACTCACACAGCGACCAGTCAACCATCAGAAGCGGGGCCTTTGACCTCCGTTGTGATCCGAACGAGACGGTCATTTTCTGAACTTCGGTCTGGGCCGCTGAGTTTGTCATTCACTCTCTCCAGCGCAATTTCCACATCGCGCTCGCGCTCAAATCGTTGGAACTTCTCTCCCCACTCTATCAGGAGAATGCTATTGTCAGCGATGAGGTCGTCGAGCCCCAGCGTTTCCAGTTGGCGCGGCGTATCAATACGATACAAGTCGATGTGATAGAGGTTAGCCTGGGGACCGCGATACTCATGAATCAAGGTGAAGGTTGGGCTGGTAACGTCTTCCTCCGAGGCGGCCTGGAAAGCCTCGGCAATGCCTTTGACCAGTGTGGTCTTGCCCGCACCCAGATCGCCACGCAGCAACACCAGCTTGGGCGGAGCCAGCGTTCCGGCCAGAGTACGGCCGAGCGCGACAGTCTCCTCGGCGGAATGGGTGATGAATTCCTGCGTGGCCATGGGGATTGAAATCGAAGGACCAGTATAGCGACTCCCTTCCCGGGATCGGACTCCACGAAATCAGCCGTTCCGCGAACCCGGGAATGGGAAGAGCACGACTGGGGCAGGCACGATTGGGAAGGGCACGACTTCAGTCGTGCCACAGGCCGCTGAATGTCCATACGGCTCTAGCGCTGAGGACAGCTTTCGACCGCCCCCCGTCAGACCGATTTCGGCGCGGTCCACTGGCTGGACCTGATTCCCTGAAAGCTTCGGTCCGCGGCCGAATCCACCACCATACGTAAGGCGCGATGGTCGTCGTCACCGAGCGCGACGAAGCGGAAGGGCTGCAGGGCGCCTTCGGTAGCCACCCGCACCGGCGTGAGCATTTCCGCCATGCCTCGTACCGGACCAGATTGCGTCTGGAAAGCGACTTCGACGAAATCTCCCTGGCTGAGAGATTTAGCCAGCCGCAACAGGCCTCCGGTGACGGAGATAGTCTGGAGTTTAGCTTTGGCGCGCTTACCATCTTCCAACAGGACTAAGGCCAGAATGGAACCACCAAGTTGGATACGTGGGGAGCGGCGCTGAGGATGCACTTGGGGAAAGTGAGTCATAGCACGGACTATTTCACCTCGCTGCCGGCAGGGACAGGTTACAGAAGGCACATGTCCGGATTCCAGTTGCGGTCTTTTCCGAACGGCCGCTAACGTCCCATGCCATCAGGAAGATGCGCGCCTGTTGCTAAGCTGGACACGGGCCGAATGGACAATGATCTGAGCGGTTGCTCTTGAGCCCAACCAGGCGCAGCAGCCAGCCTCAGGCTCTAAGGCGCAAGCCAGCTTCGGGGGCTTGTCGTCACGACTGAAGTCGTGCCCTTCCACTTTCGTCGCGGACTGAATTCAGCGTTACTCCCAGCCCATGGCCCATGACCCGGCAATTTGTCCGAACCGTTCTAGCCGCGGATCGTGACCAGCGGCTCCGGGGCCGCGTCCTGAATCCGGCGAAACGCCTCCGGCAAAGCCTTGAGCAGATCGGTCGCGACCAGCGAGTGCTCACCCATGCCTTCGCGTGCGACGTCACCCGCCAGGCCGTGCAGATGGACCGCGGCCATCACCGCCTCCGCCATGCGATCCGGATGCTGCGCCATGAGGCCCGCGACCATGCCGGTCAATATGTCTCCCGTGCCTCCCGTCGCCATGCCGGGGTTGCCGGTGGTATTTACCCAGACCGTGCCATCGGGCTGCGCAATCAGGGTGCGATGCCCCTTGAGCACGACAATCAATCCGTGCTCCCGGGCAAATGTGCGGGCCACGTTCAGGCGGTCGTGCTGCACGGCGGGAATCGTGGAAGCAGCAAGGCGCGCCATCTCGCCCGGATGCGGCGTGATGACAAGATGGCTCGGACTGCTCTTCAGCTCACCGGCCCGGCCTTCGAAGGCATTGAGGCCGTCCGCGTCCAGAACCATAGGAAGCTTGTATTTCTTGATTACAGCTCGCACTAACTCGGAAGTTTCAGGATGTCGCGAAATACCCGGTCCGACCGCCAGCACGGTCTTGGTTTTTACCAGCCCGTCCAGGCGGCCCTGTAGCAGGGCAGCCATGGCAATGCTGCCGGCTTCCGTTTCCGGGAGCGGCTCGGTCATGAGTTCAGGGTGAAAACCGGCGACGGTGGCCAGCACCGATTTCGCGGTGGCCACCGTGGACAAACCGGCGCCGGCGCGCAGCACGGCCATGCCGGCCATGGCCGCTGCTCCTGCTTTGCCGGTGGATCCACCCAACACCAGGACATGACCAAAATTTCCTTTGTTGGATGCCGCCGGGCGGGGACCGACCAGGGGCGCCAAATCACGCGCGGTAATAAGGTTGAGCTGCAGAGAAGAAGTGACGGCGTCGTCCGGTGAGCCGATGGGGGCGACCACAGTCGGCCCGCTAGTCAACATTCCGAAAACATGGGCGGGGCGGGGAGCAGTAAAGGTCACAACCGCATTCGCCTTGGCCACGGCGCCCACCTGCTCGCCCATCACGTCCGCGTCGGCGCCGGAGGGAATGTCCACCGCGATGCTGGGGGACGAACTTGCGTTGAGGCTGGCAATCGCCTCGGCGTACAGCCCGCTCACGGGTGGACGAAAACCGGTACCAAGGATGGCATCCACCAAAACATCCGTACCGAAAACGGATCGGGCCGCGTCAGTGTCCAGCTGCTCCTTTTTCGACACCCCAACCGCCGGCATGGGGAGTCTGGTAAACATCTCCGCCGCATCGCCCCGCAACTCGGAGCGCTCCGCCAGCAACAGCACACGCACGTCGCAGCCCGCTTCGTGCAGCTTGCGGGCCGCGACAAATCCGTCGCCGCCGTTGTTTCCCTTCCCGCAAATTACGCCGACAGATTCCGCCGAGGAATACTGCGACAAGACGAACGCCGCCACGGCTGAGCCCGCGTTCTCCATCAGGGTCAGTGAGGGAATGCCAAAGCGTTCGCTGGTGACCCGGTCGATCTCACGCATCTCCGCTGCTGTGACGATCTTCATGGCCGGGCCGCAGCCATTCGTTCCAGCTGGCGCAGTTGGGAGGAGTCGCCCATGGCGATCAGGTAGTCGCCCGCCTCGATGCGGTCTTCGGGTGAGGGATTGAAATCCATTTTCTTTTCCCGCTTGATGGCCAGTATGACGGCGCCGCAGTCCTGCCGGATGCGGGAGGTTTCGATGGTCTTCCCCACCACCGTCGACGCGTCCGCCACGCAGATCTCGCCGATCTCGAGGTCCATGTCAAGGTGAGCTGTGGCGGAATCGAGAAAGCTCACTACGTGGGGCTGCAGAAAGGAACGCGCGATGCGCTGTCCGGCAAACAGGTAAGGCAGGACTACCGAATCAGCGCCGGCCTTGAGCAGTCGCTTTTCCGCGTCTTCTTCGCTGGCGCGGGCGATGATTCTCAACTGCGGATTCAGCTCCCGTGCGGTGAGGACGATGTAAAGATTGGTGGCATCGGTCGTGGTTGCGGCGACCAGGCCCCGGGCACGTTCGATGTGGGCGTCGCGCAGGGTCTGTCCCTGGGTGGCGTCGCCGACCAGCGTCAGCCAGGCATCGCCGGCGCCTGCTGCCCGGTCCGCATTCTGATCGACGATCAGGAAGGGCACTCCCTTATTTGCCAGTTCCCGCGCCGCGCTGCGGCCCACCCGGCCGGCGCCGCAAATAATGTAGTGATCGGAGAGCCGGCTGATCTCGCG
>JBARIF010000481.1:0-2594 GCA_049799615.1 Terriglobales bacterium
GTCTCAGGAAAACCTGCCGGACACCGCCGCGACCCATCTGGGCAAGGGTTACGACGCTCTGAAGCAGGACCGGTACGATGCCGCCGTTGCGGAGTTCCGCGCCGCGCTCGCAGCGGACCCTACGGAAAGCGTTAGAGCACGATTCCCTCTGGCGGTGTCCCTTTTCGAACTGCATAAATCCGATGAAGCCCGTCACGAGCTTGAACTCGTACGCCGCGAAGTCGGAGAACATCCCAACGTCTTCTACTACCTGGGAAGGCTGGACCTGGACGATCACAAGTACCCCAGTGCAATCGAAAATCTCACCCGGGCCGCAGCCAAACCGCCTTTTCCCGATACCGCCTACTATCTGGGCTACGCTTACTTCAAGCAAGGCAATCTGGCGGCCGCGGAAAAGTGGCTTAAGGAAGCTTCGCGGCTGACTCCGCACGACGCCCGGGTTCCCTATCAACTCGGATTGGTCTATCGCAAACAAGGGCGCGAGCAGGAAGCGACGAAGACTCTGGCGCTGTCGGAGGAGTTGCGCCAGCGCGATGCCAACCAAAGCCGGCTGAGGATGGAATGCAGGCAGAAGCTCGATCAGGGTCTGCGCGAGGAGGCCCGCGCCGTTTGCGAGCAACTCTATGATCCCGACGACGCGGACAAGCTCACCGAACTGGGCACCATCTACGGTCAGTACGGCGACTTGCAGGCGGCGCTGAAACCCTTGCGCCGGGCTGCCGAACTGGCCCCGCAATCGCCGCAGATGCAGTTCAACCTGGCCCTCACCTACTACCGGTTGAATCAGTTCGAACAGGCCCGCCAGGCCTTGGCCAATTCGGTAAAGCGCTGGCCGGATCTATTTCAGCTCACCTCGCTCTACGGTGCAATCCTGGCAAAACTGGGCCAGGACCTTCCGGCCTATCAGGCATTGCAGCACGCGCATCAACTGAATCCGCAGGACGCGGAAACCGTCAACCTGCTCTATGCCACAACCTTCGAACTGGCGCAAAAAAGCAAGAGCGCCCGGCAGTATGCTGAGTCGCTGCGCTATCTGGAAGAGGCTTCGTTGCTGCGGCCTCAGGAAGCCGAACCGCACCGCCGCATGGCGGAAATCTACAGCCTGACCAGCCGCCCCGCGCAGGCGGCGGAGGAAAAACAGAAGGCCGACCGCCTCACCAGCCCGGGCGGGCTCCCCTAATTCGCCACCCGGCCTTGCCAGCTAATTGCGGTTTGCAATCGATACCCGGAACGGTGGCTTGGCCTTCTCCGCCGGTTCCATCTCGTATGTCTGTTCCGTCCTGGCAGGGTCATAGTCGCGCCAGAGCCAGATCATCTCTTCCGGAAACTCAGCTGCGCCCTGGCCGGAGTTGTGCGTACCCTTGCCGAAACTGAAGTGAAAGTCGTAGCCCTTCAACTTCAGCGCGTTGGCCAGGCGAGTATTCGCCAGCGGCCAGCTTCCGTACCGGTCATTTTCCTGGTCCTCTGATCCATCCTGCAGCCACACCCGAAGATTGCGCCGGGACTCGCGCAAAACCTTCTCGGGATAGTCCTGACCTCCGTCCGAGATCCCGGGATCTTCCTTCCACTGAATGCTGGTGAAGCTTCCGATCCATGAAATCACACGACTGAACTGATCAGGCATCTGCCACGCTGCATTAAAGGAGCAGATTCCGCCCGACGAAAGCCCCGTGATGGCGCGACTATACGCATCCTTGCGGATGTTGTACCGGGACTGGACATCGGCGAGAACTTCATCCCGCAGAAAGCGCGCATAGCGGTCGCTCACCGTATCGTAAAGCGTGCTGCGCATCGAGTCCTTGAGCGTGCGGTGCCATTTGTCGGAGTACGCTTTCACAAAGTTGAAGGTCGGAGTTCCCGGGGAGTCAGTGATGTCTCCAGGATTGATGAACACGGCAATCATCACCGGAATCCTTTTTTGCGCGATCAGGTTATCCAGCACGTTGAGGGTTGGGTTGTTGCCGTCGCGGTGGATATACCCGCCGCCGTCCTGAAAGACCATCAGTGCGGCCTGCGTTTTCGGATCATATTCAGCCGGCACATAAATCCAATATTCACTCTTCATGCCGTCGTATATCTTGCTGGTGTGTTCGATCTTTTCAGACAGCGTGCCGGACGGGACCCCGGGTTGCAGATAGGAAAGAGGACCGAACGCAGGCAGGTCCAGCTTACCGCCGAACGCCACACCGTTGATCATGTAGTTGAACGAGTGCAGCCTGCCCACAGGCTCGATCCGCGCGGCGGCGTACCAGAGGTCCGAGCCGGCAAGGTGCTGCATTTGAGGCCCGGGCGCTTCGTCAATGAGAAGGGAGGGCTGTGACGACGCCTGTGTGGCGAAGAAGAAGTCCGGCCCATGGCCAGCCCACGCTGTCCCCTCCTTCAGGTCATTGGCGTCGAACGTGCTTGCAATCGCCTCTCGAAGGCCCGCGCTGTTGGCCTTCGCCAGATCGATCAGTTGAGGCGCGGTCATCTTCTCCGCCGCAAGGGCTGGAGTCATAAAGCACAGTAAGAACAGTGCAAATTTCCACATGGCGCAAATACTATACTGTGCCGGACGCTGTGTGGTCGCTGGTGTGGGTCGGACACTCCTGTCC
>JBARIF010000482.1:0-9023 GCA_049799615.1 Terriglobales bacterium
AGCGTGGACGCTCGCGCCCACATCAAAATAGCGGAGCTTCGCTCCCCGGCCCCTACGTGGTTCGCAATAAGGGCCGGGTCAGGCAGGTGGGGCCGCCGCCGCCGTTGACGCACAGTTCGGACCCGGGGAAAGTTTGCACGTCAAATCCGGCCTGACGGAGTTTCTGATTGGTCTTCTGATTCTCGTCCAAGGCGAGCAGACGCATGTCACCCAGTGAGAGCACGTTGCAGGCGAGCGTCTCGCGCTCGGAATATTCGATCTCAACCAGGCGATAGCCGCTGGATTGCAGCAGTTCGACTGTCTCTACCGCCAGCCAGGGCAAATCCACCAGCGCCGTCTGTTCGTCGAGCAGGCTGAGCAGCGACATGAGATGCAGACAAGCTGACGGTCCCGCACCGTGAGGCAGCGGTGCCGAAAGCACCTTAACACCATGCGGCTGAAGCAGCGCGCTCATCTGCGCGATACCCGCCCGGTTGGTGCGATAGCCCTGGCCGATCAGCAGAGTAGTTGAATTGAGCCAGACCATGTCTCCAGCTTCAGTTTTCCCCGGCGGTTGAATTTGACCCAGCGCTGGAACGCCCAGGCTGCGGCAGAACTCGAGGTGGCGCTGCGCCTCCGGAATGCGGTTGGGTTTTCCGGGATGCAGGGCGATCAGTCCGTGATCGGATGCCAGCGAGGGATCGTGAGTGTAAACCGCATCGAGCGTAAGATCCGAGGCAGAAGGGAGATGGAACACCTCCGCCCCGGCGGATTCGAGCTGGAGGCAAAGTGCATCATGCTGGGCTTGCGAGGTTGCGAAGGCCGGCGCGTGCAGGAATCCCAGCTCCTGCCAATGTTCGGCGACGGCCGGCCGGTCCCATCCCGCTGTCCGCGGCGAGCACACCAGTACTCGCTGTAGGCGTCCCACCATGGAATGACCGTTGAACGCCCTGTCGTTGATCACGACACTCTGCAATTCGCCCGATGGGTTCAAAATGATTGCGGCCACCTTCCCCGACTGGCAATCTAAACAGGTCGGAGGGCAAAAGCAATCTGGGAAGGCGCAGCGCCTGCGGAATCGACAATGCGTGGAGGTGGAAGGGCAACTTTTCGCGCCACATCATGGCACCCGGCGGCCAAGCTGTTCGTTACTCGTCCACTTCATTCTTTATTGAGCGGCGCAGGCTGACAGGTTTACGGCTGGTCTTTCACAGAAGCTAATAGCTGTGGCAGATGTCGGGATGCAGGCAGTCAATCTTGTAGATCGTCTTATGCTCTGTAAAGATTGTGGTCTGGGGAAAAGGCTCGGGACGCGCCGCCTGGGCAGGGCGATGCCGCACAGACGACTTCTGGCGTCGCCAGATGATTTTGGGTTGGCTTTTGAGCAGCAGTTCTCCGCCGTTCTTTGGGGTGAAAGATAAGGCAATCTCGTCAGGCGTTCCGTCTGAGGCCCTCAGCCGGACCGTGTAATCCATGAGATTGTCCCCCTGGCTTACCTTGACTCTTTCGACGCGTTCCGACTTGTCCGGCGCCACTCCACCTAAGCCGAAGGTTATCTGTTCGGTCTCCAGCTTGAGGAATCGTCCTTCATAGCGGGACTCATCCGTTGTCCACTCGCCTGCCATCTCCGCGGGCAGCGTCCGTGGCTGCCGCCAGTCACAGCCAGCGAGCAGCAGGAGTAGCCCTGACAGCAGCACGACTCCCCGCCGAGCGCGACCGATGCCGTCTCTTGACCTTACTCTGATCATGAGGGTTGTGCCGCCAGTCTGAGGTCGCCTTCCGCAGCTCCGAGGGCTTCGTCCTCGCCACAGAGTCGCACAAAGGCTTCGATCACTTCTGGGTCGAACTGAGTGCCGGCCTTTTCTCTCAGCATCTCCACCACCTTCGGCCTGGGCAGTCCTTTCCGATACGGGCGGTCCGACACCATGGCGTCGTAGCAGTCGGCCACCGCGAAGATGCGCGCATGCAGGCTGATTTCCTCACCTTTCAGGCCTGCCGGGTAGCCCTGGCCGTTAAACCACTCGTGATGCTGAGCCACGATTGGCAGGGCATCGGTAAACGCGCCGATGGGTTCCAGAATCCGGACTCCAATCCGAACGTGGTCGCGCATGGTTTGCATTTCGGCGGGCTCAAGCTTGCCGGGTTTGTCCAGAACCTGTGGAGGCGTGCCAATCTTGCCTACGTCGTGCAACAGTCCTCCACGATGCATGATCTGCAATTCCCGAGGCGGCAGGCCCATGACCCTGCCGATCCTTAGGGCGAGATGGGTAACCCGCTCGGAGTGGCCGGCGGTCCATTCCGACTTGGCGTCAATAGCGCGAGCCAGGGCGGTAAGCGTGCCCCAATGGAGTTGCTCAAGAGCTTCGATCAGCCGCACATTGGAAAAGGCGACGGCCAACTGGTCGGCGACTTGACCGGCAAGGACAATGTCTTCGGAGGTCATGGAAGTTTGAGGAGAGAGGCCGCACGCCAGAGCGGCGAAGACGCGTTGTTCAAGCAAAATCGGGAAAACAAAGGCGGAGGCCATGCCACGGTCCTTCAGAGGCCGCAAGTAGTCGGGAGTGCTCTGTGGCTGTAGCGGAATTTGTCTCGCTCGCCCATCCTCAAGTTGCTGCAACTCGGTGTTCCAGGCCATGCGATGGGCGGAGAACATCTGCGAGCCGGCATGGCGTTCGCGAAGGGATAATTGCACAGAAGAGGTGTCCGGGGCGCCCGGCTGGAAAAGGGCGATGGCGAAGCATTCGCACGGCAGGAGATGGGTCATCCGCGACAAGACCGTGTCGACCACGGTGTCGCGATTCAGGGAGGACAGGATCGCCTGGTCAATTTCGTTGATCGTACGCAGGGTGTGGAATTGCTGCGCCAGGCGGCTGGACATGGAGTTGAAGGATGCAGCCAGGTCCTGAAACTCGTCTCCGCTGGTGATTTCAACCCTGGCATCGAAGTTTTGCTCGGCGATCTGCTTTGTGCCCTCGCCCAGCTTTTCCAGCGGCCCCATGGTACGGCGAATCTGAATCAGGCTCAGGAGAACCACGATCCATACCGCCAGAAGGGCGACCAGTACGAATGAGTCACGGAAGTGCTGCAGCGAGGCGAGGGCGTCCCGGTGGTCCTGGCTCAGGATGATGGTCCAGGTGTCCGCAGAATACTCGGCCCGGAGGAACAGGTCTCGGTAAGCGGCCTCATAGGACGTGCTCTGGTTTTTCCATTCGAAGAATCCCGATGCGCTGCGAGACGAGGGTATGGAGGTTTCCGTGAAACCATGGCGGTCGGAACTGTAGACGAGTCCCTGAGGATCGAGCACACAGAGATCGACGTCCGCGGGCAGGTGGTCAGCTCCCCAGAGATAGCTGGAATCGGCCTCCCCTACGATTAGCCCCGATGCGGGCCGAACGGGATCTACCAGCTTCGTCACGACAACGCATTTCTTGTCCTGATCTGCGGAGCAGGCCTCTACGCGGACCGAAGACTTGCCGGAGCGCAGGTGCGCGATCTCAGCCGCGCTTATGCTCGACAACGGGTTGGCCGAACCGCCCGGACGGCTTCTCTCCTTCCACAGGGTGAGGGTCTGAAAATGCACGGTGCTGGGCGCTGGCAGGGGATCGCCTTGCTGAATACGCAGCGCGGCCAATTGCAACTCGGAGTCAAGCATTCCGAGACGTTCGAAGATCCCCAGGCCGACTGACTTCGCCGAGTGCTGCAGGTCACGCTGGTGTTGGACCCGTAACTGGCCCGACACCTGGTAGACGGAGACCGCGGTAAGCACGGCCATAGGCACCAGGGCGCAAACCACAAAGAGGGTGAAGACCCGTCTTGCCACCCGGCTACGCAGAAATTTGGCGTTCACCATCACAACACTGAAGTCCCTTTCTCAATAATCGGCCGCGAGCCCGATGAAGGAGCCATCGTTGGCCCAAATCACATCGTCTTTGCTGGCCTTCGCGGTCAGGGGCGCAGCGCTTTTGCCGTCCGGTCCCATGCTATAGAGGTCAAAGGAGTTGTTGATCGGCACCAGGAACCGATCTTTCCGCATCGGTCCTTTGCCCTTGACGTTTGCGAAACTCAGATACTGATAGGGATTTCCCCAGGGATCAAGCCGGCCCCCGAATCCAACGTCGTTCAGGGTGTCGGGATATTTCTGGTTGACCACTTCGTACCCAATAATGGATGTGCCTATGCTGTGAATATCCCCGACCGCCTTGGCCACCTTCGCCCTTTCGATTGCCGCCATCAGATTGGGTATGGCGATGGCAGCAATGGTGATGATAATGGCCATCGCGACCAGGGTTTCGATCAGCGTGAAGCCTGATGCCGTTCTTGCAGCCACGGGAGAGCGCAATGTCGAGTTGGCCGGCAAAGCTGGCGAACTGTGACAACGTTCAAGCCCTCCTGAGAAACCTGCCGGGTGCTTGGTCTTCACTTGGCGCTCTTGCTCCGCGTACTGCAATCGTTCCATCATCACCGAACCGCGAGCCTTGCGGAAGGTAACCTAAGTGTCCGGCAGCAATGACTGGCAGGAAAGTTGCTATGCAACAAGCAAGGATTATCGGCACGAAGGCGGCCAGACAGTCTCAAGGAAACAGGCTGCAGCGTTACGGCGGTAACCTATGTGAGAGACCATAGTCTGCCTTGGTAATAATGTAAGGAATTTCAAACCCTGCCCAATGTGGTGGATCGTCTACGCTCTGCCACAAAGTGGGCCAGATAAATTACGATCTTGCACCCCTGGCCCGCTATTCCCGTCCCCGCGCCCCGCTCTGCCCAAACTTTCGGTCCCCGTCGCGCCAGCGCTCTTCAACATCATCATCAACTGAAGCTCCACCTCCACGTCAGCGCAACCTGCTCAGCTCAACTGATAGCGCGAGCGGAGCGCGCGCACAACATAGTAACTAACTAGGGTAAATATGACGGAATTGAGTCATTTTCATCTGGAGATGACGCTCGCAGAGTGACGCGCGCGCCCCCTCAGCTTTCCCCCTTTCCATTTCCTATCGAATGCCCGCAGGGCTATCTCCCGCACCCACGGCATTGGCAGGCGCTCGCCGAATTGGAAAGCGTCTTGCCCGAAGTACCAGGTGGTCTACGCGGTCCGGTCAATGAGTGAAATGATTGGCGATATTGGCCAACGATCAGATTATTGACGGAAAGTGGGCTTCTAACCCTAATTCTTACTTCGTTCACGTTTGCTGTGTTGACTCTGGTTTTGTCAACGTGCCATGCCGCAATGCGCGGCGCTTCATCAAGAAGAAAAAGACCGGGACTAGGATCAACACGTGAATGGTAGATGTAATCATCCCGCCAACGATGGGAGCGGCAATCGGTTTCATTACGTCCGATCCGATGCCCGACTCCCACAAGATCGGTGCAAGACTAAGGATTACGGCGGTCACGGTCATCAGCTTGGGGCGCAGCCTCTGAACTGCGCCTTCGATCGTGGCTTGCTCCACGTCATCATCGGTCATAGGTGTCCCCACGGCGAGCCGCTCCTGAAGCGCCTCGTGCAGGTAAACCACCATCACCACCCCGGTCTCGACTGCAATACCGAATAGCGCGATGTATCCAACCCAGACGGCGACGCTGAAATTGTAGCCCAGCAACCATTGCAGTATGAGTCCACCAGACATGGCATAGACGGTCGGAAAGATCAGCACCGCTGCCTCGGCTGCGGACTTGAAGACCGTGTAGAGCAGCAGAAAGATGGCGAAGAACACGATCGGCAGGATAAGTTTCAGCCGCGCTTTCGCGTGCAGTTCGAACTCATACTCGCCCGCCCAGCGATAGGTGTACCCTGCTGGCAAATTCAGCTTGCTCCGCAACAGCTTATCGGCTTGATCCACGAATCCGCCGTAGTCTTTCGTTTTCAAGTCAAGATAAACGTAGCCGGTGAGCGAGCCGTCTTCATCGCGAATCATTGCCGGCCCCCGCGAAAAAGAAAGCCGCGCTATTTCACTGATGGGGATCTGCGCTCCTGACGGCGTACCAACGAGAGCACGACCTAAGGCTTTCGGATCGTCGCGGAAATCGCGCTCGTAGCGGACATTGATTGGAAATCGCTCGCGGCCCTCGATATTCTGAGCGATATTAGCGCCCCCGACGGCCGAGGTGATGACCCGCTGCACGTCTCCCACGGTCAGCCCGTACCGTGCCGCTTCGGGTCGATTCACCTCTACGTTCAGGTAAAACCCCTGCGACACTCGCTCTGCGAATACCGAACTGGTGGCAGGAATGCCGGTAAGAATCTGTTGCATTCGGGCGCCGATATCCTGGATCTGGGCCAGATCGGGTCCCTGGATCTTCAGACCAAGCGGAGTTTTGATGCCCGTGAGTTCCATGTCGAGCCGGTTCCTTACCGGCATGGTCCAGGTGTTGGTCAGACCAGGAAACTGGAGCTTGGCATCCATTTCCGCGATCAGGTTGTCGTAGGTCATGCCCGGTCGCCACTTCTCCTGTGGCTTCAACATGATGGTCGTGTCGTACATATCGAGCGGCGCATTGTCAGTGGCGCTGTCGGAACGCCCTACCGTGCCGAACACGCTCTCGACCTCTGGAAAGGAACGGATAATGCGGTCCTGTTCCTGCATCAGTAACGTTGCCTGCTGAATGGAGATGCCTGGTAAGGAGGTCGGCATGTACAGGGCCGATCCCTCATACAGGGCAGGCATGAATTGACTACCTAGCTTGAAGTACAACGGGATGGTTACGGCTAGAAAGACCAGGTTGATCGCGATCAGCAATTTCCAGTGCCGAAGACACCACCGCAAGACGGGCAAATAGATGGCTTGAGTGACTCGTGCCGCAGGGTTCTGGGATTCCGGACGCAACCGGCCGCGAATGAACAGCGGCATGAGCACCGGGACGAGCGTGATCGAAAGTAGCGAGGAAAAGGCTAACGCCGACGTCTTGGTCCAGGCCAAGGGACGGAACATTCGACCTTCTTGCGCCTCCAGCAAGAAGACGGGAAGAAACGACACCAGAATGATAATCAGCGAATAGAACAACGCAGGGCCAACCTGCTTTGCGGCTCGCACCAAGATAACCCTTCGTTCCCTGGAACTGAGCTTCTCCGTATGCTCGTCGGCGGCAAGGCCGCTACGTTCCGCCAGATGCTTGTAGCCGTTCTCGACCATCACGATCGCGGCATCGATCAACACCCCAATCCCCAAAGCCAGCCCGCCCAACGACATCACGTTGGAACTTACATTTAGCCAGTACATCGGAATGAAGGCCGCCAGTACCGCGATCGGCAGGGTGATGATGGGTACCAGCGCCGAACGCAGATGGAACAGGAAGGCAATGCATACGAAGCTGACGATGATGGCTTCAAGGATCAGATCACGCTTCAGGGTCTTGATGGATTCATTGATCAGCCATGAGCGATCGTAGCCGGTCACAATCTCCACTCCGGGAGGAAGCGACGGTGCGATCTCACGCAGCTTGGTTTTCACGCCACTAATCACGTCAAGCGCGTTCATACCGAAACGCATGACCACGATGCCACCAACGGCCTCCCCTTCACCCTGCCAGTCGGCAGCCCCGCGGCGTACCTCCGGCCCGAAATCTACACTGCCCAGATCGCGCAGCAGAACGGGCGTTCCATTTTTTGTCGCGACCGGAACGTTCTCCAGGTCGGCCACGGACCGCAGGTAACCGAGGCCCCTCACCATGTATTCGGCGCCATTCATTTCAAGGACATTGCCGCCAACTTCGTTTGTGCTGTCGCGCACTCGGTCGATTACCGTAGAGACAGGAATGCCATACGAGAACAGCTTGATGGGATCGAGCTTCACCTGGTATTGCCGGACGTAGCCACCGATCGTTGCAACCTCGGCCACGCCGGGGACGGTTTCAAGCTGGTAGCGAAGATACCAGTCCTGTAAGGCGCGCAGATCGGCCAGGCTCTTGGTGTGAGTACGATCAATGACCGCGTACTCATACACCCAACCGGCGCCGGTGGCATCAGGTCCGATGGCGGGATGAACGTCCGCTGGCAAACGTCCTCCGATCTGCTGCAGATATTCCGTGACCCGCGAACGCGCCCAGTAAAGATCCGTTCCGTCTTCAAACACGACGAAAACGTATGAGTCTCCGAACATGGTCTGAGCACGCACAGATTTGACATGAGGCGCTGCAAGCAAGGTGGTGACGATCGGGTAAGTCACCTGGTCCTCTATGACATTGGGTGGCTCGCCCGCCCATTCGGTGTGAATGACCACCTGCACATCACTGATGTCCGGGAGGGCGTCCAAGGGAATGTGACGGAGACTCCAAATACCCGCTGCGATGAGCAGCACGACCGCGGTAAAAACCAGAAACCGATTCTGTTCACACCACACAATGATTCGGGAGATCATCACATACCTCCCGCAACGCTCACGCTGAGTTGTTTGCTGGCAATCGTCTCACCGCCACGTTTCGACATTATCGTGACTTGCCAAGTCCCCCCCGTCTGCAGGTTCAGAGTGCCCTCGTACACGCCATCCTCTCTTTCGTGGAGTGTAGTTACGGTTCGCACAGCGGCCATACCCATCGCCGGCATTGCCGCCATGGAGAAGGTCACGGTCACTTCCGCGCCGGAGACGGGTTTGGCGTCCGAACTGGTGAGCTTCACTCGGACCGAGTTCGCTCCTTTATGTGGCGGTGATGGATCGGTGCTGAAATCGACAGCAGTCCGCTCGGCCGGTCCATTCATCGCCGCCGTTCCTGCACCCGGCGGAGGAGGCGTGAACGCCCCAATCGCTGCCTGCAGCTGCGATTCTGAATCCACAAGAAAATTGGCCGAGCTGACGATGCGCTCTCCGGCCTTCAAACCATTCAGGACCACGATGTGATCGTCTATTCGCGTGGCGACCTCAATCTCGCGGGGTTCGAGATAGCCGTTACCGTGATCGACAAAAGCGATTTGCTGCGTGCCGGAATGCAGCACACCGGAAGCAGGTATGACGAGCTGGTGGCCAAGTGGAACCGCAATGCTGACATTGACATACATGCCGGGCTTGAGTGCGAGCCCGGGATTGTTGAAAACGAAGCGCACGGGTACGGTGCGC
>JBARIF010000483.1:0-12281 GCA_049799615.1 Terriglobales bacterium
AGGGGCGGACGCCCTCGTCCGCCCAGTCGAGCGAAGCTCGACCGGTTCTCGCATACGAAGACAGCGGAGCTTCGCTCCCGCCGGGCGGACGAGGGCGTCCGCCCCTACGTGGTTCGTGGCGCGTGCACAGCTGCCGGTGGGATAATGCCGACAAGGAGACCTCCCATGACTGATCCCAAGTCCGCCGTCACCCGCCGCGAGTTCCTGGAAACCGCCGCCGGCGTTACCGTAGCCGGCACGCTGCTGCCGCGCGTCTGGGCCGCCGAGACCAGAAACGGCATTCCCTACCGCATCTTGGGCAACACCGGCGAGAACGTTTCCTGCATCGGCCTGGGCGGATACCACCTGGGAAGCCAGAAGGACGAGCAGGAAAGCATCCGCATCATCCGTACCGCGCTCGATGAAGGCATCAACTTCCTCGACAACTGCTGGGACTACAACGGCGGCGCCAGTGAAGTCCGCATGGGCAAGGCGCTGCGCGACGGATACCGCAAGAAAGCTTTCCTGATGACCAAGCTTGATGCCCGCAGCAGCAAAGGCGCCGTCCGCCAGATCGACGAGTCGTTGCGCCGCCTGCAGACCGACACCATCGACCTGCTGCAATTCCACGAAGTGATTCGCGACAACGATCCCGAACTCATCTTTGCTCCGAAAGGCGGGATGGAGGCGGTTCTCGAGGCCAAGAAAAATGGCAAAGTCCGCTACATCGGTTTCACCGGACACAAAAGTCCAGACTTTCATCTGAAAATGCTGAACGCCGCCTTCGCCCGCAACTTCACCCTGAACACGGTACAGATGCCGCTCAACCTCATGGACGCCCACTACGAAAGCTTCGAAAAGAAGGTTCTACCCGTGCTGGTCAAACACAACATCGGAGTGCTGGGCATGAAGCCCATGGGCGACGGCCTGATTCTCAAGAGCAAGGCAGCCGAGCCAGTGGAGTGCCTGCAGTACGCGCTCACGCTGCCCACCAGCGTGGTCATCACCGGCTGCGATTCGCTACCTATCCTGCAACAGGCGCTGAAAGTGGCGCGAACCTTCAAGCCGCTGAGCCAGGAGCAGGTCGCCGCTCTGCTGGCCCGAACCGCGCCGGTGGCCCAGAAAGGCGAATGGGAGCTCTACAAGACGTCACACAACTTCGACGGGACGTATCAGAACCCGCAGTGGCTGGAATAGCTCGGGTTTGGTTTCTGGTGCGGGTTGGCTGTTTACGCTCTACTCAATGAATGCATTTTTCGGCAACTAGGGCATCAACGACCTAGGAAGTCACACAGAAACATGCCGCCAATACTCAGGAGTGGAAGCAAAACGGCTTTTCGGGAATAGGTTAGCAGCTTAAAGGCTCCGTATACCGCTGGTGCGTATGACCACGTGAAAAGTATAAAAAGCCATGCCGACCATGCCTTGCCGCCATCAAACGCCATTGGAGAAAAGAACGCGAAGACTACCCAAGGCAGCAGCAATAAGACCCAAACGAATAGCAATACCCTGATCAAGAGATCCGAACCATTCTCGGATTCTGTTTCGGCTCTAACGCTTCGCAACGAAAACCAAGGCATCGAATGACTCTACTACCGGGAGCGGTAAATTTCGACAAGAGGCCGTTCGAACCAACCATCACAACTTCTTGATTTCCTCCGCCTGCGCCGCTGCCCGCCGCATCGCTGCAATCTCTTTCTGCAAGCGGTTGATCTCCTCTTCGCTTTCGCGCAAGTAGGACTCATGCCTCTGTTGGAAGAGCGCCAGATTGCGACTGGCCGGCCGGGCAGCCGATGAGAGTGAGCTCAGGAATTCCACACCGAAGCAAAATCCGTCCCGATTGCGAATGGTTCCTTTTACCCGGGAGTAGGGCGCCGGCAACTCGACCTCGATTGGATCCCCAGGCTGCAGATTGATTCCCGCATACAAGGCAAGGCCGCCTTTGCTGATTTCCGCCAGCCGCCCGGGCACGAAAACTTTGGATTCCCCGTCGCGCAGAATGACAAAGACCTGGAGGTCAACCTGCTTTCGCTTCCAACGACGCGTATTGAGGGGGGAGGGTGCCATTCAGAGGGTGCGGTTGAGATGCCTACTTATGCATTTGTCCCAGTATGGAACGCGCCGGCCCAGAGTAGGAGATTACGGAAGTGGCTGTACGACGCATCCACCGGTCGCCCGCCGCGAAACCAGGGGCTAAAGCCCCTCATTCCTCACGACTTAACGCGGCCCTGAAGGGCCGCTCTTTCACGGCAGGACGAACCTTCGCGACTTTTCCGTCACGGCAGGGCTGATATTTGCTAGCTTCCGACAGCCTGAACTTGTGTCCTTCCCACCAGGTGTGAGGACGGAAACCAACGACTAACGACTAACGACCGACGCCTGACGACTGAAGACCGACGACTGCCCCTCCTACCGGAACAGCAACCCGCTAAACTCCGCCAGGTTCCGCCGCCAGACCATCCACACATGCGCGCCCGGAGTTTCAATCGGTGTGTAGTGAACACCTTTCGAATCCAGCCAGGCCCGCATCTTCCGGTTAGGCTCAATCAGACGATCATCGGTGCCGCAGGCGATCCAGAGCACGCGCAGCTTTTCATTGGCTTTCGCGTCGAGACCGGGGAACTGGGTGTCATAGTCTTCGGTGAGCCCTCCTGAACTGAAGGCGCCAACCCAGGCAAACTTGTCCAGATTATTCAGTCCGGTCAGCAGAGACTCCGCGCCTCCCATCGACAGGCCCGCAATTGCCCGCGACTTCCGGTCCCTGGAAACCCGGTAGGCCGCTTCCACCTGGGGCATGACTTCGGTGAACAGGGCCTGGATGAAGCGGTCGTAATTCTTCTTGCGGAGTTCAGGAGCGAAGGCTCGCGGTCCCGGCGCCACAATCTCAGGCGCGCCATAACCCAGCGGCATCACCACGACCATGGGCTTGGTCTTGCCCTGCGCGATCAGATTATCGAGGATGACATTTGCCCGCCCCACTGCCGTCCACCCGCTGGCATCATCGCTGAACCCGTGCAGCAGATAGAGCACGGGATAGTTCTGCTTCGCCTTGGGATCGTAGCCGGGCGGGGTGTAAACGTAGAAATCGCGCTCGTCGCCCACCACGCCCGACTTGTAGAAATGATGATGGACCAGTCCATGCGGCACGTCGCCGATCTCCCACGGCAGCGAGGCCGGCCCCGGCACGTGCACCTGGCTCTGGGTATGCAGCAGGTTCGGTTTCATCGAAGGATTGGAAGGATCAATCAGATCGACGCCGTCGGCCACAAACGAGTATCCGTAGAAATCAGGGGTCAGCGGCGCGGTGGTCAAACTCCAGACTCCCTGGTCATCCTTTTGCATCGGCGCTGGCTTCCCGCCCTCGAGGGTCAGCATGACCTCGTGCGCGTTGGGATCGCGAAAGCGGAAGGTCACGCTGTTGTCCGCGTGGACCTCGGGGCTGGTCACGAACGCGGGAGGCTGCGCTGGCGCGACTGGAGCTGGTTGCGCCTGCGACCATGCGGCCGCGGTCGACAGCAAGAGCAGGAATGAAGCCAGGACTGTGCGTTTCATAGGATGTCCTTTGCGCGATGCGTTTTATGCCGCTGGGACGTGAGTATACAGCTCCTGAAGCTCCAACCCAGCGATGCTGAGCTTGCGGGGGTTGGCCAGGGCTGCAGCTTGTAGGAAACTGAGAACATGAAGAAGCCCTTCCTTCGCGTCACCAAATGGCTGGGCGACATTCCAGTCGAAGCGGAATGCACGGCATGTGTGGAAGTAAAATTTCAGGTAAAGTCTGCCAGCCATCGCCCAAGCCGGGAAGAATATCAAAAGCTTCTACAGCGTGAGTTCGACCATCACGTCAAGACGGTTCATATGGCGGCCGGCAGTTGAGTCGAAGCTCGTCGCAGTCTACTATGCTCTCGAGGAGAACAGAATGAACCGATCCATCAGCCGCCGTCAGTTTCTCCAGGCCACCGCCATCGCGGGTGCCGGACTTGCCTTGCCGAACTCCCTGCTTGCCGCCGGGAAAAAATCCGTGCTCATCTTCACCAAGTCGTCGGGCTTCGAACACGATGTGGTGAAGGTCACGCCCGGTCATCCCAGCATCCTGGAACAGGCAGTCAGGACCCTCGGCGAGCAGCATGGCTTTGACGTCACCGCCACCAAAGACGGCCGGATTTTTGACTCCAGCGATTTCAAGAAAAATGCGGCGTTACTCTTCTTTACTACCGGCGATCTGACCACGGTCGGCACGGACGGGAATCCGGCCATGTCGCCGGCGGGCAAGCGGGCGCTGCTCGACGCCGTCCACGGTGGGCTGGGCTTTGTAGGAGTCCATGCCGCCGCCGACACTTTTCATACCGAGCCCGACCCGAAAGACAATTCCAACCGCTACGTTGCCCACGGCGCGAACTCCGATCCCTATCTGAAGATGCTGGGCGGCGAGTTCATCACGCATGGCAGCACGCCCCGTCTGCAGGCCGCCAACCTCATTGTGGAGGACGCGAAATTCCCCGGCCTCGAGGGCGTGACCTCGCCCGTCAGCCTAACCGATGAGTGGTATTCGCTGAAAGACTTTGCGCCCGACCTTCACGTGATTCTCGCGCTCGACACCCACGGCATGAAGGGCGAGCCTTACCAGCGCGCTCCCTATCCCGCAACCTGGGCTCGGATGCACGGTAAAGGACGCGTCTTTTACACCGCCATTGGCGACCGCCCGGAAAACTGGTCGAATACGTTCTTCCTGAACCTGCTCGGCGGCGGAATTCGCTGGTCCATCGGCGACGCCAAGGCTTCGCTCGACCGGAATCTTGCCAAAGCCACTCCGGGCTACGCCGAGATTCCACCGAAACCGCCGGCTAAAACCTAGGCGTCGGCAGTCCTGGTTAAGGCTCTAGTGCCGGAGACTGGCCAGAAAACCCCCGCCCAAGCGAAGCTTGGACGGGGCACTCTTGCCGTCATGCGGATGCTGGGCGCGGCTTACTGACTCAAATCGGATCTAGGCCGCAGTACCTGGTAGCGCGTGATGGAGTAACCCAGAACTGCGCCAAGGAAGACATCGGAAGGAAAGTGTGAACTGCTGGTTATCCGGGAAAGGCTGATTGCGGTCGCGAAGCCGTAAGCCGCCCAGGGCACCCAGCGGTGGGTGTGGTACCGCGTCGCAACCACTGTGGCAACGGCAAAGGCGCCGGCGGCATGGCCTGAGGGAAAACTGCTTCCCTTGAAAGGCGATTTACCGCCACTAAAAAAAGTGTCATTGAAGGGAGCGCCGGGGGCCACGTCCGATGGACGCTTTCTGCGCGTAATAGCCTTGATTGCGAGATCGACCACCGCGCTGTCGGCGTAAGCCTCTCCGGCAAGCCATGCCGTGCCTACCTGGTACGGGTCGTGCCGGATATAGCCCGAGACCATCAGGGAGGCCGGCAAAAGTATTACCTCTGCACTTGTGATCGGGGCGTCGAAGGTGTCGTTCACGTCATCGAGGTTTTGCGCATGCGAACGGAAATAAGGCATCGCATGGGGATCAGCCACGATCAGTCCAGCGGTCCCGCCCACGACAGCAAGTGTCGGGAGCCAATAATGTCCCTTCGCCAGTTGAGCGGGGAACGACAGCCAAATCCCCTTTTGATCGTGAACAAAATCCTTGGGAAGGCTGCGCCACGAGACTTCCCGGTGGGAGGCTGAATCCGCGCCGTCTCGACTTGCTTCCTGCGCATGAGACGGACTGTCCGGCAACCGGGAGCTCGTAGTTTGCGAATAAGTAAACTGCGATGCACTGGCAACCACCGCAAACAGCACAACGAGGCGTCGAAAAAGCTCGGCCATAACGGATTGTTTGATGTGGTCCTGTAATCTCAAGTAGCCTGCCCACTCTTTAAAACTTGGTCGGCTAACGCCTTTGTGACAGTATCAAGCCGGAAGGGCCGGAAGAAGGCCAATCAGCTTTGCCCATAAATTAAGAAGACGGCTAGTGCCAAATCGGATTAAATCGTCGCGACCGGCGCACCGGGCCGGCTGGAGCACTTGCGACATCACCGACTCGAAAGTGCTTGGAGGCGCATTGTCTGCTATGGGTTGCACGCGCAATGCCGAGATGCAGTACCAGGGCTTCCAGGCAGCCCAAGTGCGCCGAAATTGATGCAATCATGCCGCAGCGAATCCGCGGCCGACATGGTCGGGTACCTCCTGTTTCGGGCCTGGCAGCATCCAAAACGTGCACGGTCCTGGGTAGTATCGTAGCGAGGCGAGTGCAAACGCAAATAAGCAATAAGAATGCGAAACGGAGACATCGAGGGACCTCTCTTGTGAGAAGCCTTGTCATTATCGTGGTCCTTGTATTGGCGGTGGGATATCCCACCGAGACCGAGGCTTATGCCGTCCTAGCGCATGAAGCCATCGTCGACAGCGCATGGGACAGCAACATTCGCCCCTTACTGCTGCAGCGCTTTCCGGGTGCAACACCATCGGAGATCAAGGAAGCGCACGGCTACGCATACGGCGGGGCCATCATCCAGGACATGGGTTACTATCCGCATGGCAGCTTTTTCTTCAGCGACCTGACCCACTATGTGCGCAGCGGAGATTTCGTCCTGGCTTTGCTTCGCGATGCCAAAGACATCAACGGTTTTGCCTTCGCGCTTGGCGCTCTCGCCCACTATGTCGCGGACAACCAGGGTCATCCCATAGGCACAAATCGCGCGGTCCCGATCTTGTATCCCAAGTTGAAAAAGAAATATGGCGATTCCGTTACCTATGAAGAGGACAAACTGGCGCACATAAAGACGGAATTTGGATTCGATGTGATCGAGGTAGCGCGCGGACGATACGCTCCGGACAGCTACCATGATTTTATCGGCTTCGGAGTCGCGGTTCCGCTGCTGGAACAGGCGTTCCAGGAGACGTACGGCCTGGATCTGAAAAGCGTTCTTTCCGACGAAGACAAAGTCGTCGGTTCGTATCGTCATGATGTCAGCCAGCTTATTCCCAAGGCAACCCGCATTGCCTGGAGTCTGAAGAAAGACGAGATCATGAAGGACCAGCCCGGCATCACGAAGAGGAAGTTCCTCTACAATCTCTCGCGCGCCAGTTACAAAAAGAACTGGGGAAACAACTATCAGCCGCCCACTCTCTGTGAAAGGTTCCTCGCTTTCCTCGTTCGCATCATTCCCAAATTCGGCCCCTTGAGGGTATTAGAACTTAAGACACCCACGCCACAGACGGAGCGAATGTTTGAAGCGAGTTTCAACGCCGCTCTGGATCGCTACCGGCAATTGCTGGCGATGGTGGGTACGGACCGCCTTCACCTGCCGAACGACAATTTTGACACGGGTGAAATATCAGGACCCGGAAAATACCGCCTCAACGACGAGACTCATGCCAAGTTGCTCGACGAACTGGCGAAGCAGGATTTTCGTGGTGCATCGCCTGAGGTCCATGCCGAGCTACTGGAGTTCTTTGGACATCCGGATGCGCCCTACGCGATCAAGCGCAAACCAAAAGATTGGGCGAAGGTTCAGGCGGAGCTTAAACGATTGAAAGACGCGCATCCACCCGCAGTCACGACAGCCGCTCCCTGCGAATCATGCCCGTCGACGGAGTGACACAACTGGCGCCGGCACCCGGGACTCCAGACCATGCATCCAGATTGCATCATGCGTTAACCACGGGAGTCCGACCTGCGTAGTAGGGAATAAACGTTAATTGCACCGGGCGCTTTTGTGCCCGACCTCCGCGATCGCGTGAATACAGGCCATGGCGCGCAGCGGCCAACCCGATCGGCGAATACAGTGTGTCTCTGCCACAAGTAAGGGTTTACCCTATTCCTCCATGGGCCCCGGCACCATATGATTTGGTTCGCGCATTCCATTCAGGAAGTTCAGGGCGGGCACAATGCGACGTATATTTCCAATCCCGATCGTGGTCATGCTTATAACGGGACTGCTATTCGTCCTTGTTGCCGCAATCGTCTGGCACAATTGGGATCCCCTCAAGGAACGCGACATGGCGGCTCGTGCGGCCCTCAATACGCCGTCCTCCATCGACTCGCTTCTCCGTGAGAATGCCAAAGCGATGCCAGGAGACATGGTGTACCTGAATGACGTGGTGCTCAGCGCCGGACCGAATAAGGATCTCTTCGTGGTATCCGGGGCGATGGATTCACGAATGCTCGTCGTTTTCGATTTGCCGAACTCTTTGGTTCAGCGCACGCCCGTCACCGTTGACATTAAAGGCCTGATCCGCCGGCTGCCTTCCCCGGCAATGCTCCGCAAAGACTGGAAGCTCAATAAAGAACAGGTTCGAGCTTTCGCCGGCCAGGAGATCTATATTGCCGCGGAATATGTAAAGGAACAGCACCCAGTCGCCGATTAAAGGGTGCCTGCCTGAGTCTGAGGATTTACCCCAAAAATTCCAAAGGAGTTTCTCAGCCGCAGGGAACAGCCGCGAGCCTGTGGGTGAAGGCCGGGTGTGCCGCGACGAATCTTAGGCACGGCCAGCAGCGCCACCGCCACATTCAGGGCATGCATGGAACTGCGCCACGAAGCCGCCGAGGTTTGGATCAGTCTGCGCGGTATCTTGCGGGTCCGAGGTATAGAGAACCTTGTCGCAGTGGTGGTTCATCTCCACTTTGCAGCTTGGGCAAATCATCTTTTCAGAGTTGGCCACCGTAGCCATCCTCGCCGCCGGAGGTTGGTCCATGGATACCTGCTCACGACCCTGGCGCAACGTCGTCGCCATCCAGATGAGTTCTTTCAAAAACTTGTCGATACGCCGGATGTAGGATTCGTCGAGGAGTTTGCCGTCCTCGGCAAACACTTTCTGGACACTCGAGAAATTTACATCCCAGAAAATCGTGACCAGTCCAATCTCGCGCATTACCGGCAATAAATTTTGAATGACCCTGGCTCCGCCGAACGGCCCCGCGGACACTCCCACTATGCCAACCGCCTTGTGAATGTATTCCTTGAGGCAACTATCCAGGACGTGCTTCAAAAGACCGGAATAGCCGTGGTTGTACTCGGGTGAAACGACCACCAGCGCGTCTGCCCGGTTCATCTTGGCGGAGAAGTCGGCTTGCTTGATGGCTTCGCCGGCGTCGTTTGTGGGCAGGGGAAGCTTTGCGATATCGATGAGGTCGGTCTCCACCCCCCCGCGCTTGCCCAGTTCGTCGGTGACGAGCCGGGCTGCGTGCAGGCTCATACGGCCCATTCTGGCGGTACCCAGGATCACCGGGATAAATAGTGGACGACCTGTTTCCATGCCCCAAACTCCTTTAACTGCGTCGAACGGACAGAGCTCGCAAGTCCCCGCCGCTGCACGTTCGATTCCCAGGGCCGCAAAAAGTGACGACGGGTTGCTGTTGATGGCAGCGCCGTGAGCACGCATGGCCTATCTATCCGTGTTGAGCCTTCGCGCCACTCCAGATAGTACGCGCCCTCCTGATGCCGTTCATCCGCTCATCCTTGCCACTCACGACAACGACGACAGGCTCCGTACGCCCATTGCGGACAGCAGAACGCGGCAACACCGCCGACCTGCGCGGCGTTTGGACGCTCTTAGTGAGATTGACTTCGCGGTTGGCCATCGGTGTTCTTCACTGCGACTGTATCAGTGTAGGTATCGCCGACTTGCAGCTGCCAGATTACAGAAAGCTGGCGGAGGGGGAGGGATTCGAACCCTCGGTACCGGTATTAGCCAGTACAACGGTTTAGCAAATGAATCGTTCTCGCCGCCCTCGCTCGTTTTCAAATGCTTACAGTCGTAGACTTGGCCTCCAAGTCGGGCTCAGTGTCTCTCATTCGGGGACCGGGAACGAGAGGGCTCGGCGTACCACGGCGCGTTGTGCCGTCGCACCGTAAGGGGCTCGCGCTCCGCCGAAGAACACGCGTTACCCATCGCTGAGATGCCCTACTCCGTCTGTGCCGCAGACATGGGGAACATCGCGTCGACTGGCATAGTGTGCGAGCCGTTGGCCAGTTGTTTGTCGATAGGTTTGAGCGACGCGGCGTGAACATGTACGATGACCTCGCCGTCACCAGCGATTGGCGGGGGAATTGCTCATACCGTGGCGGTTTCCCTAGCATGTGGAGCACAGCTGCATCCATCGTGGCTCCCTTGCGGCCGCATCTTATTCTCTTTGTTGTACGCCGACAATCAGGATTGCGACTGATCTGCGTCCCTGGACAGCTCGGTCACAATCCTCACCTTTCTTCGGTCCGCCATTTCGTTCGCAATGGCCCCTTTCTCTGAAACCGATAGCATCCGTGACGCCAAGGGGAAAATCAATTCGTCCTCGACGGCGATATGCTGCTTGTACATCGAGGCAAGGCCTGCAACCGAATTGCGGAATTCCTCGACTTCAGTGTCGGACAAGCTGCTATTTGAAAGATAGCGCATACCCAGGCGATCGACTACGTCATGCAAGGGAGCAGCTCGTCGATGATCGTCCTCCAGAAGGTCGAGTCTTGCCAAGGCTGATTCGATCTCTGGATTGCGGATCTGACGAAGTCGGGGAAATAGCGACTCTTCCTCATCCGCGGTGTGTTTAGGCGCCGCTTGCTCGAAGTAACGCAGGGCCGATTCGAGCGCGCGGCTCGTTCCATCCGTAGCAGGGCGGTCAATCACGGCGGCAACCGCCTCGAGCATTCCGAGGAACATCTCGACGCGACGGTGACAGTCAGACAGCAGGCCAGTGGGGTCCGTAAAATTGTTCGTCTTTGCTCCAATCTGAACCGGCATAGTTCTCCTCTAGGCTGACTGTGATGTGGGGCGCTTCATAAACGTGGCCAGCAGGTTGATCGCAAAAATCGTGACTGCCGTCATCTCGACGAGGGCGGACACGGGCAGCGACGACCACGCCCAACTCGCAAAGCCTTGATATGCCAGAATCTCAGAGCTGACACGCAGCAGACACCCCAGTCCCAGCAGCAGCAGCGAAAGAAACATCAATTTGGTGCTGAAGAGCAAGCGCATCCCGGAGAAGGCAGGCAGAACTCTCTGCCCGATGCTGAATACCATTGTGGCCAAGAAGCCCACCGTCAAGGCGTGGCGTGATGCACCCCATATGCCGTGCGAGCCCGCGACCGAACTGGCCCAGATTCCCAAGCACGCCGCGACGAGCGCCCAGACGTATGCTAGCCGCACAAACAAGGGAAAACTGGCGTGCACGCCCTTGACCTTCGGCGCTTGCTGAGTTGGCTCAAGGAAACGGAGCGCCCAGACAGCAACCATGATTGCACCTAACAACAAGAGCACAGCGGATCTCATCCAACCCAGCAGGGCGGCAATCACGCCGACGGAGTTTACGGCAACGGCCAGGAGCAACAATCGTCCGCGTACCGGGCGCAATCCCAGGAACACCGGGAGCCACTTGGCGCTGAACCCCCAGACGAATGGTACCAGGAACCCCCACGTTTCAAGCACCAGGAACCGCTCATCAAATTGGCTTGGAAGATCAGGAGAGCCGCCACGATAAGCGAGGAACAAGGTTGCGCCCAAGTTGACAAGCAGGGTCACCAGCAGACCTACAGCAGCAATAATGACAACAAATACCCACTCGTCCAACCTCTGCTTGCCCGAGTCTAGTGGCCGATGACCCGACACGGAATAGAAGAAGATTGAGAAGGCGACCAATTCGAATGCGGCCGACGCCGGCAGCAGCACCCGCCATTGCCACTGGTAAACGCCAACCAGCCATCGTAGGCTGACGCCCAACGTCCAAAATATCCAGCACACCCATGCCGCCCGCAACGCGAATGGATTCATGCGTCGCAGCTTGGGAACGGAATAGAAGCCAATACCCAAAATAAAAGTGCCGATCCAGCCGAAGATCTGCGCGTGCCCGTGTGCTTGGATCCATCCGGCAGAGACCGAGTTTGCCGCGCGATGGCTGCTGATCGCGAGGAGGTTCCAGACACCCAAGAAAGTTCCCGGGAGAAGCATGAACACCACGCCGGTCGTGATATAGAGCATGAGCAAGTGGGACAGGCTCGTCTCCCGTGCACGAGTAATCTCGAAAATCTCCTCGGGCGTGAGCGCCCGGCCTACCTGGGTCTCGATACGGGTTGCATGCGCTGCCATACGGTGTCCGTTTCTCTCAGTGTCCCCGTTCCATCTCGACGGCGCGCGGGAATAGAATGTTGTTCTCCAGGTGAATGTGCTGATGGAGGTCGGCTTCAAAGTCTGCCAAGGCCTTATACAAAGTCTGGTAGCTGACGCAGGCATCGCCTGGAGGCGTATACCCCGCGCTCGCCTGACGCATGGCGCGCAATGCCTCGCCTGCGGAGTCGTGTTCGTGCATCATCATTGCTACAGGGTTCTGC
>JBARIF010000484.1:0-14904 GCA_049799615.1 Terriglobales bacterium
TGAATCAGCCAGGTCGCGCGAGCGTGACGGTTTTAACCAGGAACGTAATGCCGTCGCGCTTGCACGACCGGGCAGAGAACGTACGCCTGAGGTCGTGATCGGGCTCAAATCCAGAGGACATCCCGGGCTGTAAAGTATTTGCGAAATGAGACTTCGGAAGGGAGGAGCAATGAATCCAGCTGCTAACCAGATTGTCTCCAAAGAGCGCGCCGGCGGCAACGGCGGCGTGCAGGGTGCGGGAAATACGAGTACGACCTCGCCGTCGGTTAAGCCCGTGCTGACCGAAGAGATGCTGGCGCGTTTTGGGTCACGCGCCGCCGCCTACGACCGGGAAAATCGCTTTCTCGACGAGGATTTCGAAGAGCTGCGGGCGGCGAAGTATCTGCTGTTGCCTTTGCCCTCGGAGTTCGGTGGCGCGGGCATGACGCTGGCTGAAGTTTGCCGCCAGCAACGCCGGTTGGCGTATCACGCCCCTGCAACAGCCCTTGCCGTAAACATGCACGTTTATTGGATAGGCGTCGCAGCCGATCTTTGGCGCCGTGGGGATGCCTCACTGGAGTGGCTCCTGCGGGAAGCTGCCGCGGGCGCGATCTTCGCAGCCGGTCATGCGGAAAGCGGTAATGATGTGCCGGTTCTGCTCTCGACTTCAAAAGCAGAACGTGTGGAGGGCGGCTACAGGTTCACAGGCCGGAAGCACTTTGGCAGCCTGACGCCCGTCTGGACACGGTTTGGCTTGCACGGAATGGACACCAGCGACCCCAGCCAACCCAAGATCGTTCATGCCTTCATGCCGCGCGATGCCGCAGGTTACACCATCAAGGAGACCTGGGATGTACTAGGCATGCGCGCCACCCGCAGTGACGATACTGTACTGGAGAATGCCTTCGTTCCAGACCGTTATATAGCGCGGGTTGTGCCTGCCGGCGCGGCGGGCGTAGATCCTTTCGTACTCGGGGTCTTTGCCTGGGCCCTGATGGGCTTTGGCAACGTTTATTATGGACTTGCCAAGCGCGCTCTGGACCAGTGCATAAGCTTGGTGAAGAACAAAGGTTCGATGGCACTCTCCCGTTCGATGGCGTATCACCCCGAGGTTCAGCATGCCATCGCTGAAATGGCCATCGAACTTGAATCGATTGGCCCGCATCTGGACGCGGTCGCCGAGGACTGGTCGAAGGGCGTAGACCACGGTGCGCAGTGGCCTTCAAAAATCTTTGCCGCCAAGTACCATGCGGTCGAAGGCTCCTGGCGCGTTGTGGATCGGGGGCTGGATGTGGCGGGCGGTTTCGGGATTTTTCGCTCGGCAGGTTACGAGCGGCTGATCCGCGATGCGCGTCTGGGTCGAATCCATCCCGCGAATTCCTTCCTGACGCATGAAGTGGTGGCGAAAACCGCGCTGGGTATCAGTCTGGATGAGCAACCGCGCTGGGGCTGATGAATTTGTTCAGCCTCATTCGTTTCGACGGAGCTTGACGTTTCAAACCACTTCGGTGACCCGCATCCCGTAATTGCCATCCACGATTACAACTTCTCCCCGCGCCACCACCCGGTCGCCTAGCAGCAGTTCGGCTGGGTCTTGGAGAGATTTGTCCAACTCGATCACCGATCCGGACCTCAGTTCGCCAATCTCGCGCAACGGCAGGCGGCGTTCGCCGAAGCGGAGGATGACCTCAATTTCCACATTCTCGAGTAGGGCGACGTTGTTTCCGTTTTCTGCGACTGAAGGCCTGGCGTCGCCATTCGTCGCGTTTGATGCCCAGTCCGCTGCGAAAAGCAGTTGAAATTGGACTTTTCGAGAGCCTCCATCCGTTCCCGTAAGCGAAAATTGTTTTACTGGGGTCCAGGGCAGGGCCTTGGCGAGTTGCAGCTTGAGCTGGGTCCCTTTCAGGGCCTGGGATGCTTTCTCGCAGGCCTCCGCCAGGAGTGCTCGTACTGCCTGCGCGTGTTCGGGCTGGAACTGCGCGGCTGGCGTCGGCGTCCCACTTAGCGCGGCGGCCAATGAGAGAGTACTTTCCAGGCTGATCTGGATCGCCGCCTCTGTTTTCGAAGGCTCTGCCACCAGCAGCATCGTGAGCAACTGCGTGCCGGCGGGAAATGGCTTCGGTTTTTCATCCAGGGCCACGCTCCAGGCCGCGGAGGTCTTTGCGGAAAAGGCCTCGGCAGCGGCGGTGGGCAGTGCTTCCATGAACAGGTCGATGGGATTGCGACTCATATGGTGTTCCCCTTTTTTGACTGACTTTGTGGCAGGCGATCGAGCAGTTGCACCCCGCGATGACGTCCGCTGCGAACCGGAACGCCCTCAAACGAATCGTGACCGTCGATTTTGAGCACGGCCGGAGTTCGCGCGGAAACTCCGAGGGAAAGTATTTTCCCTACGCGAAGGTTCAACAGGTCGTTGGCCGGTACCTTGCCTCCCAACAACGCCAGTTCAAGCCCAAATGTTGTGCCGATCAACTGTTCGGCGAGTTTGGGATTCATCGTGCCCTTTCGGGAGGACTCAGGTGCGGATGTGCCGGTTACCCCCAGGAATGTACCCAGCGCGGGAACCGGCAGCATCACCTGGAAATCGCCTCCGGACGACTCCAGGTTTGTGGCAAAGCTGAACACCAGGGCATTGTCGTTGGCGGAGAATAATCTCTGCAGTTGGGCCGGCGACTGCCGCGTTCCCATCGAAACTGGGACATTGAAAAACCGCCAGGCCGCCTGCAATTCCTGACAAATTAACTGTACGAATTCTTTGGCGATCTGATCTTCGATTTCGGTGACCTCGCGCGATAGCTCGCTGGGGCCGCCGCTGCCTCCGAGCAAGCGATCCACAATGGGGAAAAGCAGCATGGAGTCAATTTGCAGCAAAGCGATATCGGCTTGTGGGCCGAGCAGCAGTGATACCACATACGAGCTGCCGGATTTCTCCATAAAGGTTCGACAAGGGATTTGCTCCGAAGATCGAAGCGTGGTCTCGCAAGGCAGTCCCAGCCGGCTGTGCAGGGCCTGGGTGAACAGGGGCGCAAATGCTTCACTGGCCGCGACCAGCGGCGCAAGACGCGCTTTGTCGATTCCGCCGACTACACGGAAATCACAGGGCTGGACCCTGTCCGACGCGATGCTGTCGTTCACGACAACCTCGCCTCCCGCCTTCGTTGATGGGGATTGAGCCAGAGTTCCCATGGGGATTACCTGAACGTGTCCTCTTTTAGCTGCATGGTCTGAATGGCGGCGCGCAGTTTGGTGATGGCCACCGAATGAATCTGTGACACCCGCGACTCTGCCAGGTCCATGACCTCCGCGACCTCCCGCATGGTCAGTTCTTCGCGGTAATAGAGCGAGATCACTATCTTCTCTTTCTCTGAAAGGGTGTCGATGGCCTGAGTCAGGTAGCCGCTCCTTTCAGAGCGCAGGCAGACCTCGAAGGGGTTTTGACTTTCATTGGCGGGAGCGTTTTCGATGAGGTCCTGGGCTTCGGAATCATCGAAGCGCGATCCCGCCATCTGTCCTACGATGTGCAAGCCATCCAGGCGCCGAAGCAGGGTGTGCAGCTCGGAAACCTCCAGGTCAAGGTCAGCGGCGATTTCGTCTTCCGTGGGCTGGCGACCCAGCTTGTTGGCCAGCTTGGTGATGCTCTCCGCTACATTGCGACCTTTCTTTCGCAAGGGCCGCGATCCCCAATCGAGGGCGCGCAAGCTGTCGAGAATCGCTCCGCGAATCCGAAATGACGCAAACGACTTCAAGGATGCATTCTTGTTCGGGTTGTATTTGCGCACCGCTTCGATCAGCCCAAGCACTCCCGCGTGCACCAGATCTTCCAGGGGCACGTGCTGCGGCAGGCGTTCGTGGATCCGCCGCGCCAGGTAGTACACCTGCGACAGCTCGGACAAAATGAGCTGGTTGCGTGGCTCGTTCTCCGATAAGAGTTCGGTATAACCGGCTTGGGGCAATGTCATTTCGTCCTCACTTCAAGTCGTCACCGCAGCGAACCCACCGACTGCACGGGCACCAGCGGCGGGATTTCAGTCGGCGCCAGTACCACAATCTTGGGCAAAAACGGTTCTAGTAGCCGGCGCAGGTAAAAGCGGCCCGGAGATGAACACAGCAACACGGGAGGGGCGCTGAGTGCCTGTTCTCCAAACAACGTGCGCAGACCCTCCAGCACCCGGCGGGCCGTCGACGGTTGCAGGGCCATACTGGCCGTGTTGACGGACTGCGCCGTGGCTGCGCGGCCGCACTCTTCTTCGATGGCGCGATCGAGCGTGACCACTTTGAGCTCTCCGCGGTCGTCCAGCAACGGCCGGACGAGGGCCCGCCCCAGCGCATGACGGACAGCTTCGTTCAGCAGCACGGGGTTCTTGCTTACGCCTGCGGTTTCAATCAGAGTCTCCAGGATTGTCCCCAGATCGCGGATTGATACTTGCTCGCGCAGCAGTTGCTGCAGAACTCTTTGGACCTCGCCCAGGGTCATCAGTTTGGGTACGAGTTCTTCCACCAGCTTGGGATGCGACTCGCTCAGCCGGTCAATCAGGCGTTTGGTTTCATGGCGGCTGAGTAATTCGTGCGCATTCTGGCGGATGATTTCTCCCAGATGAGTGGCCAGTGCGGCGGTCTGGTCCACAACCGCGTAACCTGCCGCCAGAGCCTGGGCCTGCTGTTCTTTGCTAATCCACTTAGCAGGCGCGCCAAAGGCAGGATCACGCGTGTCCACACCCGGCAGGGCGGGCGGGTTGGGTTGTGAACTGATGGCCAGTAGGCAATCACGGCGCATTTCCCAGCGCGTGATTTCAACCCCTCGCAGATAGATCACATACTCCAGGTCCTTGATGGTCAGATTGTCGGTGATGTGTATGGACGGAACCAGGAAGCCGAGTTGTGTCGCCAGGTGCTTTCTCAGCGCCCGGACCTTGGCGAGCAACTGCCCGCCCTTGTTGGCGTCCACCAACGGCACCAGACCGACACCGACCTCAAGCATGAGATCGTCCAGCTTCAAGGCCGCGTCCATCGGGTCAAGAATCGGTGACGGAGCACTCTCGGACTTGCCCGCTGTGGTGGTGGAAAGTGGTTTGCCCTCGATCGCTTCCGGCTTCGCGCGACGCGCCAGCACGGCCATGATGACGGCCATGAGAATGAAAGAGAGCTTCGGCAGCCCCGGAATCAGGGCGAGGCCGGTCATCACCGCGGCAGCAATCCACAAGGGACGGCTGTTGCCGAACAACTGCTTGCCCAAATCCGTGGAGAGTGTGCTGTCAGAGGAGGCTCGCGTCACCACCATGCCGCCGGCCACCGAGACCAGCAGCGAGGGAATCATGGTGACCAGGCCATCGCCGACAGTCAACACGGTGTAAGTCTTGAGCGCCTCCATGAAGGGAACGCCCTGCTGGATGACGCCAATGAGAAAGCCGGCAATGATGTTGATGGCGGTGATCAGAATCGTGGCCAGCGCATCACGCTGGTTGAACCGGGCCGCGCCGTCCATGGCGCCGTAGAATTCCGCTTCGTGCGCGATCTGCTCGCGGCGGGCGCGAGCCTGTACTTCATCGATCAGGCCGGCGTTGAGGTCGGCGTCGATTGCCATCTGCTTGCCGGGCATGGCATCGAGAGTGAAACGTGCCGTGACTTCCGCGGTCCGCACCGCCCCGTGGCTGACCACGATGTACTGAATGGCGATAAGGGCGAGAAACAAGACGAAGCCGACAACATAGTTTCCGCCCACGACGAACTGGCCGAAGGCCTCAATCACGCGTCCTGCCGCCGAAGGTCCTTCCGCCCCGTGCAGCAGAATTCGCCGGCTGCTGGCAAGGTTGAGGGATAGGCGGAACAGTGTCATCAGCAGGAGCAAGCTGGGAAAGACGGAGAATTGCGCGGGACGCAGAATCTGGACCGCGGTGAGCAGCACCAGCACGGAGGCCGTCATGCTGAGGGCCAGCAGGATGTCGAGGAGAAAGCTCGGCATCGGCACCAGCATTACAAAGACCATGCTGACGGCGGCGGCGGGCACGATCCAATCAACCGCGGACCGTGACGCCAGTTTCGGTTTGGTCATGGTGGCCATTAGTGTGTTTCAGTCGCTCCCTGTCGTTTCATTTGCTGCTGTGTGCGGTACACGAATGCCAGCACTTCCGCGACTGCGGTGTAGAGCTTGGCTGGAATGCTTTGACCCACGTCCACCGTCTTGTAAAGCGCCTGGGCCAGCGGCGGATTCTCCAGCACCGGAATTTCTTTCCAGCGCGCGATCTGCTTCATCTTTTGTGCCAACAGGTTCCGGCCCTTTGCGACCACGACAGGTGCGCCCATGTCCATGTGATAGAGAATCGCCACCGCAAAGTGGGTTGGGTTGGTGACCACCACGGTGGCTTTTTCCGTTTCGCGCAACATCAGCTGCCGCCGCATCTGTCGCTGCAGGCGCCGGATGCGCATCTTGATCTGCGGGTTTCCATCGGAGTCCTTGGTCTCCTGCCGCATCTCCTCGCGCGACATGCGCAGGTCGCTCTCTGACTTTCGCCAGGTGAGGAAGTAATCCACCAGCGACCATGCCAGCAGTACAAGCGCGGATTTCCATGCCACTTCGAAGACGATGGTGAGCAGAAAGCGCGTGAATGTCCAAAGGCTGGTGTTGGAAGCGAGCACCATCGAGATCCAGTGGTCCCGAAGTGCTGCGAATCCCACGTAGGCGATGGCTGCGAATGGAAGCAGTGACTTCAACAGGCCGCTCAAGCCGGTGAGGGAGAAGATCTGTCCCAGTTTCTGGGCCGGGCTGAGTCTCTCTACCTTGGGGACCAGGGCTTCGGGCGCGAACACGATTCCACCCTGCGCCAGGCCGCCGACCAGCGAAAATGTCCAGGCCGTCGCCATCACTGGCACCACACACAGGGCGAGCGTCCATCCTGTCCATATAAATAAGGAGGCGCTGGGCGTCAGCGCGTCTCCGCTGGCATACTCAAAGGTGTGGCGCAGGAGGTTCCGCCAGGCTTCGATTCCCGCATAGCCCTGCCACGCGACCAGTCCGAATGCTCCGGACACCGCCAGAATGCTGGACAAATCGCGCGAGCGCGCAACCTGGCCCTGCTCTCGCGCCTTTTGCCGGCGCCGCGGTGTCGGTTTTTCTGTCTTGTTGTCGCTCATGACCGCGCCGCCAGATGCAGAAGATGTTCGGCGAATGCCACCGATTCCGTGAAATAACGCTCAAACAGGGCCGGCCAGTAACGGATCACCATGATCAGAAGTCCCACGCCCAGCATGCTTTTGAGCGCGGGACCAAGCAACATCAAAGGCATTTGTGGGGAGGCCTTGCCCAGAAATCCCAGAATCACGTCTGCTACCAGGGTGACTGCCAGTACCGGTGCCGCGATTTGCAATCCCGTGCCCAGCACGCCCGCAATTCCGTGCAGCAACTCGGTCGTCAAGCCGCGATTCACATGGACCGCACCGGGCGCGAGATACTCAAAACTGTGGGCAATGCCGCGCAGAATCCAGTGATGCACGTCCAGTTGCAGAAACAGCAGGAAGGCGACGGTCTGGTGGAACATCGCAACCACGGTGGTGTCCACCTGGGTCTGGGGGTCGAGAATGTTGACCAGCGAATATCCCATCTGCACACCCAGCACCGCGCCGGCCAACTGCGCTGCCTCAAACACAAAATTGGTGACCAGCCCGATGGCGGCTCCCAGCACAAATTCCCGCGCCACTACTCCCGGCCACTGTGTCAGCGTGACTATGCCGACCTGCGCGGAATATACGGGATACAAAACCGCGGTGATGAGCAGGACCAGCATCGCCTTGATGCGGGGCGGGATCGCACCGTTTCCGAAGAACGGGGCAAACAACATCAGCCCGGAAATCCGGATCCCGATCACCAGCGGTCCGCTCAACAGCTCAGTTAGAGAAAGTTCCATTAGTCGGCCTATCTCACGTACGGATGAAAGTCGGAGAACAGCTTCACCGTGTATTGCCCCATCTGCCGCCACATCCACGGCATCATGAAGAAGGCGGCTGCCGCTACGGCCAAAAGTCGTGGCACGGCCGAAAGCGTGGCTTCCTGCAGGGAAGTCAGAACCTGAACGACGTTCACCAGCAAACTCACCGCCACCGCGATCGCCAGAATCGGCGCTCCCAGCAACAGGACTTCGAGCAGCGTGTGACGGCAAATCTCAATCACTTGGGCATCCGGCATCAGCTAAAGCTCCTCATCAACGAACCGATTAACAATCCCCACCCATCCACCATCACAAACAGCAGCAGCTTGAGCGGAGTCGAGATCACAACCGGCGGCAGCTGCAACATGCCCACCGAAGTGGTGATCGAAGCCACCACCATGTCAATCACCATGAAGGGAAGAAAGAGAATGGCGCCGATCTGAAATCCGGCCTTGAGTTCCGAGAGAATGTAGGCAGGGACCAGTATCCGCATGGAAAGATCATTGGGATCGTGCGGGCGCTGCTGTTTGGCGAGGTCCACAAAAAGCGCCACATCTTTTTCCCGTACGTAATGCTCCATGAACTCATGGATAGGAACGGTGCCGCGCTGCACGGCATCCATCGCATTGATTTGTCCTGCCTGCAGGGGTTCGAGCGCCTGGGTGTAGATTGAAGCGCCCACCGGCTGCATGAGGAAGAAAGTCAGCACCAGGGCTAGGCCGATCAGGGTCTGGTTGCTGGGCGTGCTCTGCAGCCCCAGGGCCTGCCGGAGAAAATGAAAGACAATCAGCAGGCGCGCGAACGGCGTCATGCACATCAGCAAGGATGGGATCAGGGTCAGAAAAGTCAGCAGAGCTACGATGGTCCACGAGGAGGAGCCGGACCCTGCCGCTCCCGGCAGGGTGATACGAATCTCGTTCGAAGCCGGGGTCGGCGCGACTGCCGGCGTCGCCTTGGACGAGGCCGACGCCGACACGGTTCCCAACAGGACGGTAACCAGAAATACTCGAATGGACCGGGAGCAGGCGGTCATGAGATCTTCGCCGCCTCCTGGTCAAGGGCCGCGGCAAACGTTTTGGTTTCCTGCAGACGGGTCAGCAGCGACACTGCGCTGGAAGATCCGCCGATCAGAAACCGTTCGTCATCGACTTGAACCACTGCGACGAATCGTTTTTCGCCGAGCGAAACGGTTTCGCAAACCCGCAAATTCTTGCGCGCCTGCTGCGCCTTGGCGCGCTGCAAAATCCACTTCAGGGCGTTCCAGGTCTTCACCCGCCAGGTCCGGCCCAGCAGGGCTTGGCCCCAGTCTCCAACGCTCGCTAGGGAACGCGACTTGTCCTGGGCCGCCTGTAAGGGCTCGACTTGAGAGAGAGAATTCATGCCAATTCCGTAATGCGTATTGCCAGCCGGTCATTCACCGCTTCGAATCGTCCCCAGCCCAGGAGGATCTTGTTGACCCGCACCGGGACGTCGTTGGCAACCGGCGTCGCCGTCCGCACCACCGACCCTTGACGCAGGCTGAGCAGGTCGCCCACCGTAAACCTGGGCACCGCAATTTCTGCAGCGGTCCTGCAGCGAAGCCAGTGATAATCCTCAATGGGATTGTTCGCGGGTTCTTTCGCCTGCTGGGCTTCCGCACGCACCGGCACAACTTGGGCTGTAGCCATTCTGTTTTTTCTCGAGCCTGCTGATTGCAGCAACGCGAAGTCGGGACTCCGCGAAACAATGGAGGTGCAATCACTCTGCCAGTGGTGGCCGGACGAGGTGGGGTGAACGAATGCTTGTGCTGTCGCCTGAAAGCGACAGAAAAAGCGCGACTTACCGCATGCCTGCTGGGCTAGCGCAGGGGCATAAAGGGATCCGTTTTCAATTAGAGCGAGAGTAGAAGGCGCGAGTTTCCAGCGCGGCGGGGAACCGCGCCGGAATCGCTCTAATCCTCAACTAACTTTCAGTTTTACTTTCAGTTCTACAACTGCTTCATGTTGATGGTGTCCTGCGTAAGCTGGTCGAATGTGGTTACCACTCGCGCATTCGCCTGGTAACCACGCTGGGTCACGATCATGTTGGAAAACTCGGTCGCGATGTCCACGTTCGACTGTTCTAAGGAACCGCCCGTGAGGGTGCCGCGGCCGCCGCTTCCTGCCACTCCGATCGCTGGCGCACCGGAAGACAAGGTGGTCTGAAAGCTGTTTTGTCCGACCCGCAACAAGCCCTGTGGATTGGCAAAATTCGCCAGCACGATCTGACCCAGCGCCAGTGTCTGGTTGTTGGTGAAAGTTCCCTCGATGGTGCCGTCAGACGTGATGCTGTAATCGGAGAGTGTGCCGCTGCCATAACCGTTCTGGAAAGTGTTAGCCGTGGCGCTGGGAGCCGACGATTGGGTGAGCAGAGAATTCCCGGCTGCATCCTGCAGGTTCCAGGTCATGGTGATGTCCGAGGCGCCGTCCGCCAATCCGGCGATGGTGATGCCAGTGACGGGCGCGGCGGGAGTTGCCAGGGTGCCGTCCGGATTGAAGGTGACGTTACCCGTCGCAATTACCGTGGGCGCGCCCACCCCACCGGTGTCGGCGGCGGGCAGAGTGAGTTGGTAACTCCAGGCGTTGGAAGCCGTCTTGGTGAACTGATAAGTCACCACGTGAGACGTGCCCAGGGAATCGAAGACGGTGACGGGCGTCGAAAAACTATCGCCCACCGCCGCGCTCGCGTCCAGATTGGTCTGGGTCTGGATCGCGGTCGTCGCAGCTCCGGGAATGAGTTGTCCCTGGCTGATCAGGAGCGGCGCCAGGGTCTGGGACGGGCTGATAATGCCATTCACGGCGGGATATCCCATCACCAGTTGGCCCTGCTGCGTGGTCAACTGGCCCATGGCATCGACCGTGAAGTTGCCCGCCCGGGTGTACTGCTCCACGCCATTTTTCTGGGTCACAAAAAGGCCGTTCCCGGTGATGGCCACATCCGTGGGCACGCCGGTGCCTTCGAGATTGCCGCCGGTGAATGTAGGCGTGACCGATCCCAGAGCTACGCCCTCGCCAACCTGAATTGGATCATTGGCGCCGTTGGTCCCGAAGGCCTGATAGAAGAGATCGGTAAAGGAAGCCCGGCTCTCTTTGAATCCTACGGTGTTGAGGTTGGCCAGATTGTTGGAAATGACCGCCAGCGCTTGCGACGCGGCCGTCAATCCGGAAAGTGGAATTGAAAAATTGGGCATGGTCTTAGGCTCCTGTTTGTGGCGTTGTGGGTTGCGACGGCGTGGTTGGCGTAGTGGTGCCCTGCATCAACTGGCGAATTTGAATCAGCTCGTTCAGCTGGTTCATGGACAACATCTGTCCAACCATCTGTGTCGGGTCCATGGGTGAAGTCGGGTCCTGGGTCTTGAGTTGTGCCACCAGGAGCTGCAGAAACAGATCGCTGGAGCTGTTGGCCAGCGTGTCTGAAGTTGAATTCGTTGAATTCGTGGAACTGCTGGAGCTGCTGCCTTGCGTCGCCTGCTGGGCGGCCATGGCCGACGCTGCGATGGGATTGATCATCATAATTGTTTCTCCTTCCGCTTCCTTATTTCGGTTTATTCCTGCTAAATGCGAATGTCTAACCTGCCCCCCGAATCGAGCGTTTCCAGCAACATTGGAAGCGTCGTTTCCGCCTCTGATTTCGTGACGTTGTAGCTCTGTGGCCGCCACGTCTGCGGCTGCTGCGAGTCCTGGGCCAGGCCTGAGGAGGTGGCGAAACTCTGCCCTTGAATCACGATGCTCGCCACCGGAACCTGCTGGTCGGCGAGTTTGTGATACAGGGCCGGCAGATCGGCTGTCATGGATTTGGCGACGTCGCTATGCTCCACCGAAATCTGCGCGCTGAACATGTGTCGCGCTACCGAGGTTCGAATGTCTATGTTGCCGAACTCTTCGCTCTGCATGCCCACGCGAAATTCGGACTGGCTCATGTCATGGACCAATTTCGCGGTGGTGACGGGCGAGGGCGTGGAGGTTGGAAGGGCTTCGTCCGACCCGTCCGTCTCTGCCACGGCAGCCTGAGAAGACGGGGTGGCCACCGCTTGCTTCAGAGGTGTTGCCTTGGCGTGAGAATCAGAATGAGTCCCAAAGGCCACGCTGGCGATGTCCTTGCCGTTTGCGGCCACAGATTTTGTCAGCCCGTCGGCGAAATTGCCGGCCTCGGTGGGCGACATCTTTCCCTGCTGGGCCGAAGCGGATTTAGTGTCCTTGATACCGCGGTCTTTCGTCTCGCGGTCTTTACTTTTTGGCGACGCTGCCGGCGTAGGCCGCAGAGGTCCATCACTCAATCCTGCGGGCAAATTGGAGTCGACTGGGCCGGAGGGGTGCGCGGGCCCTGTCGTCATCGACTTGTCGAGTATTTTGCTTGCGGATGCAGCTGAGGTTGCTTCGAGCAGCGCAGCGGAAGGCAGTGACACGGCTGAAGGAGGCATAGCCGAGGTGGGATTCACGGCGACCGGCGCAAGCGCAGGCGGGGCTGGCTGGTTGGGGCCGGTTGCCTGGGTCGAAACCTGCTTCGGCAGGTCGCTGCTCTGTGGTTGATCGGATCCATCAGCGGTGGTCTTCTTTGCCGCCATACTGGCTTCGGGAGATGCAAACAGTCGCGCCCCGAATTCCTTAGATCGCGTGACCCCATCGCCGGTCGCCGTACGCTCGACTAAGGCAAGGTCGTCGCCATGAGCGGGCGGCAATTCCTTTTGAACATCGCCCTCGACAACGGTGAGCTCCTGTTTGTCCTGCTCATTGAGTGCGACCGGCGGCGTGATCGTCTCCGGCTTGTCCGCCGGGGTTGAGGCCTGGCCGGAAGTTGCATCCGCCCGCCTCTCCTCATGATCGACCACCACTCCACCGGCGAACATCGCAGCATCCTTCAAAACGGTCTTGATGTCTGGCAGGCTGGATGGGCCGGACGCCAGCCCTGGCGTGGCCGCGATATTGAGCAACGGTGTGGGAACGACAGGCAGCAGGATGGTCAATTCAGGATGGGCCGCTGCGGAACTTGGATCCTCGGTTTCTTTGCTCTTGTGAGTTTCACCTTCTTCTTGCGGGCTGGCTGCGGATTTTTTTCCTGGAGCCGGTTTTTGTGCCGGCGCCTGGGCCGGGCTGGCGGTTGTACTTTCCAACCCAAACAAAGCCGCCGCGATCTGCCGGAAGTCCTGCCCGAAGTTTGTGGACGTTCCGGCCAGCAGAAAATCTGCCAGCGAAGAATTGGCCGTCTGCAGAGACGAAGGGCCGTGCGGGCTTATGGCTCCGGAATTTGGTGGCGTCACATTCACAAGACAGTCTCAGTCGCAACACAAATAAGCACGCGGGAGGCCAAAGGCGTCCGGTATCGGGAAGCGGCCCACAGCGGGAAAGTGTGTTGCGGGCTAAAGACTTGGGAAGGAGGTGCCGATAAGGCCTATGAAGAAGATGTCGCAGAAGTGTGTACTGGGCAAGCTTTGCCTATCGTAGCTAGGCAAACTGTGCCTACTCGCGCCCTCGGGTGCGCACCAGAAACATGTCATCCAGCGTCTTTTGGTCCTGCCGTTTCTGCTCCAATTGATAGGCGTGGCGCTGCCGCTCCCGAAGTTCGCTGAGGACCTGACGGTCCCGGCGCACGGCCTGATAGACGGCTAGCTGGGTCAGGCGTTGCGCTTCAAGTTGTCGGAGGCGCACGCGCAACCCATCAGCCGTCCCCTTGAGTTCCAACTCCCGTTGAGCAATGTCGATGAGATGAGCGGCGGGTAGCGTGCACGCGAGATCTTTTTCGAGCTGTCCCCGGATGCGCGCTTGCTCTGCTTCAACTTGCTGCAGTTCCTGCTCAGCCTCAACCATTTGCCGCACAATCAGAAGCAAGGCGGTCTCTTCGGAATGCTCCAGGCTTTCGCGAAAGCGCAACACCGCGTCGAGACTGAAGCGGAATGCCATATCTAGGCGGGCAGGGTGAGCAGCCGTTTTGCGGTTTCCGCGGGTGCCGGAATCTCGGTTGGGTTTTGTTGCAGGAATGCGTTGATCGCTGGCAAGGCGGCGATGGCCTTGTCGAGCAGCGCGTCCGTGCCGGGTTTGTAGGCGCCAATGCGGATCAGGTCTTCGGCCCGAGCGTATGCAGCCAGCAGCATGCGCACGTTACCCGCCTTTTCCAACTGCTGCGGACCGCAAATCGCGGGCATCAAGCGGCTCAGACTGTCGAGCACGGAAATTGCTGGATAGTGATTGCGCACTGCCAGGTCGCGGTTCAGCACCACATGTCCATCGAGAAGGGATCGCGCTGTATCCACCAATGGATCCTGCTGGTCGTCGCCCTCCATCAGAACCGTATAAAAGCCGGTGATGCTTCCGGTGGAAAAACGCCCGGCGCGTTCGATGAGCTTGGCCATCATGGCCAGAACCGAGGGCGTGTAGCCTTTTGCCGTGGGCGGTTCGCCTGCTGCCAAGCCGATTTCGCGCTGTGCCATGGCGAAGCGAGTGAGGGAATCGAGCACCAGCAGAACGTGTTTGCCACGGGCCGAGAAATATTCCGCGACAGCAGTTGCGGCCAGGGCCGCGCGTATGCGCAGCAGAGGCGACTGGTCCGAGGTTGAAGCCACGACCACGGACCGGCGGCGACCTTCGTTGCCGAGCGCCTTCAGGAAATCTCCCACTTCGCGGCCTCGTTCTCCGACCAGCGCGAGTACGGTCAGATCCGCCGCAGTCGCGCGGGTCATCATGCCGACCAGAGTCGTTTTCCCGACACCGCTGCCGCCAAATATCCCGACCCGCTGGCCCCGTCCGCAGGTCACAAATCCGTCGATGGCGCGAATGCCGCAAGTCAGCGGTTCGCTGATCGGAATGCGGCTCAAAGGATGGGGCACGGCGCCATCGATAGCAACGGTCCGCGTCGCCCGATAGTCACCCAAAGAATCCAGAGGATTGCCGCGCGCGTCGATGACGCGCCCCAATAACTCCGGGCCCACACGCAACGAAGGACGCGCCCCCCAGGTCACGATGTGATCGCCGAAGCGAATGCCCTGAGGCTTGTC
>JBARIF010000485.1:0-4563 GCA_049799615.1 Terriglobales bacterium
AACCGACGACCACGATCCCACGACTACCCAACGGCCCTCGCGTCCATCCAGCTTTGCAATATCAGGACTGCCGCCATCTGGTCCACCACCTGGCCGCGGCGTTTGATCGACATGTCCGTTTCCCGCAGCAGGCGGTTGGCTTGAACAGAAGACAGGCGTTCGTCCCATAGATGGACGGGCAGGCGAAAGCGGCGGCGAATATCTTCGGCGAAGCTTTGCATCTTCTCGGCCTGCGTGCCTTCAGCGCCGGTCATGCGCAGCGGCAAGCCGATCACGATCTCGGCCACCTGGTAATCGCGAATGACCTGCTCCAGTTGGGCGAAATCAGATCGCTTGTTTTGCCGTTGCAGCGTTTCCAGGCCCTGCGCCGTGATGCCCAGAGGGTCCGAGACGGCGAGCCCAATCCTTCTCGAGCCTACATCCAGGCCCAGGACTCGCGGCGGGCGCTCCGCTCCGGGGGTGTCGGTTTGGTGGGAAGGCACCTCGCGATTATATGTCGCATACACTTTTTTCCTGTTAGGCTACGATACCCGTATGGCCATTGACGAGGCCGAGATCGACAGGCCGGCGGCGCCCATCGTTTCTGCGCCCGTCCCATCCCCGCCTCCGCCCAAGCCGCAGAAGCCGCACTGGGCGTTTCAGGCCATTGGAATCGCCACTATTTTGGGCCTCTGCTACTGGGGAGAGCTGGTGCTGGCGGTGATGCTGGTGTCGGTCCTGCTGGCCTTCATTCTGGCCCCGGTAATGGAGTTTTTCATTCTCCTGCACCTGCCTCGCGGTTTGGCCGCCGCAGTTGCCGTGGTTTTGCTCTTCACCATGATTACCGCCGTGGTGTACTACTCCTCGAACCAGGCCATCATTTTTGTGCAGGATTTGTCCAAATACACGCAAACCATTCGCCAGGAAATTTCGCAGGTCCGGCAGCGGGCAGAGTCGCTGGGATCCACGGAAGCAGAGGGGCAGATCAAACCCGAGCCCCGCTCCAGCACCAACTGGGAAGAAATCCTGACCCGCGGCTTCGGCTCAGTCTCGCAGGCCGTGCTGGCCGCGTCCTTCGTGCCTTTTCTGGTGTATTTCATGCTGAGCTGGCAGCATCACGTGCGCTCCGCCACGGTAATGCTTTTCTCGCTCGAAAACCGGAATACGGCATACATCACGCTGGGCCTGATTTCCGCGATGATTCGCAGCTTCATGGTGGGGAATCTTCTGATTGGCCTCTTTCTGGGGACGGCCAGCACCATCGCGTTCGCGATTCTGCACTTGCCGTTTTTCTATTTCGTTGGCTTCATTAGCGGATTTCTAAGCCTGGTTCCTTACCTTGGAGTCGTGCTGGCCATGGCCCCGCCGATCTTTGTCAGCCTGGGACACATCAATTCCGGTGACGCCATCGTGATTGTGATGATCGTACTGGGCCTGCACCTGGTCGCGCTCAATGTCCTCTACCCCAAGTTCCTGGGCAACCGCCTGCAGTTGAATCCCCTGGCAGTGACCATTGCGCTGCTGGTGTGGGGATGGCTGTGGGGCGCCATGGGCCTGGTCCTGGCCGTGCCCATCACCGCCGCCATGAAGATCGTCTTTGACCACATCGAGTCGCTGAAGCCGTATGGGGCGTGGATGGGGGAGTGAGTTAGTCGTCAGTCGTCAGTCTTCGGGCATCGGACCGCAGACTTCGGACTTCAGCCCTTTGAGATCCGGGCTCTGATTCCAGGCCCTGGACGTCACAATCTCAGGCTGCGGACTTCCCAGATGTTTCTGGATTCTTTATGGACGTAATCAGGGCATTCAGCATGCGGCCAAGTTGTGCGGAATCCGCTAGTAGTTTTTCTGCCTCAAGCGGAAACAGAAAGTCCAGGTGTTGAGCAATGAGAATCTGGGTTTCAAGTTCAAGCAGAGATCCTCGCGCGTGGCAGAAGAAGACAGCGCGGTCACGATCTGTTGATCGTCCTTTGCCTTCGGCAATGTTGCTCGGAACTGACACCGCTGATCGCCTCATCTGACTGGTCAGTCCGTAAATCTCTTCTCTTGGGAAGGTTCGAGTGTAGGCATACATCTTAACGACCAGCTCCATGGCAAGCTGCCATACTCTCAAATCGCGATATGAAGCTCCCATAGTCCGTCGCCTCTGACGAAGAGATTGACAGGACACTGCAGGCCACACAAGTTCAGTCGTCACACCCGAATCTGATACAGCTCACACTTGATTGGTCAAAGAAACAGATCAGCGGATGCCAAGAGTCCAAGGTCTGAAGTCCAAGGTCTGAAGTCTGAGGTCTGAGGTCTGAAGTCTGAGGTCTGAGGTCTGAGGTCTGAAGTCTGGGGTCCGACGCCCGAGGTCTGAAGTCTGCCTCTAAGCTACAAAATCCGAGGCTTCCGGGAAACGTAGCTTGCTCTTGGCGAGGGCTTTGGAGAGCATCTCTTCGATCAGGGCTTCTTCGCAGTTTTTGGCCATGGCCAGCTCGCTGACCAGGAGGTAGCGAGCGCGTTCCAGCATCTTCTTTTCGCGGAAGGACAGAGGTTTGGACTGGTTCAGCAGGAGCAGGCCCTTCAGGACCGCTGACACTTCCAGCAGCGAACCAGTACGCATCCGCTCCGAGTTTTCCTTGAAACGGTATTTCCAGTCGGCGTTATTGTCACACTCGCCATCCGTAAGAAAATCAACGATTTTCTGGATTTCGCCGTTCTTGACCACCCGTCGCAAACCGACGGTGTTTACGTTATGAAACGGTACCATCACCTTCAGGCTGCTGGCCTTGATCTTGAGGAGGTAGAACTTTTCCACAGTCTCGCCGATAGTCCGGCTGCTGATTTGTTCGATAACTCCAACGCCATGATTGGGATAGACGACCTTATCGCCTATGTGGAAATTACCATCGGCGCTGATCATGAGGGGACACCCACGAGGACAGGCCAGCTGAAGAACTGCACTCTTTTAGTCTATCCTACCGGGCCTCGAAAGGCAATCCAGAAGCGTGTGGGTCGGACACTCTTGTCCGACGCTTTTGAAGTTGATTCTTGGTTCGAGATTTGGGTCCTATTATTACGGGCCTCTAATTTTCCTGACGGAAAAGTCAAACCCAATAGCGTCGGACAGGAGTGTCCGACCCACATGGTCCGGCGCCCGGGTTTATAATCTTCAGGCGCATGACTGAACAGATTAAAAGGAAGTTGCAGGAAGAGATGAACGTGCTCGAACACGAACTGGTTCATGAGCTTCCCAAGGAAATCAAGAAGGCAGCCGCCCTGGGAGATCTCAGTGAAAATGCTGAGTATCACATGGCGAAACAGCGGCAGGAGTTCGTCAAGGCGCGGCTGCGGCAGCTGGGCGCACGCATGGCCGAGCTCGCCCTTATCAACATGGATAATATCCCGAAAGATAAGGTCGGGCTGGGTTCCACCGTTCGGGTCTACGACACCTCCAAGAACTCCGAGGTGGAGTACAAACTGGTGACCAGCGAAGAGTCGGATGTGACTGCGGGCAAGATCTCCACCAGTTCTCCCATTGGCCGCGCCCTGCTGAACAAGAAGGTGGGAGATAGTGCGGTCGTGGTCACGCCCAACGGCAACCGCGAGATGGAGATTCTGAGCCTGAGCACGATTCACGAACAGACTGAAGCCAAGTGACGAGCGCGATGGTGCCGGTCCGCGAGATGCTTCAGGACTGAAATCCTGCAGGATGAGGACAGGATTTCATTGGGACTGAGCCACGGGCGTCGCCGGCGCTGGGGTGAAAGGGATTCATGACATGGACGAGCGCCTTCGGGCGCGGCTGCGGCGTGCTGCTGGATGCGATCGTGCGCTGGCTCGCTCTGGCGCGGATCAATCCCAACGTGCTCACTTTCCTCGGGCTGGTCGTGAACACCGTCGCTGCCTTTCTGTTCGGCTACGCCAACAGCGACAATCAGGCGCGAATGTTTCGCTACGCCGGGCTGGTCATCATAGGCTCCGGCTTTTTTGACCTGGTGGACGGACGCGTGGCCCGGGCCAGCGGCCAAGTGACCCGCTTCGGCGGCTTCTTCGATTCGGTCATTGACCGCTACAGCGACGCTTCCCAGTTTTTTGGACTGCTGGTGTTCTTCGCCCGCGGCGATCGCTTTTTTTATGTTGTGCTGACCGCCTTCGTCATGATCAGCGCCATTATGGTTAGTTACACTCGGGCCCGCGCTGAATCGTTGATCGGCTCCTGCCGGGTGGGTTTCATGGAACGTCCCGAACGGCTGGTGCTGGTGATCATCGGGGCCCTGTTCAACCGTATGGCGCCGGTGCTGTGGCTGATCGCGGTCTTGTCCACGATCACGGTAATTCATCGCATCCGCTACACCTACACCCGGACCGAGGGCGCCGACGCGTTGCCGCACAAAGCAGGCCAGGCGGCGTAAGGTTTCCGACGCCTGTGCCTTTGATGTAGCGCCGGCATCTTGCCGGCTGTCTGCGAGGGCGTCTCGCCCTCGGCGCAGCGGGCGGGACGGCGGCGCTACAGGGGCTTGCAGCAAACGCGAGTTGGTCTCCGGTCCAAGACCGCACCACAAGCAGATCAAAATCAAATTCTAAATCAAAGTCTAAAAC
>JBARIF010000486.1:0-8280 GCA_049799615.1 Terriglobales bacterium
CGTCACCGCTGAGCCTGTGTGGCGCGGGCGCCCACGCCCGCGTGGCGCCTTGAGCTGGAAGAAATCAGTGGAATGTCGGATTCTCAGTCAACCTATTCTTGACTACCTTAGCCGCGGCTCCCATTCCAGCCGATCGCTTCCATCTTTGGAAGCGGCGGGCGAGGGCGCCCCACACGAGCAAACCGTTACTCTCCGCCGATTCGGAATCGCATCCCGGCGCGGACGTTTGCTCCCAGCGACGGATATCCCACAACTTCCTGATACTGCTTGTCGAGTGCATTCTCCAGATTCACGTAGGCGGTGATACGAGAGGTGATCGCATACCATCCGCCGAGATCCACGCGGGCGTAGCCAGCCGCGTGGTTGATGCCGTAGCCGAGGAAATCAGAATCGGCGCGTCTGCCGATAAAACTTCCACCCAGATTTGCTCCCCAGCGGTCGCTCAGGTAAGTCAGCAACAGACTGCCCGCATGCTTGGGACGGCGGATCAAGGGCTGCCCAGGTTCGAGCAGTGGATCGAAAGCGAAAGGTTGCTCCAGAATCTGGGTCGAAGTGTAGGTATACGAGCCGTCGAGCGACAGCTTCGACAGCGGCCGTCCGTGAAACTCCATTTCAGCCCCATGCGCCAATGCCTCATTGACATTGACATACTGGCCGCAGAAGACGCTTGGCGGCGGACAGGCCGTCCCAGTCAGGAAGTTGAAATCGATCTTGTCGCGAAACAAGCCGTTAAAATAAGTAGCCGTCAAAGAGTAGTTCCGGGAGAACCTCTGCTCTACGCCGGCCTCGAACGAGCGCGCCTTCTCCGGCTGAAGATCAGGATTGGCAATGACGGGAAAGCCTCCGCCATTCCCGAATGACTGGGCGAAACTGGGCTCTTTGATGCCGGTGGCGTAGCTGAAGCGGAAGCGCGTGCCGGAAAAGAAATTCCCGCCGCGCAGCGCCGTGAAACCCAAAGCAACTCGCGGCACCACTTTGTCTCCGAAACTCTGGTTGTGCACGAAGCGGGCCCCAGCCACTACGGAAAGCCGCCCCAGGCTCAAGAGCTGCTGCCCGTAAACCGCCTGGTTCAGGCGCACGCCATGACTCAGAGAGTCGGGAAGGGTACCGGTGGTCCCGTTCTCATCTTCGAACTCATATCCCACCGTGGTCTGGGCCCAGCTTCGTTCCGTGTAGTCACCTTGATAGTCGAGGCCGGCGCGGTTGATGTGGGTGATAGCGTGGAAAGGAGTGTCGATCTGGTCGCCGAAAGGGTCCACGCGTCCGGGTTGGTTGACGGTCTGGATATTGGTGCGGTGTAGGGCATACTCGAAGCCGGTGAAGCGATGCTGCCAGCGCGAGGGCCCTGCGATCGTCAACTCCGCGCTGGCCAGCAGGTTGTTCTGCCGCGCGCGCTGGTCGAAGTCGGGCGGAAGGATGGGGTCGCCGTTGAAATTCCAGTAGCTCTGCACGCCGGTAGCGCTGTTGGAATGGCGGGCGCGCACGCGCAGCGCCGCCCAGTCGGCCAACTTCACACCAACGTTCCCGCCTTGCAGGGAGTTGGAGTAGTCGTCGTTCGGACCCTGTCCCATGGTGTTGAACTGGTCGCCGAAGAGATTGTAATCGAAGCGGTCGTAGGCGCCAGCGAGCGCCGCATATCCGTTGGCTGTTCCGAGATTTCCTCCGTCCGCGCCGAAACGGAGTTCAGGCACCGGCGTGCTTCCAGTGCGGGTAAAAACCTGCACCACGCTGGTCATGGCATCTGAACCGTAGAGCGTGCTCTGAGAGCCACGAACGAATTCCAAGCGGTCCACCCCGGTGAGGGGAAGCACGCCAAAGTCGAAGATTCCGCCGGGATCGTTGGCCGGAACTCCGTCCACGATCACTTTGTTGTAAGTGGACTCGCCGCCGCGCACGAACAAAGAAGACAGCCCGCCGCGCTGCCCAGATGTACTCACTACCGTGCCGGGAAGAAAATGCAGGGCATCATCGGCCACTACCGGCCGCATGACTTCCAGTTGCCGGGCAGTCAGGACTTCGACGTCGGCCCCGCTCGCGTTGCTGGGAACCAGAGTTCGGGTAGCGCTCACGGTCACGGTTTCAGTGGCTGGCGCCAGTCGGAGGACCACCGTGATCGCTTCCGAGGAAGACATATCCGCGTTCAGTTCGGCAAAACCTGCAGCCAGTATGCGAGCGCGGTAGGATGCCGAATCCGTTTCGTGAAATATTGCCCGCCCTTCAGCCGATGTAGTCTGGATGGCGACCGGAGTTGATGAACCGGTGCGAAACAATTCCACTTGTGCCCCGGCGACCGCCGCCAATTGGGGATCAACCACCTTGATCTTGAAATCGGCGGCCGACGCTGCTGCCAGCAGGGTTAAAACCGAAACCAAAAGCTTGAAGAACCGCATGCACTCCTCCTTTGTCACGCGAAAGGGGTTGGTGTGGACGGTTCACGCCGGTCTCCTGGCTTGCGAGTAAGGACGAAATGCGGACTGGCTATCCTCCCAGTCCACGTAGGGGCCAGGTGTCTTCACCTGCCCGGCCGAGCTTAGCTCGGCTTTCCTAACGTCCGATGAATAGAACCGGCCTTCCCGGGTGTCCCCAGTGACCGGCTGCGATTTCCTCGCTTACAGTTGCGCGGCAGCGCGGGATTTTCACCCGCTTCCCTCCTCGTCAGGGTGACGAGGGTGCGCGAACCAAAGAAGTTGTGAAAGAGCAAACAGAATACGGTTTGAGAAATTTACTCGCTCACGGAGGTGAAGTCAATCGAAGTGGATGGAGGACGGGGGTCGCCGCCCGCCGCGCAGTTGCCAGCACAGAGCATTGTCGAACTACGCTCGACCTGGAGGTGTCCGAGACCCGCCCCCACACGGTCTCACCTGATTTACAGCGTATGCAAGTATGCCAGCAAATCCTGCACCTGCGATTGCGACAACGCCTGGCCGAAAGCCGGCATCATGTTGCGCCCGGTCACGATTATTTCACCGACCCGTTCATCATTCGCCGGCATTCCACTTTCTGACAGAAACTTCTTCCTGAAGACTCCCTGCAGGCTGTGCGCTTTCTTATCGCGGGACGAGTAAGGCTCGTGACAGCGATCGCAGTATTGGTCGTAAATTCGACGGCCGGCCGACTGTTGCGGGTTCAGTCCCAGTTCAGCGTCGCTCTTTCGGCGCTGCACATCGCAGCCGCTATTCAGGATCAGGGCAACAGCGACGATCGCGAGAGCCTGCCAATTTCTGAAAGTTGATGCCATTCGTTCCTCAAGCATCTTACGCAGCCCGGAGCAAGTAGCAGTCGGCAAGTGCTAATTGCCAAGTGCCCGCACGCGGCGCGGAAGTACAATAGTAGAGCACTCCCATGCCCGCTGCCGTCAAACGCGTCACGGTGAAACGAGTTTATGAGAAGCCCGCCCGCGGCGACGGCTATCGCGTGCTGGTGGACCGGCTCTGGCCCCGCGGGCTCAGCAAGAGCCAGGCCGCGCTGCATAGCTGGTTGCGCGACCTCTCCCCTTCCAACCAACTTCGCCAATGGTTTCACGCCCGTCCCGAAAGCTGGCTAACTTTCCGCAAGCGCTATCTCAAAGAACTGGCATTGCCTCAGGCCGCGGAGGCTCTCGATGAACTTTACCGCCTGGCCCATCGGAAGAAGAATCTTACACTCTTGTTCGCGTCTAAGAATGAGCAGCACAATAATGCCGTGGTGCTGAAGGATTTGCTGGACGGGATGCGCAAGCCGCCCACCGGCACCGGCCCCGGCGCGGTGCGCGCGCTGCGTCATCGCCAGTCCAAGCGCATGCCGCGGTAGATGTGCTGGTGTGGGTCGGAACTCTTGTCCGACGCGTTTGACTTGGACCGCCCTGAAACTACGACAAGATCAAGATCAAGGGCGTCGGACAAGAGTGTCCGGCCCACACCAGCGGCAACTCATTTTGTGGGTTTGCCGTCGTCCAGAATTTGGTCGACGATATCGTCGATGGTTTCGTTGATGCGTTTGTCCGGGAGGTTGAAGTTGTTCGACAAGATGGAGAATGCAACCCGTTCGCCTCGATTGGTGGTGGCATAGCCGGACAGCGTCTTGACCCCACCCAGCGAACCGGTCTTGGCCTGCACTCGCCCTTGCACTTCCACGTTCTTGAAACGATTGGAGAGGGAACCGTCGGTGCCAGAGAGGGGCAGGGTGTCGCGGAAGTTGGCGCCCCAGGGCTGCGAGTCAGCATAGCGCAGCAACCGGACCACGGTGTGCGGCGTCACCAGGTTTTGCCGCGAGAGTCCGGAGCCATCGTAAAACGCGTACTGATCGCCGGTGATGCCGGCTTGGTTGAGGAATCCGCGCAACACTTCGAGTCCGCCTTCGACCGTGCCCGCGGTGCCTTTTTCGCGGCCCAGCAGGCGCAGCAAAATTTCCGCATGCAGATTCTGGCTGACTTTATTGATCACTCTCACATCTTCAATCAGCGGCCGGGATTGATAGCTAGCCAGCACCAGGGGCTGGTTCTGCAACGCGCGTGAGGGTTCGTCGCCACCGCGCGCAGCGGCCGAAGCCGTGATGGTGAGAGTGGACAGACTGGATAGCTCGGTGTGCCGCGTCTTCTGCTTGCCGTACACCGCAATGCCACGTACTTCCAGCAGATGGCGAAACAACTCCGCCGCAAACTCCGCCGGATCTTCGATGGCCAGGGCCTCGTTGGCCCCGGCGTCGCCCAGCGGCATGTTGCCCCAGAGGGTCAAGGTGGTGGCCCCGGGTTCGCGATTAATAAAGATTTTCCGCCCCGTGCCCGCGGGCGTGGTCATGATGCGATTGTCGATGCGGTAATAATCGGCAAAGGGCGTAATGCTGACAAAGGCGCGGTCGCCGGCCCGATCGGCGGGCAGGATGTTCACGAAAATTACATTGTCGTTGATGGTGAGCGCGGACACGGGAGCGCCGTCCGCCCACACCAGATCGTCCTGCGTCCAACCTTCGCCGTAACGCTCGAAGGCGAAATAGGAATCGTCGGCGATGATGTCGCCATCCACGTACTTCACGCCTTTTTGGGCCAGCGTGTCGGCCAACTGCTCGAGCACGCGGATAGGATGGTCATTGCGCTCGGTATGCTGAGCGTAGGGCAACTCGCGCCCCGAGAGATTGGGATCGCCGCGTCCCACCAGCACCAGGTCTCCGGTGAGACGACCGTGAGTATCGAGGGTGCCGTTGGTTTCGACCGTGGTCTTGAAGGTGTAGTCCGGGCCGATCAAAGCCATGGCCGCTGCGGTGGTAAACAACTTGGTGTTGGAAGCGGGCGTGAACAGTTTGTCCGCGTCCCGGGCATAGAGTACTTTGCCGGTGGAGAGCGAAACGACCTCGATGCCCCAGAAGCCACGCGCCAGATCGGCAGGTGCAAGAATAGCGGCAATACGTTTTTCCAGCGCTTTATGCGAGGCGGCGTGCAGTTGTGTGCACAGTAAAAGGCACACGGCAAGCCGCGGAAAAAGGCGCATACGGCGCATGGCAAGCTGATTGTAGCACCGCGGATTGGGCTCCATTAATCCGCCTGTGTGTGGTCGGACACGCCCCGGGTCCTTGGTCTCTGGTCGTTGGTCTTTGGTCGTTAGCTTGGATCTCAGTCGATGGTCAACGGTACGCAAAAGCTAACGACTAACGACCAAAGGCCAAGGACCGAGGAGTGCCGGTCCCACACGGACACATCCCAGCCCAGGCACATCCCCCACACATTTCGTCAGGGGTTAGAATCGCTGGCATGCGTCCAGTCTTCGAGTGGCAGATTGGCTCTCGCACCTTGCAGCTCGGGAAACGCACGTTCATCATGGGCGTAGTCAATGTCACTCCCGATTCATTTTCCGACGGCGGCGCTAATTTCGATCGTGACCGCGCCGTGGAATATGCGCTCAAGCTGCTGCAGGACGGCGCTGACATCATCGACGTAGGCGGAGAGTCCACGCGTCCAGGAGCGAAAGTTGCGTCTGCAACCGAACCTGGCGTGAGCGAGAAGGAAGAGTTGGACCGGGTCATCCCAGTAATTTCGGGCGTTAAGAAGAAGAATCCTCAGGCGATTATCTCAGTGGATACGTACAAGGCCGCCGTGGCGCGGGCAGCGGTGAAGGCCGGTGCGGAGATTGTCAACGATGTCAGTGGGTTTCTCTGGGACGCACAAATGAGGAAGACTCTGGCCGAGCTGAAGTGCGGGGCGGTGCTGATGCATATGCGCGGGCGTCCCCAGGAATGGAAGACGTTGCCACCGCTTCCGGACGTGGTAACCGTGGTCAAGCGCGAACTGCGGGAGCGCTCCGACGCTGCGGTGGTTGCGGGCATGAAACGTGAACGCATGGTGATCGATCCTGGTTTCGGTTTCGGCAAGAACCGGGAAGAGAACTATCCATTGCTGAGACAGCTCGAGGAGCTTCATCAGCTTCGCTTCCCCCTGCTGGTGGGCGTGTCGCGAAAATCTTTCATCGGCCGCGCTTTGGCGCACAATGGGGCTGACGCGCCGGTCGCCGACCGGCTTTTTGGGACCCTGGCGGCGGAGACCGTGGCCATCATGAAGGGTGCGCATATTATCCGGACCCATGACGTGCGCGCCTGTGCGGATGTGGTGCGGATCGCGGATCTGGCAAGTTAGGGCTTCAACCTGGCGCTATTCCGGCCGGCATGCGTCGGCGAACTTGCGGATGATCTCAGATTCCAGTTTTCGATTCCACGCCATTCCTATGTCCCACTGCGCATAACTGCTGTGCACGGGAGCGAACTTCACTCCACTTGCATGCATCGCCCGGGCTGCCCTGGGCACTAGGGACACGCCAATACCGGCGCTGACCAGATTGAGAATCGTAAACATGTCATTCGGCTCATAGACAATTCTCGGCGTGAATCCGGAGCGGTCGCACAGGCTGATGCAATGATCGTGATAAGTGGCGGAGACTCCACGGTCGATCAGAATGAACGGCTGCTCCTGAATCCCTTTCATGGTCAGGGACCCGGTAAACTTCGCCGAAGTGGCTATGGTGAGACGCTCAGTCAGCACCTTGCGAACCGCGACCAGGGGATGCTTCACCGGCAGGCGAACGAAGCCGACATCGAGACGGCCGGCGATGAGGGCCTCGATCTGGCGGAGGGTGGGCATGTCCGCGATCTCGATTTCAACTCCGGGAGAGCTTTCGCGAAACTTCACCAGGGCGCGGGGAACCAGACTGTGCACGGTGGACATGCCCACGCCCAGGCGCAGTTTCCCCCGTTCGCCAGTGCTGGCTCCGCGCACCGCCTCGAAAGCCACCTCCAGGTCGTGGATAATCCGGCGCGCATCCTTGTAGAACATGGTGCCGGCCGGGGTAAGCGCGACCCCGCGCCGGTTGCGGACGAGAAGCGGCCCGCCGATCTTCTCTTCCAGGCTTCGGATGCGCTTGCTCAGCGCGGGCTGAGAAATGTGGAGACGAGCTGCCGCCCGGCCGAAATGCAGTTGTTCCGCCAGCACGGCAAAAGAGGCCAGCTCCTGGGTTTCGAGTGCCATAAACGGAAGTTATCACAGGCTTCCAAACATTTCATTGGACGAATCATCCCTTCCGGCCATCTACTATAGAGAGACGGAGATTGAGAGGTGACCGGTATGTCGGTAACAGCCTTGGTCGGGACGCTGGCGGCCTTCTGCACGACGGTGGCTTTTGTGCCGCAGATTGTCAAACTGCGCAAGCATGGTGGTCGCGGCTTGTCGTATGCCATGCTGTTTCTTTACCTAACGGGAGTGCTGTTGTGGCTGGCCTATGGCATTCGCATCCACGCGGTGGCGATGATGTGGGCCAACGGAGTGGCGGCGGTGCTGGTGTTGATATCCATCGTACTGAAGGCCAACCCGCCGGCCAACCGGCTGAATGCGGCGTCGCGACGACTGCGCATCGCCGTTGATATGGACGAAGTTATTGCCGACTCATTCCGCAAGCATCTCAGCCAGTACAACCAGCGGGCGGGCGCAAACCTGACCCGGGAGATGGTCAGCAGGAGTGGACTGGCTGAGGTGGTCCCCAGCGAGAACCGCGGGGCCTTCAACGCCATTCCGCATGCGCCTGGATTCTTCGCCGATCTTGAGGTCATGGCCGGAAGCCAGGAGGCGCTGCTGGAATTGTCCCGCCATCACGACATCTATATCGCCAGCGCTGCCATGGAAGTTCCTTCCTCGTTCGCGGACAAGTTCCGGTGGATGGAAAAGAATTTTCCTTTCATTCCACCCAGCCGGATTGTGTTTTGCGGAGACAAGAACGTCATCAACGCCGATGTGCTGATCGATGACCGGTCGCGGCACTTCAAGGG
>JBARIF010000487.1:0-2994 GCA_049799615.1 Terriglobales bacterium
GTTCTACCCCGGAGAGCACTTCAAGATTGCGCGTGTCGAAATCCACGCGAGCGCCCACCGCGGCCAGCACGGTCTGGCGCTCACCCGTGGTGCGGTGCACGGAGAAGCCCATCCGGACCAGGTGTTCTACTACCTGCTGGATTTGCTCATCGGTTGCTGATTCCTGCATTGCAACGATCATAAGGAGCCGTCAGCCCTCAGCTGTCAGCTATCAGCTAAGCCGTTGAGACTGCCGGCTGATAGCTGATGGCTGAAAGCTGCCTTCAGTCATTCACCTCGTTATCCAATTCCGTATCGGCTCCGCTATCGGCGGCGGCCCGGGGCGCGATTTCCTGTTGCTGGATCCCGCGCATGATGTCCATGATGCGCTCAAAAATGCGCAGCAAGTCGCGGTCCGGCAAGGGACCCGGATTCACGCTTCGCACGTTGTCGAATACCTTGCGCTCCCGGTCGGGCTCGTAAATCGGCATGCCCGCGGTCAGCTTCAACTTGCCGATTTCGTGCGCGGCCTGGGCACGCTGGCTCAACAACTCCACCAGTTTGCGGTCCAGTTCGTCGATGTTCTTACGCCAGTCGGAAATGTCCATAGCCGTCAGTTTTCAGCCCTCAGCTAGATCGCCGTGTCGTGATTCCTGCGGACGGCAATGGAAGACCATTCCATGCCAAACCCGCAACTGCTATCTTGTGACTGAAGGCTGCCGGCTGACGGCTGAGAGCTGACTTACAAATTGTGCCACACTCTCCGCTTCTTTGCCCGGATTGCGTTCAATGATATCGACGATCGCGCTCCCCACTACTGCCGCATCGGCAAATGCTCCCACCGCCTTGACCTGCGCCGAAGTGGATATGCCGAAGCCGACCGCGACCGGCAGGTCAGTATACCTGCGCAGGCGGCCCACCAGTTTCATCGCGTCTTCCGGCATCTGCTGCCGGGCGCCGGTCACTCCGGTCCGCGAAACTGCGTAGACAAATCCGCTGGAGGCCTGGGCAATCTGCTTGAGTCGCGCATCCGTGCTGGTGGGCGCCGCCAGAAACACCGTAGCCAGACTCCTCTTCTGCATCTCGGACAGATAGTCGCGCGATTCTTCCACCGGCAAGTCGGTAATCAGCGCACCATCCACACAGGCATCCTGGGCCGCGGTGGCGAAATTCTTTATTCCCATGCGCAATACCGGATTCAGATAAGTAAAGATGATGAGTCCCGCCTGCGACTTCTTCCGGATCTGTCTGGCCAGCTCCAACACCTGCGGCAGGGAAGTCCCGTGACGCAGCGCTCTTTCGCTGGCACGCTGAATGACAGGTCCGTCGGCGACGGGATCGCTGAACGGAACGCCCAGTTCAATGACCTCCGCGCCGGCGTCAATGGCTGCCAGGGCGATGTCCAGCGTGGTCGCAAGATCAGGGTCGCCGCAAGTGAGATAAGCGACGAGAGCAGGACGATTTTGGAATCGCAGGGGCATCGGTAACGGAAAAGCAGAAAAACACTTCTTAAAAATTTCCCAATTATTCAATTTCCCAATTACTCAATTCTTCGAGCTCACTCCAGCTTCAGGTTCTCGCGCAGGATCCCAATGTCCTTGTCGCCTCGTCCCGAGACGTTCACCATCACCACCTCGGACTTCTTCATCCTGGGGGCGCGCTTGATCACTTCCGCCACGGCGTGGGCGGATTCGAGCGCAGGGATAATTCCCTCGGTTCGCGCCAGCACGATGCAGGCCTCGAGCGCTTCCTTGTCCGAGGCCGAAACGTATTGCGCGCGGCCCGTGTCCTTCAGCCACGCGTGTTCCGGGCCAATCGAAGGATAGTCGAGACCAGCCGAGATGGAGTGGGTCGTAGAAATCTGCCCGGCCTCGTCCTGCAGCACGTATGAGTAGGTGCCCTGCAGCACCCCCGGCGAGCCGCCCTGGAAGCGCGCGGCATGATCGCCTAGGCGCCGGCCCCTGCCGCCGGCTTCCACGCCGATGAGCTGCACTTTCTTGTCCTTGATGAACTCGTGAAAGATGCCGATCGAGTTCGAACCACCGCCGACACAGGCAATGATGGCTTTTGGGAGCTTGCCTTCCGCCTTGAGAATCTGCTTTCGAGCTTCGCGGCCGGTCACCTTATGAAAGTCGCGCACCATGGTGGGATAAGGATGCGCTCCCAGTACGCTGCCAAGGAGGTAATGTGTGGTGCGAACGTTAGTGACCCAGTCACGCATCGCCTCGTTGATCGCGTCTTTCAAAGTGCGCGAGCCCGAATCCACGCCGCGGACTTCCGCGCCCAGCAGCCGCATGCGGAAGACGTTGAGCTCCTGCCGCCTCATGTCTTCCGTCCCCATGTAAACGACGCATTCAAAGCCCAGCAGCGCGCAAACGGTGGCTGTGGCCACGCCATGCTGCCCGGCTCCGGTCTCGGCGATGACACGATGTTTACCCATGCGCTCAACCAGCAACGCCTGTCCCAGACAGTTGTTGATTTTGTGCGCGCCGGTGTGAAGCAGATCTTCGCGCTTGAGATAAGTCTTTGCCCCGCCCAGTTCTTTGGTGAGGCGCTGGGCAAAGAATAGAGGTGTGGGACGGCCGGCATAGGTGTGCAGCAGTTCGTCCAGGCGTTTGTGAAACTTTGGGTCCCGCTTGGCTTTCTCGTAATGCCGCTCCAGTTCGTCCAGGGCCGCCATCAGCGTTTCGGGGACATAGCGTCCGCCATAAACGCCGAAGCGCCCTGCCGAAGTGGGTCGAGATTGGACTCTTGCGGTCGCCATTTTTTAGTTCTTCTTCTTGTCTGCTTGCCGGACTGCCTCTATAAAGGCACTGACCTTTTTCGGGTCTTTTTTCCCCGGCCTTGCTTCGACGCCGGATGCAACATCCACTCCCCAGGGCTTCAGTATACGGATTGCGTCGGCGACGTTAGTCGAGTTCAGTCCGCCGGCCACGACCACCTTCAAGTCCTTGCCAATCGCTGCAATCGTCGGCGCAGCGGTGTTCCAATCAAATGCTTTTCCCGTCCCACCCG
>JBARIF010000488.1:0-2150 GCA_049799615.1 Terriglobales bacterium
TCATTCTGCCCGTCTTCTTTATGCCCGGCGTCTTCGGGCGCCTGCTCCACGAGTTTGCGGTGGTCATCATTTCTGCCGTGCTGGTCTCCGGCTTCGTTTCCCTCACTCTCACTCCGATGCTCTGCCGGCTCTACCTGCGCCCCGAACATGAAAGAGAGCATGGTTGGATGTATCGCAAGCTGGAAGACGTGCTTAATACCTCGCTGCGCTGGTATGGCGTGACCGTGCGTTGGTCACTACAGCATCGGGTGCTGGTGATGCTCTTCGGCGTTCTGATTCTGGTAGGGACTGCCTGGGAATTTTGGGTCATTCCCAAAGGGTTCCTGCCCGAAGAGGATTCGTCGCGGATCGCGGTTTCGACCGAAGCCAATCAGGGCATTTCTTTTGACTCGATGAAGGCGCACCAGGAGGCCGTAAATCGCATTCTTGAGGATGATCCGAGCGTAGTCCAGTTTTTCTCCGGGATCAGCAGCTCGGGCAGTTCCGGCCTGAATAATGGCAGAGCTTTCCTTCATCTGAAAGACCGCCCCGACCGTCCCTGGACAGACAGTCCGGCTTATGATCGCTTGGTTGCGCGCTACGGCCATGTCGCCATTCTCGGTGATCTAGTGCGGTTCGTACATCCCCTCTTTGAGCACCACCTGACCATCGACGAGGTGATGGCCGAGCTGCAGCCGAAGCTGAACCGGGTGACCGGCATGCGGGTTTTTCTCCAGAACCCGCCCACCATCCGCATCGGCGGGCAATTCACCAAAAGTCTCTACCAGTTCACGCTGTCGAGCCCGGATACCGAACAGCTCTATAAGTACGCAGGGATGTTGGAAGCGAAAATGAAGACCTTGCCCAGTCTCGACGACGTGACCAGCGACCTGCAAGTCAAGAATCCGCAAGCCAATGTGGTTGTGGACCGGGACAAAGCGTCCGCTTTGGGAGTGACTCCACAACAGGTTGAAAATGCCCTGTACAGCGCATACGGGCAGCGCCTGGTTTCCCCCATTTACACTTCGGACAATGAATACTGGGTGGTCATGCAGGTGCAAGATCGCTTTCAAAGCGATCCCGGCATGCTCTCAGAGATCTACATTCACTCTTCCTCTGGCCAGCTCGTGCCGCTCGCCGCCGTCTCGAAGTTCTCTACTGGTGTAGGACCGCTGACCGTCAACCACACCGGCCAGCTTCCCTCGGTCACCATTTCATTCAACTTGATGCCGGGTGTCGCTCTGGGCCAGGCTGTCAATGAAGTGCAGGGCCTAGCCAAGTCGATGCTGCCCATTTCCATCAACACCAGTTTCCAGGGAGCCGCCCAGGCATTCCAGCAGTCTCTTGCCGGCCTGGGGATGCTCCTGATCATGGCTGTCCTGGTGATTTATATCGTCCTCGGAATTCTTTACGAAAGCTATATCCACCCGATCACGATTCTCACCGGACTGCCGGCTGCGGTATTCGGGGGCTGGCCACCCTCTCGCTGTTCCATGTGCAGCTCGATATCTACGGTTTTGTCGGTTTGATCATGCTTATCGGCATAGTCAAGAAGAACGCCATTATGATGGTAGATTTCGCCCTCGACTTTGAGCGCAAGGGAGACTGCACAGCCAGCGAATCGGCTTATCAGGGCTGCATGATTCGCTTTCGCCCAATCATGATGACCAGTGCCTGCACCATCATGGGCACCCTGCCCATCGCCATCGGTTTTGGCGCGGGTGCCGGCGTCCGCCGTCCACTTGGTTTGTGCGTGGTCGGCGGCCTGCTCTTTGCGCAGTTCGTCACGCTCTACCTGACTCCTGTTTTCTATACCTACATGGACGCGTTCCTGAAATGGCGCCGCGTCGGCATGCACCAGCAAGCTGCGGAGGCCAGTTCCTCCTTAACCCTTCCACACTGATCATGGACCAGATATCCTCTCAGCGAGGGGCCGGCAACTCGGAAACTGGCGGGAACCTGGCCCGGCGTCCCCCACCCGCGGATGAAGTGCTCAGCCGGAGGGACCTGGCAGCGTCCCTCTGCGTGGCCACGATCGCAATCCATTCGACACCTGGCGAGAGAGTGCAAAGAACTTTTCATCGCCGGTGGGGTCTCGAACCACCGATTACTACTCGGCGCTCAGCCGCAAGGCTTCTGGGATTGGTTAACTTGGGAGTCAACGCGCGCGG
>JBARIF010000489.1:0-2191 GCA_049799615.1 Terriglobales bacterium
CGTTGTCCATGAGCTTCGCCTGCTGTGCTCCTTCAACCGCCTTCTGGTACAGTTCCCGCGCCTGCTGCATCTTTCCGCCGGATGCCGCTACTTCGGCCATGGCTTCGAGCATGACAAATTCATCCGGCTTGCCTTTTGCCCAATCCACCTCGCCCTGCATCGCAGCCTGGTCGCCCTCAAGAAAGGCCAGCATGTAGAGGTCGGCGTGGTCATTCATCCCGCCCAGCTTAAGGCCAACTTCCTTCTGTCGAATGGCTTTCGCTTCGGCAAAGCGATTCAGTCCGATGTAGGCGCCGCCCAGCACTCCATAACTAAACGTGCTGTTCGGATCCAGGCGAATGGTTTCCTGAGCTTCCACCAGGGCCTGATCGAACTTGCCGATCCAGGCGTTATCGATAGCGAGATTATTGGTGGGAATCGAATCTCGGGGGTAGGTCCGCTTCCAGAGTTGATAGGCCTCCGCCGACTTGTCGAGTTCGCCGGTGACGATTTCGTAGTAGTGCGTGGAAATATAGAGCTTTTCCAGTTCGCTGCCTCGCTCCCGCCGCTCAAATGCCTGCTTCGTGCTTTCGATGGCCAGAGCGCTCTGCCCGGTGTTGGCGTAGGATTGGCCCAGGCGCGCATACGCCACTGCGAAATTGGGATCCAGTTCGATGGCATGCTTGTAAAGAGGAATGGCAGTGTACTCGGAGCCCTTGTTCCGTTCCGCTTCGGCCAGGCTGAACGCCTTGAGTGCTTCCAGTGAGGACGTCGTGGCCTCTTCCACCGGCGCGTCGAATTTCTGCACAGAGGCCAGCGACTCTCCCAGTTTGCCGCGCAGGCTGGAAGCCGCCTTGCCTACCGCGCCCAGAACTTGTTCCTTCTTGTCCGCCGACACCTGCTCATGCGCCAGGCTGTCACCGGTCTGGCAGTTCACGGCGTTGACATCCACCACATACTGGGTCCCGATGCTGCTGATGGCTCCATTCAATACAGCCTTGATGCCTTCGCGCTGGCAGACATCGCGCGCCAGGTCGGGAGTGAGCCGTTCATCGGGCGAGCGCCCCATGAATTTGAGCGTGTCTCGGACCCGCTCCTGGGGAAACACATTCAAGTAAGGCGACTGCTCCAGTTGCACGGCCAGCGCCTGTTTCAGCGTGTCGTCGAAAACCGCGTCTCCCGTGGTGTTAACGAAATCCGTCAGCAGAATGGAATCCTTCTCGGTGAGAGCGCCAGCGCGGCGGGTGTAGAAGAAACCACCGACGCCGATCGCGACCGCCAGCAATGCAGCCGCCGCGATGTACCAGACTTTTCGGTTTGGGGGCGCTGGCGCTACGGCCGCAGCGGACGAAACCGGTCCTGAGATCGTGGACGTGGGCTGCACCGCCGGGGCCGAGGGCGGTGGCGGCGCCACGCTCGCTGACGGCCCTGAAGGGCTCGAACCGGTTGGCGTTGACACGCTCGGAGTTGGCGTATTGAAGGACGAACTCTTGCCGGAATCAATTTCGCGCTTCAGCCGCTTCAGGTCGCCGCGCATCTCCGACGCCACCTGGTAGCGCAGATCGCGGTCCTTTTCCAACGCCTTGTTGATGATGCGTTCAAGCTCCGCCGGCAAATTGGGATTCAACCGCACCGGCGCAGTGGGCGCCCGGTTCAGGATGGCGTCAAAAATCACCGCGGAGGTGTTGCCGGTAAAGGGCTGGCGTCCGGTGGACATTTCATAGAGCACGGCGCCAAAAGAAAACAGGTCAGTACGAGTGTCAAGTTCCTCGCCCCGCGCCTGCTCGGGAGACATGTAAGCTACGGTGCCCACGGTACTGCCGGGGCTGGTGAGGTTCGCCGCGTCCACGGCAGCAGTCGCGAACGATGCGCCCACAGGTTCCAGTTCCGGCATGGGCCGTCCCGCCACCTTGGCCAGGCCAAAATCCAGAATCTTGGCTTGACCACGCTTGGTAAGAAACAGATTCGCCGGCTTCAGGTCGCGATGGACGATGCCCGCCGTGTGTGCCACATCCAGCGCATCGGCAATCTGCACTCCGAAGTCCACCAACTGCTCCACCGACAAGGGCTTGCCCTCGATGCGATACTTTAGCGTCGTGCCATCGAGGTATTCCATGACGATGTACTGACGCTCGTCGGCCTCGCCAATGTCGTAGATGGTGCATATATTGGGATGATTGAGCGCCGACGCTGCCCGCGCCTCGCGCCGGAA
>JBARIF010000490.1:0-10751 GCA_049799615.1 Terriglobales bacterium
TTCCCAAACGGATCAACCTGATACCTGCGATTTATTTTTCAGCTTCCATCTCCCGATAGAACTTTTGCAGCACGTAGAACGCCTCCTTGTGCTGTCCCGTATTCGAAATCAGTCCTTTCCGGTTGTAGTAATCCTGAACGCCAGGCAGCAGGCGGCGCGGCGAGTGGAAGTCCATAAGCACCCAGGGCGATAAACCTGCCAGCGCTGAAATCTTTTTCAGCATCGCGATCTGGTGCTGGTAAAGATTGGCCTGATACTCCTCGGTCCAGCGCTCGTCCGCTTCGCCGTGCCTGCCGTAGGGTGCTCCGGCGCCGAATTCGCTCACGATGACCGGCTTGTCCCAGGCGAATTTCCATTGCATGCGGTCGGCGTCTTCGGGACGTCCTCCGTACCAGCCCAGGTACTCGTTCAGTCCGAGCACGTCGAGGTATTCGCCTGCCGGATCATTGAGAGCACGAGTGTCCGGGCCGGCATCGTCCACGTGGTTCAGCGCCGAGGTGATCAGGCGAGTCGAGTCCTGCTGGCGCGCAGCGTCTGCCAGCTGCCGCAGAAACACGGTCCGCGCGGGCTTGACTGGAGTCTCGTTCGAAAGTGACCACAGGACCACCGAAGCCCGGTTGTGATCGCGGGCAATCATCTCGTGCAGCTGGCTCTCGGCGTTTTGCAGCGTGGCCGGGTTCTCCCAGTCGATGTCCCAATAAACCGGGATTTCAGACCACACCATGATTCCCATGCGGTCGGCCAGGCGGGTCATGTTCTCGCTGTGCGGGTAGTGAGTGAGACGAACGAAATTACAGCCCAGCTCGCGGGCCCAACCCAGTAGAGTCTCGGCATCTTTCTGGGTGAAGGCGCGTCCGCCGCGGAGCGGGGCCTCTTCATGCAGGGCAATGCCACGCAGAAAGATGGGCTTGCCGTTGAGCAGTATTTGGGTCCCGTGGGTTTCGATGGTGCGGAAACCGATGGCATCGTGTATTTTGTCGGCGCCGCTCGACAGCACGACGTCGTAGAGCCGGGGATGCTCCGGCGACCACAGCTCAAGCTTGGCGGGAAAATGGAATTCGGCGTGACCCGCAGCATCGGCGGTAAGGGTCTGTTTGATCTTCGCTTCAGGAATTTCAATCGTGACCGGCTGCGGTGAGGTCGAGCCGCTGAGCTGCACCCAGCCCGAGATCTCACTGCTCGATCCCTTCGCGAGCTGTACAAAGTAATCCTGGATGAAAGTTTCGGGGACCTCCACCAGCATCACGTCGCGGGTAAACCCACCGTAGTTCCACCAGTCGGTATTTACGGTCGGGACGGCATCGCGGCGGCGGGTGTTGTTGACTTCCGCGACCAGGAAGTTGTCGCCTTCACGAATCTGGTCAGTGACTTCGAAGTTAAAGGGCGTGAATCCGCCTTCGTGTTCGCCCAGCGCCTGCCCGTTGAGATAGACACGAGTGAAGTAGTTGGCGGCGCCGAAATACAGGAAGACGCGCATGTGTTCCCGCTTGCGGTAGGAAAACGACTTCTTGTACCACACCGGGCCTTCGTAAAAGAACAGCTCCTTCTTCTGCGAATTCCAGTCTCCGGGAACGTTCAGGACATCGGATTTATCGAAATCGTATTCGATCAGCTCATGTTTGTCCTTGGGTTTGGTGTTCAGGTAGAAGCGGCCGTTCAAGCCGGTTTCGTAGGGATCGACGATGGCCTGCCATGCGCCATTCAAGCTGATGGTGGTGCGGTTGGGAACGTTGTTGAGGAGCGCTTCCGGATTCGGGGCGGCGTAGCCAAACGTTGCGCACGTCAGCAGCAGGAGGAGCAGACGTTTCATAGACAGTCTCGCAGCCCGGAAATCTTAGTGAGAGCGGGTAAAGGTGTCAAACCCCGGCGCACACTGTTATGAGGCTCGGGCTTCCCCTAGCCCGTTGTCGTGGCCGCCGGCTCTTCCATGCTAGCTTCGCGCAAAAACTTCGCCGCTTCTTCCGGAGGCGTGGGATTGATGTAGAACCCCGTCCCCCACTCGAAGCCCGCCGTCTTGGTCAGCTTGGGCATGAACTCGATATGCCAGTGGTAGTGGTCGTTGTTGGGATCCTGCACCGGCGAAGAATGGATGACCAGGTTGTAAGGAGGGTTATCCAGCACGCGCTCGGCCCTGCTGAGCAGGGTCTTCAGGGCCCGGGCCAGATTCTCGAACATGTGGGTGGAAGAATGCTCGAATGCCGACTCATGCTGTTTGGGCAGGATCCAGGTCTCGAAGGGAAAGCGGGGCGCGTAAGGAGCGAGAGTGATGAAGTCGGCGTTTTCGGCGACCACGCGGGTCCCGGTCTCGCTCTCCTGGCGGATCACGTCGCAGAAAACACAGCGTTCTTTGTAGATGTAGTACTGCTTGGCACCTTCGATTTCTTCACTCACGTAAATCGGGAGAATGGGCAGCGCAATCAGTTGCGAGTGTGCATGCTCGAGCGAGGCCCCGGCTGCTTCCCCATGATTCTTGAAAATCAGGATGTACTTGAAGCGGCGGTCCTTCTTCAGATCGAGAATGCGGTCACGAAAAGTCCAGAGCACGTCTTCGATGCGCTTGGGGGGAAGGTTAGCCAGGCTGGCGTTGTGGTCCGGTGTCTCGATGATGACCTCATGCGCTCCGATGCCATTCATGCGGTCGAACATGCCTTCCGCCTGGCGGTTGAGATTGCCCTCGATACCGAGGGCTGGGAACTTGTTGGGAACCACGCGCACTGTCCAGCCCGGGCTGTCGCGCTGCGGCGCAGGCCCGCCGTTGGGATTGGGGCGGTAGGCCTGGATCTCGGGCGGAGTCTTGGATTCGTTGCCGTAACAGAAGGGGCAGAAACCGCCTTTGATTTTGACTCCCTCGCGGGCGAAGTCGGTGGGGCGTTTGGCGCGGTCGGTCGAAATGATGACCCAGCGGCCGACGATCGGGTCCTTGCGAAGTTCAGGCAATTACAGAAGTCCTTTCCGCGGTCCGCAGTGTAGACCGCGCGAAGCGAATGGAGGTATTTTACGCCTGGAGGTGAACGTTGCGGAATAGGTCGATCTGCGGCCGGCTCGTGCCCTGATCGTAGTACACGCTGATGACGTCGAGACGCCACGCGCAGGAGGGCGGCAAATGACGCAGGTATTCTCGGGCAACGGCCAGGAGATCCCGGCGTTTGTCCCGATCCACGGCGGCTTCGGCGGGCTTTACATCGCGGGTGGTGCGGGTCTTGACTTCGACAAAACAAAGGATGTCCTCATGCCAGCCGATCAGGTCGATTTCGCCGCGACGGTTGGGCGAGCGAAAATTGCGGGCAACCATCACGTATCCCAGCTTTCGCAGATAGAAGTAGGCGTCTTCCTCGCCCCTCCGGCCGGTACCAGGTGGGCGGGAATAGTCTCAGGGGGCAGCGTTCGGCTCGCCATCCAGTCGAGGATGCGGATCGTGGCATGCGTGATGCGACCGGAAAACATGGTTGATGTAGCGCCGGCGTCTCGCCGGCTGTCCGGCGGGCATCCTGCCCGCCGTTCAGACCCGCTACTGCTTGGACAGTGTAGGTTGCGGGAACCAATTAAGAGCTGTGACGGACGTCACATGCCGCGCAACTTACTGGTGGTCTTCGCGGGCGCGCAGCCGGTTCAGGGACATCCAGGTCGTCGGGACATGGGGCGGGCAGGATGCCCGCCCGACAGCCGGCGGGACGCCGGCGTTACTTGGCTTTACTGCAGATCCTCGCGGGCGCGCAGCCAGTCCAGGAACATCTGTTCAATGGGCTTGTCGTACGTCATCAGGACGTGGCGGACGGTATGGCCGCTGACGAAATGGCACACCTCTTCCGCGAGGTTCTTGGCATGATCGCCTGCGCGCTCCAGTGATTGGGTCATGAAGATCACCTGCAAGCTGGCGTGACGCTGCTGGTTTTCCGGGTTTTCGATGTGGCGCAGAAAGATGAGATTTCGCAGGCGGTCAATCTCCGCATCCGCGCGCAGGACATCGACGGCTTTTTTCACGTCGCGAGTGGAAAAAGCGGTGCCGGCGTCCGCCAGCATTTTCTCCAGGACCGTCGCCATGTGGGTGAGGTCGCGAATGTCCTGCGGATCGAGGCGGGCACAAACCGCCTGCGCGCTGCCGGCGAAGCTGAGCAGCAAGTCGCCGATACGTTCCAGGCTGATCATGAACTTCATGCAGGCCAGCAGTTCGCGCGCTTCCGCATCGCTGACCTGAGTGACCACCTGAGTCACGCCGGCATCGATTTCCATGTCCAGGCGGTCGAGTTCTTTTTCGCGGTCACGAAGAGTATTCAGCAGCGGACAGGATGCAGTGGCTATACCCTCGGCGGCGGTGGCAGCCGCTTCCTTGGCGACCCGGCAAGCCTCAACCGTGCGCTTCACCAGATAGGTGTAGGGAGATTCCGGTTCCGGGCTCCTGAAAATGGCGGTACTCATGCGCGCGCGCCTCCCGGCGACTCTGACCGGCCGCACCATGGTCAGGTTGGTTGTGCTCTTTCTGATATGGATGGCCAATACCAGAGCATAGGTTGTTTTTCAAACGGTTTGGTTAACAGGACGTAAATTTGTGGCACTCCTGGTCGCGTGGACGGTGGCGAAGACAGAAAGCCACGAGCGAAAAGCTGGCGCCCACATTTCTAGGTTCGGGCCTCGGCGGCCAAGGCGTGCACTACTTCTTTAAAGACCCTGCCCCGGTGCTCATAATTCCGGAACTGGTCGAAGCTGGCGCAGGCGGGGGCCAACAGCACAATGTCTCCCGCTGCGGCGGTCGCTGATGCGCGTCTGAGCGCGGTTTCCAGGGTCTCCGCGTGATCGACCTCAACGCCTTTGATCTGGGACTCGATCTTTTCCGCGGCCGCGCCAATCGTATAGACCCGCTTGACCCGCCGCTGCAGCAGATGGTTCAGCAGCGTGTAATCGCTGTCTTTGTCCTTGCCGCCCAGAATCAGGTGGACATTTGCCGGGAACGACTCCAGGGCCTTGAGGGTGGCATCCACGTTGGTCGCTTTGGAGTCGTTGTAATATTCCACCCCTCGAATCGTGGCGACGTATTCCAGCCGGTGCTCGACGGCTTTGAAGTCTCGGACCGCCTTGCCGATGCGTCCAGCTTCGCAACCCATCAGCCCGCCGACGCAGACCGCGGCCAGCACATTCTCGACGTTGTGGCCTCCTTTCAGCGGGATTTCCGAAGCCAGCATGATCTCGCGCTGCACTTTGGCGTCGCGAAAAAGGACCCGCCCATCGCGCACGTATGCCCCTTGTTTTACCTCTTCCTTGCGGCTGAACCAGAAGACTTGAGCCCGGGTGCGGCTGGCCAGTCCGGCGCAAGTGGGATCGTCGGCATTCAGGACTGCGAAGTCTTCCGCCTGCTGGTTCTCAAAAATGCGCGCCTTGGCGTTGGTGTAAGCCTCGAATGTGCGATGGCGGTCGAGGTGGTCGGGCGTGATGTTAAGCACGACGGCAACCTTGGGACGGAAGGTCTGGATCGTCTCTAGCTGGAAGCTCGAGACTTCCAGAACCACCACAGTGTCGTCCTTTGCCCGCGCCACCAGCGAGATTGCCGGGGTGCCGATATTGCCGCCCACAACGGTCGGTAAGCCACCCGCCGCGATAATTTCACCCGCCAGCGTCGTGGTTGTAGTCTTGCCGTTCGAACCGGTGATGGCGACGATTTTCTTCGGCAGAAACTGTGATGCCAGCTCAATCTCGCCGATCACGGGTTCGCCCACGGCGCGGGCCTGCACCAGGGGCGTGGAATCCACCGGAACGCCGGGGCTGACCACGATCAGGTCCTGCCCGCGAAAAGTGCGCTCGCCATGCCCGCCGGTTTCGACCACAATGCCGTGATCGAGCAGGACGGGAATCTCTTCTCCCAGCTGGTCTTGCGGCTTGGCGTCCGAAACTGTGACTTTCGCACCCCGGGACTGCAGAAACAAGGCCGAGGCCACTCCGGATTTGCCCAGCCCGACCACCAGCACGCGTTTGTTGGCGAGATCCATGAGGCAGCTTCTGGCTCCTGGCTCCTGGCTTCTGGCTGCTGGCTTGGAGCTTTCAGTCTTTAGGCTAGGAGCCAGCAGCTAGAAGCCAGCAGCTTTTATCTTAGCTTTAACGTGGTCAGGGCGAACAGGGCAAACACTAGCGATCCGATCCAGAAGCGCACGATAATTTTTGATTCGGACCAGCCCAGCAGTTCGAAATGATGGTGCAGGGGCGCCATCTTGAAGATGCGCTTCTTTCGCAGCTTGTAGGACGCCACTTGCAGGATCACGGACAGCGCCTCGATCACGAAGATGCCGCCGATGAAAGGCAGCAGCAGCTCCTGCTTGATCATCACGGCGACCGTGCCGATGGCGCCGCCCAGGGCCAGAGATCCCACGTCCCCCATGAAGACTTCGGCGGGATGGGCGTTGTACCAAAGGAATCCGATGGCCGCGCCCACCATGGCCCCGCAGAAGATTGTCAGTTCGCCGGCCAGCGGCATGCGCTGCAGTTCAAGATACTGCGCGAAGGTGGCGTGGCCGCTGACGTAAGTAAGGACAGCCAGCGCCCCGGCGGCAATGACGGTGCAGCCGATGGCCAGTCCATCCAGGCCGTCGGTAAGATTCACCGCGTTGCTCGACCCCACAATCACCAGCACCACAAAGGCCACAAAAGGAACAAACGCCAGCGGCCAAAGCGCGGGATTGCTCACCAGCCTCTCGATTACCAGGTCGGGATGAAACTGCTTGATGAAGGGCACCATCAGCTTGGTTGAGTAAGCGCCCCGGGTCTGCATGGCGATCAATGCCACTGCAATCAGGATGCTGACGGCAATCTGCAAGCCCAGCTTGGCTTTCGACGTGAGGCCCAGATTTCTTCGGTTCACAACCTTGATGTAATCGTCGGCAAATCCGATGGCGGCGAAGGCGCAGGTGGCAAACACCGCGATCCAGACGAATAGGTTGCTCAGATCGGCCCACAACAGAGTGGGAACTACGATGGAAATGGCGATCAGGAGACCGCCCATGGTCGGAGTGCCGGCCTTTTTCTGATGGGCCTTGGGTCCTTCTTCCCGGATGAATTGGCCAATCTGAAATTCGCGCAGGCGGTTGATGACGATGGGGCCGACGATCAGTGCCGTGAAAAGGGCGGTGAGGCTGGCAAAGGCTGTACGAAAGGTCAAATACCGGAAAATACGGAATGGCGGGAAGTAGTGGAACAGCTTCAGGTAGAGCAGCCAGTAGAGCAATCAGCCTCCCGTCAGTAGTCAGTCGTCGGTCTTCAGTCGTCGGAAAATGACCGCCAGAATTCGATGTCAATTATTAATGATCGGCGGTCTTCGATTTGCCGGCGACCGACGACTGACGACCGACGACTGCCTCCAAAGCGCGTTCCAGCTTTACCCCGCGCGACGCTTTGAGTAGCACCACGTCGCCTTCGCGGGTTTCGCGGACCAGCCACTCGCCGGCTTCTTCCGGTGTGGCCACGAATTCCGCCCTGATCCCGGCATGGCTTGCGGCCTCGACCATCGGCTTCGCCAGGCCCCGCACCCCGACCAGGATGTCGATCCCCTTCTCTGCCATGTGCTGGCCGGAACGGCGATGCAACTCCTCGCCTGACGGACCCAGTTCCAGCATCTCGCCCGCGACCACGATGCGGCGCTTCGCCGACATGGTAGCCAGCGTGTCCACCATTGCGTTGAGGGCCGTTGGATTGGAATTGTAACAATCGTTGATGACCGTGATGTTGCCCACTTGGACGACCGCCCCCCTTTTGTCGGCGGGGGCCAGAGTCGCCAGGGCGCGAGTGGCTTCGGAGGGGCTCAGGCCTCGTTCCATTCCGGTCGCAACTGCGGCCAGAGCGTTATAGATGTTGTGCGTCCCCACCAGCGGGAGGGTTGCAGGTTCACGGCAGCCGCCGGCCACCAGATCGAACGCCGACCCAGAGGCGCCGCGGGATTCGATGTTCTCAGCCCGGACGTCAGCTGTGGCATGAAGGCCGTAGCGCACGACTTTGCCGTGAAAGTCGCGGCCAAATTGCGAGACATACTCGTCGTCGGCGTTGAGGATGGCGGTGCCGCCGGCGGGCAGGGCCTCGATCAGTTCGTACTTTGCCCGCGCGATTTCAGCCACCGACTTGAAAAACTCCAGATGCACCGGAGCTACGTTGGTAACCACGCCAATCTCCGGCTGCGCAATTTTTGCCAGCGCGGCAATCTCCCCCCGATGCGACATGCCCATCTCGATGACGGCGGCCTCATGCTCAGGCTCGATTTTCAGCAGCATCAGCGGCAGGCCGAAGTGATTGTTGAAGTTGCCCTCTGACTTCAGCACCCGAAAGCGGGAAGAGAGTACGTGGGCAATCGCCTCTTTGGTGGTGGTCTTGCCGGTCGACCCGGTGACGCCGATGAGCGGCTTCGCCCACAAACGGCGGACTGCGGCGCCCAGCGTTTGCAGAGCGACCAGGGTATCGGGCACAGCCAGCAGCCGGGTCTTCACCGCATAGCGCGCCAGTTCGTCCTTGCGGACAACCGCTGCCACGGCCCCCTTTTCCAGCGCCTGCTGGACAAAATCGTGGCCATCCATGCGCTCGCCCTTGACCGCGAAAAAAAGCTCGCCGGGCTGAATGGTGCGCGAGTCAATGGAGTAAGCCTGGGCGATCGCCTTATGGTCGAATTCGCCGCTGGCCGAGATGAATTCGGCGACTCTCGAGAGGGGAAGCTTCATGCACGTTTTCCGGCCGCGGCGTTGGACGACTTGCAGTCATATCCGGCCTCGCGCAGGATTTTCTGCGCGACTTCCACATCGTCAAAAGGGACCGAGCCCTCCCGCGTGGTCTGGACCTTTTCGTGCCCCTTGCCGGCGATCAGCACAATGTCTCCCGGGTTCGCTTGTCCGACTGCCAGTGCGATGGCTGCCTTTCGGTCGGGTTCGGTCTTGTATTTCGTGCCCGAGCGCTGCAGTCCCACCATGGCGTCATTAATGATGGCTAGTGGATCTTCGCTGCGAGGATTGTCCGAGGTCAAGATTACGAAATCGCTGCCTCGTCCGGCAGCCTCGCCCATCAACGGGCGCTTGGCCCGGTCCCGATCGCCGCCACAACCAAAGAGGGTGATCACCTTGCCCTTCTGGCCCGCCTGCTGAACGAATTCCCGCGCCAATGCGGTGAGGTTCCGCAACGCGTCGTCGGTATGAGCGTAATCCACCACCACAGTAAAGGGCTGCTGGCAGTCGACACGCTCGAAGCGGCCAGGGACGCGGGCGAGCGCCGCTACCCCCTGCGCGATCTCCTCCGGCTCACAGTTCCGCAGATAGGCTGCACCTGCCGCCGCCAGGATGTTGTAGACATTCACTTTTCCGATCAGGGGAGAAAACAGCGGAATGCTTTCCTTCGGCGTCACCAGATCAAATCTGCTTCCCCGAGGAGTGATTTCGACCTTCTCCGCGTGGAACTCCCCCTTCGTCAGCCCGTAGGTCAACACTTCAGAACTTCGCTTCCTGCTGATCTTTGCCAGCTTCAGACCATACTCGTCGTCGCTGTTAAGCACGGCCGCACGAGGCGCCTCCGTGCCGCAGCCTTCGAACAATATCTGCTTGGAGGAAAAATACTCTTCCATGGTGCGGTGATAATCGAGGTGGTCGCGGGTCAGGTTGGTGAAGACGGCGACGTCGAATGGAATCCCGTAGACCCGCTGCTGTTCCAGCGCGTGCGAGGAAACTTCCATCACGGCTTCGGTTGCGCCCTGGCCCAGGGCCTGGTTCAGAATGCGATTCAGTTCCAGCGCTTCCGGAGTGGTGTGCGGGGCGGGCAGCGTCTTTCCGGCAACGTGATATTCGATGGTCCCGACCAGCGCGCTCTTGCGGCTCGCTGCGGTAAGAATGGATTCGAGCAGAAAGGCGGTCGTACTTTTCCCGTTCGTGCCGGTGATGCCGGTGATGGCCAGCCGCTCGGACGGCCTCTTGTAGAAGTTGGCGCTGAGCCGCGCCAGCGCCCGGCGTCCGTGCGGCACCTGGGCCCAGGCCACATCCGGACGGGGCTTTTCGGTCGCGGAGTCGGTAACGATCGCGACTGCGCCCGCCGCGATCGCCTGGTCAATGAATTTGTTCCCGTCGCTCGATTCGCCCCGCATGGCGACAAAGGCATCGCCGGGCTTGATCCGGCGCGAGTCATACTCCAGCCCGCCAATACCGGGATTGCCGCTTTGCGAAAGAACTTCCGCACCGTACAGGAGTTCGAGGAAAGTCATTGTTTTGGATTCTAGTGCACCGGGCCGAAACCAATGTCATCACAAGAACAAGATGTCATCCTGAGCGGAGGCGAGCGTTTCGCTTGCGAAACGTTCGGCGGAGTCGAAGGACCCCTGCCCTAGGCATATTGCCATTGCCAGGGGTCATTCGGCTCCGTGTGAAATCCGCGAATCGGGTTTCACCCTGTGCTCAGGATGACAGATGATCCAATAGTCGTCGTGCGGCGAGGCCCCCTCACCGGCCAAACTTCACCGTCACCTGCGATCCTGACGCTACATGCGCACCGGGCGGGGGCGACTGCTGCCGGGCCAACCCGCTGCCCACCGCATCCAGATCGAGGCCCCTTTCCTGGGCCATCTCGATCGCGTCCCGGACGCTCTTTCCCAGGAACGATGGGACGACAATTCCGCCCTGTTCGACGTCCAGCACCACCGTACCACTTGACGGAAGGTGAACCGGAAGCGGCGTTGCCCCTGGTTTGTCATCCGGCGTCGCATGTTCTTGGGCTGGAAGGGCTGAGGCGGCCACTTCGGACTGGCGCAGGGC
>JBARIF010000491.1:0-2077 GCA_049799615.1 Terriglobales bacterium
AGTATCTCGTATTCCACTCTTGGCGTAGATTTGCCAACGGACGCGAGAAGTACACCGTCAATATCCTGATAATCGACTAGTGGATCAGAAGGCAAAAAATGACTGGGCACAAAAGAAACCCTCGTGCTGGCGCCAAACGCCTCTGCTATAGTACTGAGGAAACGGTCGCGGCCTATCGAGGGGATTGCGATGATGACAAGGTCCACTTCATAGCGAGCGATCAACTCCCGGTCTACTGGTCCTAATACAACCGGCGCTGAACGCTTCCGTTCGTATCCCATCTCAAACACCGTGTGACCAGTTTTGGTCGGATCATCGTCCACAAAAGCAACTGGTTCCATGCCAAGCTTCGGCGATCGTGTGAGAACGGAAAACACGCGCCTCCCAGTGCAACCTGAACCGTATATTAATACCCTTTCGATTCCATATCCTCGAGAATGAAAGCTCCGTATCAGCAAGTACATCAAGGCTTTTTCGACAAAAAGCGCAAGCGGGACCAGAGTCAGGCACAAAACCAAAAGCCAACGTGAGAAGAGGACGCTGCCGAAGAATGAGACTGTGAGAGATAGCAGAAATCCTTGTGCGGACACTCGTAAAAGCTGTTCTGTCTCCCGAACGCGGAGTAGGCTATTACCACGACGGTAAGCGCCAATTCGGTCCAGCATTAGAACCATTACCACCGCAAAGGCGAATGCTACACCCAGGACTGCGTGAGTGGGATAGTGAATGTGCTTGCCCAGAGCAAGATGCCGGTACACCAGGTAACCTGATATCACCGCAATCGTGATGGTCAACAGATCCGCTACCGCTTCGCAGGCAACGATACCGCGCCGGAAGTAGGCAGCAGCATTCCGCTTTTCGCCCGCTTTGACTAGAAGTAGATCAGCCGTGAGGGCTTCCCCGGCTGGCCGTTCTGAAGACTTGCTTAATCCGACTGAAGAATGCATTTTTCTTTCGCTCTCCGCTTTCAGATCTTCTGTAACCAGGGAATTGAATTGCGCTCTTGTAATGGCGAATGCCTGCATTCCCAGTCAATTCACCCATGTGACGGAGAACGGGGCGGGACAATATGGCGATGTCGGCCGCCAGCGAAGGTTGAGCCGGGCGGCATGATTCGGAGTCAACTCCCTATCCCAGAGATCGGCAGATCTGATTCCTCTTACAGCTTGCAGCCTGAATACCTGACCACGTCGGCCATGAGTTGTAGATTCGAGTGGGATCCGACATCCAAGCAGGGGAAACGGCGACTCCGTGTCGTCACATTCAGCTCTCTCTCGACCCCTCGTGTCGCATGCCCTTGGTTGAGTCGAGCGCGTGGCGGTATGCCTGCAGCAGGAGAGCTAAGTTCACACAGGCTGAATATTTGCGTTCGAACTCGACCCTGGCCCGAGGACGCATTGCATCCAGTTCGGCTGGATGGCTCACGAGCCACATGACCTTCTCCGCCAAGTCGGCAGCATCTCCCGGGCGAAATAGGACGCCCGTTTGTCCTGACTCGACGATCGAGGGCAAGCTCCCAATTTCACTGGCCAGCACCGGAGTGCCCGTCGCAAAGGCCTCCGCTGCAACTAACGGAAAGTTTTCGTAGCAGATAGACGGAATGACCAGAACGCTGGCCTCCTTAAACAGTGAAAGTACTCGCGCTCGCGGTTCGGCTCCCAGAAACTCGATGCCCGAAAACTGGCGGGCAGCGTCCCTCACGCGACCCGCTTCCGGTCCGTCTCCAACAATCTTGATCGGCAATCGGTCGCCTATCCTCTCCCAAGCTGAGACCAGGGTGGCGATTCCCTTCTCCGGAGAGAGTCGCCCAACGTACAGAGCGAATGTGCGCTGGCCGAGTCCCAAACCGGGATCATCGGTCAGGCAATTGGGCTTCACCACTATCTTGTGCTGTGGGAGACCGCCTGCGACAAACTTGTTTCGTGCAAATTCGGACAAGGCTATGTAAACATCTACCATGTTACGCCAAGTGCCCAAGGCGCGGTGCAACGTGACCATGGCCGCCACCCCAGCCGAAGCTGTCCGGCTGTTGCGATAGCATTTGTGCAGTACCCCCGCGAACGGGACACTCCTGGTC
>JBARIF010000492.1:0-4720 GCA_049799615.1 Terriglobales bacterium
AATTGCAGGGTAAGGGACTAAAGGTTTGATGGTCAGGTAAATGATGGCCTGCGAGCGTTGGACTGAAAAACTCGATGCTTACGTGGACGGTGAACTCCCCGCTGACGAAGCGCACGCGTTGGATGAACACTTACGCGGATGCTCCAGTTGCGCTGCGGAGGGCCTGCGCAGAGTTCAGCAGAAGCGGGCGGTCCAGGCTGCCGGCCAGAAGTTCACGCCAGACCCGGCTTTCCGCAACCGCATTCAGAAGAGCATCGCGGCCCCGAGGACATCCCCATGGGTGCGGCATTGGCGTCCCGTCTTTGCCACGGTAGCCGCCGCCGTGCTGATCGCCAGTGCTTTTCTTCTCATTCAGTCTCGTCGGGGCGGCGAACAACAACTGGTGAGCGAACTGGTGGACCAGCACGTGGCCGCTCTCGCCAGCTCCAGCCCGGTAGATGTTGTCTCGACTGACCGGCACACGGTAAAGCCATGGTTCGAGGGTAAGATTCCCTTTGCCTTCAACCTGCCCGAGCTCCAGGGCTCAGCTTTCACGCTGGTCGGCGGAAGGGTGGCCTACCTCAACCAGTCGCCCGGAGCGGAACTGATTTTTCGCGTACGTCAGCACCAGATTTCGGTCTTCATTTTCCAGGAGCGGGGACTGGGAGGAGCAGGCGTGAACGAGGCTGTACGGACAGCCCTTTCCTTTGAAGTCCGTTCCTGGTGCCAGAACGGCCTCTGCTATTACGTGATCGGCGACGCCAGCGCCCCGGACCTGGACAAGCTCAGCGAACTTCTTAAGGCGGCCAGCTAGCCGTAACCATGCGGGTGAATGGACGCTCCGAGAGAGTCGTTCTCAAACGCGTGCCCCTATCTGCCCGCTAACTTCTTCCTGGCCAGCGGTCGCGCAAACGCATTGGTCGGGCCGTGTCCATTGTTGGCCATCACCTTGCCGTAATACTCCCTGGCGCGGGTTGCGTCACCCGCTTTCTCATAGGCCTGGGCGAGCAGCACCTGGATGAAGGGGTCTTTCTGGTTCGCCTTCTGCAGGTCCGTGATCGCCGTCTGATAGTCGCGGCCATAGAACGCGACGTAGCCGGTCAGATACGGCAAGAACTGTGCCTGGTCGGGATTGTTCGTCTTGTCGAGTGCCACCTTCGCCGCAGCAACCTGCTTCTGGGCCTCTTCAAACTGCCCTCGGCGCGCGGCAATCCGGGCCTGGGCGTGCGCCCAGCGGAATGCCCATAGGTTCTTGTCGGCGTCCTTCAAGTCGGTTTTACGCATTGCAGTGTCGTGGCCGGTCTTGTACCATTCCGCGGCTCCATCGATATCCCCCGACTCCAGCCTGATGCGCGCCAGTTCGTCGGACACTCCGGCCGCCGCCTCGAAGTCTGGCTTGGCCAGCAGCGCGTCAAACACCTGCTTCTCATATTTTTCCGCCTCGGCCGAGTTGCCCTCGAAGGCATAGGAAAGCGCCATCACCCGCAGGGCGCGATTCCTCTCGTCCGCCGGAGCCACCGCGATCGCCTTCTTAAGATGTTCGCGCGCGGCCGCGTACTCGCCCTTCAGATCGAGCGCCACGCCTGACTCCAGATGTGCCTCGTAGGAATTTGGAGACATCTCGAGCGCCTGCTGGTACAGCTTCAACGCCTCATCCTGTTTGCCTTCGTTATTGAGCTTTTGCCCCTGTTTCACCAGCGCCTGCGCCTCGTTGGACGGTGCCGCCGCCTGCGCCTTCGCCGCTTGCCCCATGCAAGTCGCACTCAGTAAAGAAGTTGCTAAAAGAATCAGAATTCCGCGATAAGGGGATTGCATGCGCGCGATTATAGCGCCGAAGTCGGATGGAGATGACTACTACAGGATCTCAAGATCGGAAGGGAGCGACTAGCTCCTCAGTAGTGGCTCAGTTTGAAATTTCCCCTTACCCACAGACGTCATCCTGAACGCCCTTCAGGCCGTGAAGGAGCTGGCGTGAAGCAGATACACCCCTTTACACCTGCATTGCTGCGGATGCACGCCGGATCCTTCGGGACTGAAGTCCCTCAAACTGAAGTCCCTCAAGATGACGCCGCTGGAAAGGGACGGTTTTCGAATTGAGTCACTACCGCGCCTTCAGTAACCTTTTCCAGTCTTTCGGTCCGCGATACTCTCGAACCATGTCAAGTTCCGGCACTAAGCGCTCCCGTAAGATGGTTACCATACACAACTTGAACGAGATGAAAGCCGCCGTCCAGGAAAATGACCCGCAGACCAAGATGCTGGTGCTCGGGCTGGGCGAGGCAATCCTGACCACCTGCGGTGTGGCCCGAGCCTTCCTGGGAAACAGCACATCATTCGGGGATGAGCCCAAGAGCACTTCCTGAGATCAGTGGTGACCTCCTAAATCCCTGGAACTCCGCGACATCATTAAAGATGCTCCCACGCGATAGGGTTTACCCGTCCGGTAAGGACCGCGTCTTCCGTAATCTGGGATCTTCCTGAAGGAATCAGCTAGATTTGGTTATCAAGGGGAGTGCTCCGTCATGAAATCAGCGGCTGTCCTAAACACGTCCATATTGGCTCTATTTCTCGCAACCACAATGCTTGCCGGCGCACAGAACGGCCGGCCCAGGGACCATGAGGGTGGTTCCCACGGACAGGAAGCTGACCGTCACCACGGAAACGGGCACTCATCCCCGTCGCAACATGGCGACCACCACGCCAACGGGCCGGAACACCGGCACCAGCAGCCTCGCGAATTCCATGACGCCGTACAGAGAGGTCCAGAGCATCAGGCATATCACGGGCACGGCCCGGCGCACGAGCGCGAGGTGAGCAGGACCGGGCCGGGACGCCAGGACATCTGGCAACGCCAGCGTGCGCACGACTGGCAGCGTGAGCATCGCCCCTGGCATGCCCGCGGCGGCTACCACGGATATCGCATTCCGGACGATCGCTTCCGCGCTCATTTTGGCCGTGGACATTGGTTCCGCGTGCATGACGTCCCCGTCGTAGTGGTCGAAGGTTCTCCGCGTTTCCAGTTCGGAGGCTACTGGTTTAGTGTGGTCGATCCCTGTCCGGAAACCTGGTCGCCAGTCTGGTACCAGACCGACGATGTCTATGTGGACTACGTCAACGACGGATACTACATGTACAACCGGCGCCATCCCGGAATCGCCATCGCCATCAACGTCTCGTTGTAGCCCGGAAGCAGGCTGCGGACGGGGTTACTCCATGGTCGCGCGTCATGCGGGCGCCAACGGTCAGGATTGACCTGGCTTTCAAAAATCGTCCCGTACCCGCCACCGGGAATCCTGGGACTGCCCACGCCATCGCAGAATTTGCCAATATTCAACATTCCGACGGTAATCGCGGCGCGATCACCGTCGTAACGGGCAGTGGCTTGCCGTTCAATGTACTGAAGTCCTGTTCTTCCACAGTCAGAATAAGATTAATATGGGCTTCCGGACATGAATCCTTCGAGCTTTCTCCCAATACCCCAGAAACGCTGGAAGGGCCTGCGTAAGCAGTCATGTCCGGTACTCGCATCATGCCGGACTGACTGCTTAATCAGAATGGCCCGGTCGTGGGGGAGGGTAGTTACGAAGGCAACGTCCCGGAGATGAGTGAAGTAACCCGAATTGCCCGTGCGAAATGAACCGCCGACGGCCTGGGGCAGGTGCTGTGCCGGCCATCCACCTGGAATCAGCGGGCCTGTCTCACCAGCAAACATCCTCCGATGAAGGACAAGATGCCCACAACCGCGCCTGCGGCCATGCCTGCCAGGAATGCAGGATCGTGAACATCAGCGGGCGAGGCTCCCACAAAATAGCGGTGCAGGAGGTGCCCGAAGGCCAGGGTGGTCAGCAGTACAGCTGTTCCGCTCAGGATGTTCAGAATTCGCATGTCGCCCTCATTTTCGGATAGCAGTCTCACACAAATTTCCGCCCAGTGCCCGCGGATTTTGCCTTAAGCTGGCGGTTCATGCTTCGACGGCCTTTTCTTCTTGCCTGGTTTCTCTACGCGGTCGCGGCCTCAACCACCGCCAGCGCGCCCGTCTCAGGCCCCGCCACTGCCTATCACATCGTTCACGTGTATCCGCACGATTCCCAGGCATTCACTCAAGGGTTGATTTATATCGACGGTCACCTCTACGAGAGCACGGGACTCAATGGCAGGTCGTCCCTGCGCATGGAAGATTTGTCCACCGGACGGGTGCTGCAACACTACGACCTGCCCGCTGAGTATTTTGGCGAAGGGCTCACGGCGTGGGGCAGCACTTTGATCCAGTTGACCTGGACGTCGCACACAGGCTTCGTCTATGACCGCTTCAGCTTCACCCAGTTGCGGACGTTCCACTATGAAGGCGAGGGGTGGGGGCTGACTCATGATGACAAGCAACTGATCATGAGCGACGGAACGCCCAATCTCCGTTTTTTGAATCCGAAATCTTTTCGAGAGACCAGGCGTATCCACGTCATCGACGAGGCGGGCCATCCCGTGCAGAATTTGAATGAGCTGGAATACATCCACGGTGAAATCTACGCCAACGTTTGGGAGAGCGACAGGATCGTTCGCATTTCTCCTCGCACGGGGAGGGTCCTGGGATGGATCGACCTGAGCGGAATCATTGACAAGGGTGAACTGCCCGGCTCGGATGCGGTTCTGAACGGCATCGCCTATGACTCCGCCGGAGCCCGCCTCTTCGTTACCGGAAAGCTGTGGCCAAAGTTATTTGAAATCAGGATTGGTGCTCATCGCC
>JBARIF010000493.1:0-9167 GCA_049799615.1 Terriglobales bacterium
ACCTAATATCTGCTAACGCGGAAAAAAGAACAGGTTCAATTGAGGGTCGGCCAGGCAGCTGGGAAAAGTAACGGAATGGTACCAACGCACTAGTCGTTTTTGGGAATCAGGTACTCCGGAGCGCGGATACTGAGTACCACAAAGGTACTACTATAAGGAGCCTGGAAGCCTTCATCGGATGGTCTTGCTGCCAGGAAACACAAAGGCTGTCAGACCGGCAGGCCCGGTGCGGCACCAGCTGACTGCCGCCAATCGGTGCCGGACTCCGAACTTTAGCAGCACCCGATGACCGTGATTTTTACAGTTTGCCGGGCAAGCCCGGTCGGGTGCGATCTCTTTGTTCGTGCGGCCACGACGTTCGTCATGCCACGACCGATCGCTCCAACCAAGGTGATGTCCTTCTTATTTGGAATCGAGCACTTCTGGTAGGAAACAGTACTCCGAAGCAGGAAGACGCCGACTGCACCCGGCGCAACGGCTTACAAGGTCGCCGCACGCTCGATTGATGATTTGGAGCGGGAGACGGGGGTCGAACCCGCGACTTCGACCTTGGCAAGGTCGCGCTCTACCACTGAGCTACTCCCGCTCGGCGAATCTGATTATAAACAGGTGGCGACATTGCGGCAATGATGCCGGCGGCCGGAGGCGCCAACCTACTGTTCCCGATCCAGGCACGAGCGGGACGCTCGCGCCCACATTCAGTCATCTTTTTGCATGGATTGCGCGGTGATGCGGTTGCGGACATCCCATAGTTCTTTGTAGAAGAGGTGCTCCATGCGCTGGTGCAGGACTTCCACCGGCGTGCCCATGGTGCCCACCACGCCGCCGCCGATGATCCGTTGCGCCAGTTTGAGGTGGTGAAAACGGAAGAGGTGAACGCGTTCGTCGAAATCGAGCAGCCGCTCGGCCACGTCGTGCAGGCCGAAGAGTTCCGCGTGGCGGCGATAGAGTTCGTCCACGGTGAGGTTGAGTCTGCTTAGCTGGGAATTGAACGCTTCGCCCAGGCGGGGACCGATGTGCAGCAGTCCGAGAAAGCCGGGAGAGTCCAGGCCGCTGCCGTGTCCCAGGCCGGCGCGAATCAGGTGGTAGTCGTAGGGGGTGATGGTCTCCAGTTCGTGGAGCATGGAGATGGGATACTCCAGCATGTGATTGCCGCGGCGCAGCAACTGGGCGGAGTTGAAGAAGTCACCGTCGGCGATCAGGGCCCGGGCTCGTTCCAACTCCCAGGCGATGGCCTTCAGCAATAGCTCGGAGGCCTGGTGCACCACCAGGAAGGTCATCTCATCGGGGTGGCGGAATTCCTCCGGGCTTTTCTGCAATGCCAGGAGTTCGTCGGTGCGCAGGTAGCGTTCGTAGTCTGACGCTCCCTTGCCCGGCAGAATGGGTTTTCGCAGATCATCCATGGCGGTCATGTTAACCGCTGTAAACTTCATGCCCGCGACTTGGACTCATGACGAGTGGCCAGTCCACTGCGGGTCCTTTTCCGGAGCCACAATCTCGCCATCGCGCATATGAATGATGCGATCGCCGTAGCTGGCTGCTTCCGGGTTGTGGGTGATCATGAGCACAGTCTGGCCCAGTTCGCGGTTGGAATGCCGCAGCATGGCCAGCACGATGTCGGAGTTCTTGGAATCCAGATTACCCGTGGGTTCGTCGGCCAGAACGATGGCCGGTTTGTTGACCAAGGCCCGGGCCAGTGCCACCCGCTGCTGTTCGCCTCCGGAGAGTTCCGAGGGCCGGTGAGGCAGGCGCTTCTCCAGTCCCAACAGGTCCACGATTTTGTTGAAGTATGTGGCATCGTGAGTGCCATTGCTGCCGGCAATATCCACCGCAATATCAATATTCGATTGCGCGCTCAGCGTGGGCAGCAGGTTGAATTTCTGGAAGACAAAGCCGATCTTGCGCTTGCGCAGGCGGGTACGCTCGGCATCGGAGAGCTGCGCGAAGTCGTCTCCGTCGATGACCACGTGTCCTGAATCGGCGCGAGTCAGTCCACCCAGCAGGTAGAAAAGCGTGGACTTGCCGCTGCCCGAAGGGCCTACGACACTGACAAATTCTCCCTTCTGTACACTAAAGGAGATCCCCCGGAGCGCGGGAACGTCAATTTTGCCCACGCGGTAAGTCTTGCGCAGTTCGACGGCTTCGATGAAGGCAGACATCCAACTTATTGATATTACACGAAGGCCGCAGCACGCGGGACCTCGGCGGCATGGGCTCCGTAATCAGGACACTTCCGCCTCACCGCAAATTGTCATCCTGAGCGGAGCGGGATGTTTCGCTTGCGAAACATTTCGCGCAGTCGAAGGATCGCTATGAGCTGATGAGTCCTCGGCAAAGTAGGGGTCCCTCGGTTGCTCTCACCGCGCCAGCGCGGCTCGATCCGCACTCGGGATGACACGCTGTTCGGGGAATTCCGGAGGACAAGACTCAGGCAGCGCCGGCCCGGCCCGCGGATTGCCCTTGAGCCTGGACACGTTTGGGGCCGCGCTTACGCACCAGCAGCAGGCGAATCCGTTCCAGCAGTTCCACTGGCGCATACATGCCTTTGGGCAGGAAGACGTCCGCCCGGGTGTCGCGATCGTAGATTCGCACTTTTCCGGAGAGCAGGATGGCGGGAGTTTGCGGCGAGAGAGTTTTGATGGCATCGATCAGTTTGCTGCCATCCACCCCGGGCATCACCAGATCGGTGAGCACCAGATCGATGCCGCCTTTCTTGAATACCTCCAACGCCTCTTCCCCGCTGTTGCAGGCGATCACGCGATAGCCGCGGGTCTCGAGCATGACCTTGCGGATGGAAAGGGACTGTTCGTTGTCGTCAACACAAAGGATGGTTCGTTTCGGCTTCATTCCGGTTTTGTTCCTGCTTCCGAGGTGGCAACCTGACCGTGATGAAGGCGCCAGAGGGTCAAACACTTTTTGTTGATATGGAGAACTCAGAGCGAGTCAAAATCCTAAAGCCAGAAAGGCGGGCTGTAAAGTGCCGTCGATGCTAATGGTAAATTAGCCCCATTGAAAAACATTCGAGCTTGTGCATGGGCATATTTTTTCGCGGCAATTACGGCTGCGCATTTCAGAAGGCAACTTCTCCGCGCAGGACTTCCACAACATTTCCTCCCACGCGAACGTTAACCACTCTGTTATCCAGGCGCGAGGCGCGGACAAAAATTCGGCTCGGCCGCAGCATCTCGAGCCCCTGTTCGATGAGCACGCGTTCGTCGGGTTTGGCGACGCCGTGGGCCACCATCCAGGCGGTGGCGCAGCCGGCGGCGGAGCCCGTGGCTGGGTCTTCACCGCCGTAGAACAGCATGCGGGCATGCAGGCGAGCGTCGCGATCGACGGTCTCGCGGGTCACAAAATAAAAAGATGTGCCGCCTTCGGTTTGCCGCAGATACTCTCTGGACCTCACCAGATCCACTTGCAGCCTGCGGATCACATCCAGCCCCCGCAGGGGAACAATGGTAAAGGGCAAGCCCGTCGAGATCGTCTGGATGGGCAGTGAAGGGTCGATATCGCCGTCGCGCAGACTGGTCGCGCGTACCACGGTTTCGCGATCGTGGATCAGTCCGAACCTGGGTTCCGCCTGGGTCATCTCGCCGAAGACCGGCTGACCCGCGCTATCTTCGAAACGGACGGGCACCCGGCCAACGTTCAGTTCAAGGACAACTTCGGCGGCGCCGGTTGAACCGCGCAGGGTAAAGGCCGTGCCCAGCGTGGGGTGCCCGGCAAAGGGCAATTCCTCCTGCACGGTAAAGATGCGGACCCGGACGCCGCGCTCCCGTTCGATGGCCGGATCACGGGGCAGGACGAAAGTAGTCTCGGAAAGATTCATCTCGCGCGCCAGGGCCTGCATGTGCAGGTCGCTGAGCCCGCGACCATCGCGAAACACGGCCAGGGAATTTCCCTCGAATGGCCGCGAAGAAAAGACGTCGAGTTGTACGAAGGGAAAGCGGCGAAGCTCGGGATTCATGGCGGCCCCATTGTAGTGTGGGTCGGACACTCCTGTCCGACCCAGACTACCTCACCGTCCCCACACCAGCGCCCGGTTTGACTCAATTTCTGGGGCCGCGTATTCTATCGACTGATGCGACAGCGCTTCACACTCGTCGTTCGGTGTTGTTGTAAACCGACGCCGGGGTGTGGGTAGCGCCGCAGGATCTTACGACACCCACCCGGCCCCCATCGGGTGGGTTTCTTTTTTGCCTGATTCTTGCCCGTTTGTGAAAGCCTCGGCGGGAGCAGATTGGAATCCCGGCCTTCCGGGATGGTCAAAATTTACGACTGAGGAGAACAATCATGAGTGCGTTACCCATTAGCCCACCCGCAGCACAAACTACATCCAGCGTTCCGCGCATTAACGATGTCGCGCCCGATTTCACCGCCGAAACCACGCAAGGCACCATCCGTTTTCACGAGTGGATCGGCGATGGCTGGGCCATCCTGTTTTCGCATCCCAAAGACTTTACCCCGGTGTGCACCACCGAACTGGGTTACATGGCCGGGCTGCAGCCGGAATTTGCCAAGCGCAATACAAAAATTATCGGGCTCAGCGTTGATCCGGTAAGCAGCCACGGCAAGTGGGCGGCGGACATCGAAGAGACCCAGGGCCACAAAGTGAATTACCCGATGATCGGCGACCCGCAGCTCAAGATCGCGAAGCTCTACGGCATGCTGCCCGCCGAGGCCGGCGAAAGCTGTGAAGGGCGCACCGCCGCCGACAACGCCACCGTGCGCACAGTTTTCGTGGTGGGTCCGGACAAGAAGATCAAGCTGCAGCTCAGCTATCCCATGAGCACGGGACGCAACTTCGACGAAGTGCTGCGCGTTCTCGACTCCATGCAGCTGACGGCCAAGCACAAAGTGGCCACGCCGGTGAACTGGAAGCCGGGCGATGAAGTCATCATCCTGCCCTCAGTATCAAATGACGAGGCGCAGCAGAAATATCCCGGGGGCTGGAAGTCGCCCAAGCCGTATCTGCGCATCGTCCCGCAGCCGAAATAGGTGGCAGGACGAAACACGGCCACGGATTTTCGCGGATTCACACGGATTCTTCAGATTTCTGATCCGTGAGAATCTGTGAGAATCCGTGGCATTTCTTTTGATCTTTGAGCTCATTCTCCCAGCCAGGCCCCCAGCCCGCGCAGGGGATCAATGTAGTCGCAGATGATTTTTGTGGCGCCCACCAGCGGGACTGCGAGGATCAGACCCATCCCGCCCCAGATCCAGGCCCAGAAGAGCAGCGACAAGCTTATCGCCAGCGGGTTTAGCCGCAACCGCTTGCCCACGATCTTGGGATAAAGAACGTTCATGGTCAGAAGGTGCAGAACGATCACCGTGAGCAAGATGATGACGACTCCAGTCTTGTCCACTACTCCGACCGCGGCCGCCAGAGGTGGAAGGAGGGCCAGGAATACTCCCAGATAAGGGACCAGACTGGCGAATCCGCTGATCGCTCCGAGAAAATAAAAGTACGGAATGCCCAACCGCCAGAACACAATCGCACTGACCAGCGCGTTGATGAGACCGACGAAAACGTTGCCCGCGATGAAGCTGCGGATCATTGCCGAGATCCTGCCCACGGTGCGGTGGGCTACCAACCGGTGCTCCTTGGGGAAAAGGCGCACGGTCGCAGAGTGGGCGTGGTCCTTCCAGGTGAGCATGAAATACACAAGAAATGGAATAAACGTGATGGAGAGGAACACCTCTCCCAGGGTCCCACTACCTGCCGAGATTACTCGCGATAGGCCCGGCGCCTCCTGCACTTCGACTGCGATGGGTGCTTTACCGGTCCTTGGAGAAGCAATCACCGAGCGCGTGCTCTCTTCAATCTGGCTGGTTTGCGACCGCAGGTCTGCCAGGGCAGACCGGATTTTCCCGGAGTACCTGGGTAGTTGGGTAGCGAAATCAACGGCTCGACCGTAGAAGAATGAGGTAAGCCCTCCAGCCAGGGCGATCAGCAGGAGTACCGCCAACAACGCTCCTGCCGCGCGGGGGATGCGTATGCGGGCTAATCCGCTCACCACGGGCTCCAGAACGAAAGCCAGCAGCACGGAAACTAGCGTGGTGACCAGCACAAGCTTGAGCAGGTAAATCAATCCAATGACCGCAATCACCGCCACCACAATCTGCGCTACCGATCCGGCCTTGATGGAAGCCTGCAGAACCTCCGCTTCCTCCGTCAGATCAGCCGCGAGAGCGTCGGGTTTGGCGCTTCCCTGCTCCGGCGTCCCGGCCGTCCGATTTGACTTTGCGACAACCAGCATCTCAGGCAGGTCGGTTCCCGTGGGTCGTGGCGACTGTGTCATAAGAGGCTTCTCCGAACGCGGACGCTGGTGCGGGATGCCGTGGTATCCCAAATGTGACGTCTAGGAATTGTGCTTCTTGTAAGAACTGTCACTGCAATCCGCACACTTGAAGGCGAGGGGCAGGCACCCTTTTTCCAAAAGGAAGCCGGGCGCCTGCCTGGGGGTGGGATCACAAGTGGAAACAAGAAGCATGGACAAAGCTTAGCCAGCGCGCTGCAGCGCCACAATCCTGTCCAGCGGGTAATTTCGTTGCGGAAAAACATGTAGGGCATGGAGCGAAGGTGCACCACGGAGGCGTGTGAGGCTCCATGCTTTGAGAGGTACAGCCAGACGTAGGAGAGAGTACAGATATGACCCGATAGACCGTGTGGCCTGCTCTCTCTAGGCTAGGGAGGTTTGAAAAAGGGCGGGAGGTAACAATTCTGGCTGCCACACTTATGGAGCGCGCGAAGGCAGGCGAGCGACAGGCGTTTCTTGCTCTCTTTCACGCCCATGCCCGGCAAATTTATTCCCTGAGCCTGAGCGTCACCAGAGATGTAATCGCCGCGGAGAACCTGGCCCGGAATATTTTTGTCGAAGCCTTCAACTGCCTCGACGATATTCATGATGGTGCCGGGTTTGCGGCGTGGCTCTATCGTCGAGGGGCAAAAAAGATTCTTGCGCATCGGGCCGAACGCCGCTACCCTCAAGACTTCGGGCATCGACTCGGACCGCATCAGCATCTCAGCTTCGTCGGGCGCGGAGATCTGGCCATACATCCTGAATAGGCTGATGAGACTATGACACCTCGAAGACGTGTAGCGGTCAAACAATTGCCCTTGCAACTGAAATCGGAACAGGTCCGTGAGTTTCTCCGGGACGTGACCCCGCTCCTCATCGGGGACCGGCCCTGCATTGTGTTTGATTTTTCCCACGTCACTGAAATCGACAGCGCTGGCATCGACATGTTGCTGCATTGTATGGAACAGGCCATGAAGCAGAATGGCGACTTGAAACTCGCCGCCATTCCTCCCGGCTCAGCGGTGGTTCTGGAACTGACGCGCGTGGATCGTCTGTTTGAGATCTTTGCCACTGTCTCCGAAGCCGTAGATAGCTTTTATGGATTTTCCCTCCCCGTGGAGCAGTTGGCGTAGGTGCCGAAAGCTATTGCTGGCGCGGGACCGGAGGTAGCCGGGGGGTGCCCTAGCCCACGTAAGTAATTGAAATTATATAGGAATCTGCCGGCCCCGAGCCGCCGCCCCGGGCCCATTCTCGCCCGCCGACCATAAAGACCGACTTTCAAGGCTACAACCTATCCCCATGATTTCTCATCCAAGGGCGCGATTCGGGAGGGGAAAAGTCCATGCCGGCTTCGCGTAGGTTGCTCCCAGGAGCAGGACTTGTGCTGGGCATTGTTTTTCTGGCGGGTTGCCGAGGATTGGTGAGTGGTGGTGGACAAGGTCCGGGTGGAGGCTCCGGCGTGGCATTGACGGTCACGTCCGCAGGTTCGGGATCAGGAACTATCTCCAGCACGCCTTCCGGCATCAACTGCCCCAGCACCTGCACTGCGAACTTCGCTTCGGGGACCCAAGTCACCCTCACGGCCACCCCTGGCACCAGCTATACCTTCGACGGCTGGAGCGGCGCCTGCACCGGCACCGCCGGATGCACGATCACGCTCAACGCGGCGGAGAGTGCGACGGCAACTTTCGTCGCCAGCATGCAGTCGATCAATCACATTATTTTCATGCTGCAGGAGAACCGGGGCTTCGACCACTACTTCGGCGCCATGCGCGAGTACTGGGCGGCCAACGGTATTCCCGACCAGCCCTTTGACGGTCTGCCGCAGTTCAACAACCCGTCGCAACCGGCCGCTACCAGCCCGGGTTGCGATCCCAACTTGTCCGATCCCTTTCCCCCCAATGACTGCCAGACCAGCGCTAACAGTCCGGCGGTGGCTTCGTTTCATATGCTATCTCAGTGCGTCGAGAATCCCAGTCCTTCCTGGAACGAGTCGCACGTGGACTGGAACATGAACAGCCCGCTCTCCGGAACGCCGACCATGGATGGATGGGTGCGCACGGCGGGACACGATGCCCGCACGGGAACTCCAATCTTCAACGACATCAACGGAATTCGGGCGATGGGCTACTACGATGGGACGGACCTTCCCTACTACTACTTCATGGCCTCGAATTTTGGCACGTCGGACCGCTGGTTTTCTCCGGCCATGACCCGGACCCAGCCCAACCGCATGTACCTGATGGCGGCAACGTCGGCCGGACGGGCCTATCCCCTGCCTGCCATCCACCTGCCCAACAAGACCATTTTCGAGTCCCTGAACAACAAAGGCGTTTCCTGGCGGGTTTATGTAACCGATGACCAGAACACGCCCCTGGGAAATGGGACGGAACTGGGCATGTTCGACTTTGCCACCACTCACCAATCCGGTTTCGCACCGGCGACCCAGTTCCTGACGGACCTGACGACCGGGAACCTGCCGGCGGTGGCGGAAATTGATCCGGGGTTTGCTGCAGGTCTGGACGAACACGCCGGCGTGGATCCGAACGCCCCGTCGGGCCGGATCCAGACCGGGTCGAAATACGTATCCACGCTGATCAATGCGTTAATGAAGAGTCCCTACTGGAAGGATTCGGTATTCATTCTTACCTGGGATGAAGGCGGCGGATTCTATGACCACGTGCCTCCGCAACCCATGCCCAGTCCAGATGGAATCAAGCCCAGCACCAGCATTGACCTCCAGCCCGGCGACATCTGTACCACAGCCACCGGCCCTACCTGCGATTTCGTATATACGGGGTATCGCGTGCCCCTGATCGTCATTTCGCCGTTTTCCAAGAAGAACTACGTTTCGCACACGCCCGC
>JBARIF010000494.1:0-4832 GCA_049799615.1 Terriglobales bacterium
GCGAAGGGCGCCGCGGAAATTTTCGCGCATGCTAGCGTCATTGTCGAAGTGTTGCGGCACGAAAGTTCTTTCATCACTCACACTCTTGCATTTCAACGGCGGCGGAGAAGACGCGGTCATCGGCCCGATACGTCTCCGTTTTGGGGACGCGAATTTCGCTCTTGACCATGTCGCGCGCATCTATAATTGCAGATGGGAAATCATCGCGGGGGGCACATAAATGGCTGCTTACGACGAGGTCGTCATCATCTCCGGCTGTCGCACGCCAGTGGGCAAATTCCAGGGAAGCCTGTCCGACCTGAGCGCCACGCAACTGGGCGCCATCGTGGTTCGCGAGGCCGTAAAGCGCGCCAGTCTCGACCCGAACCAGGTGGACGAATGCATCATGGGCAACGTGGTCTCTGCCGGGCTGGGACAAAATCCCGCGCGCCAGGCCGCAATCTTCGGCGGGCTGCCTCCGGAAGTGGGTGCCATGACCGTCAACAAGGTTTGTGGTTCCGGACTCAAAGCAGTCGCTCTCGCGGCGCAAGCGATTCAAACGGAGAACAGTTCTATTGTGGTCGCGGGCGGCATGGAATCGATGACGAATGCGCCTTATCTTCTGCCGCAGGCGCGCAAGGGATATCGCCTGGGCAATGCGCAGATTGTCGATTCCATGGTGAACGACGGGCTGTGGGACATTTACAACAACTACCACATGGGCGTCACGGGCGAGAACGTAGCGGAAAAATACGGCATCACGCGCGAGGAGCAGGACGAGTTCGCGCTCAACTCTCACCGCAAGGCGCTGGCGGCGATCAAGGAATGCCGATTCAAGTCACAGATTGTCCCAGTTGAGCTGGCCCCAAAGAAGAAGGGCGGTGCCGCCGTGATCTTCGACAAGGACGAGTCTCCCCGGGAAGACACCACCATTGAAGTTCTGCGTTCACTGAAGCCCGCGTTCAAGAAGGACGGAACCGTCACGGCGGGGAATGCTCCAGGGGTGAACGACGGGGCCGCCGCGCTGGTGGTAACCAGTGCAAAGCGCGCGAAAGAGCTTGGCGCGCAGCCCATGGTGCGAATCGTGGCCCAGGCCACCAGCGGCATTGATCCCAAGTGGGTCATGATGGCGCCCGTGGATGCCGTCCGAAAGATCTGGGAGAAGACCGGCTGGAAAAATGAAGACGTGGACCTGTACGAACTCAACGAAGCTTTCTCGGTGCAGGCGCTGGGCGTGATGCGCGAGCTAGGTCTCGACCCCAACAAGGTCAACGTCAACGGCGGTGCGGTCGCCATCGGACATCCCATCGGCGCCAGCGGGGCCCGCGTGCTCGTCACTCTGATCTATGAGATGACTCGCCGCAATGTCCATCGCGGCATTGCCGCCCTCTGTCTGGGGGGAGGGAATGCGGTGGCCATGGCCGTGGAACGGTAACCTTTCGACCCTTGCTGAAATGCCAGGGGTGCCCCGTCCAAGCTCTGCTTGGGCGGGGATTTTTGTTAGGGCCCTGGCTTCAGAGAAGTCTGTGATGAACGCCCCCCGCCCAAGCAGAGCTTGAACAGGGCACCCACATGAGCAGAGAGGGATGGCTTACACCGCCGGGGAAGTATCTGGCACCGGCAGAGTGACTTTGAACACTGCCCCGCCGCCGGGCCCGGAGCTGGCCTCAATCTCTCCTCCGTGCTCCCGCAAAATCGCTTTGCAGATGCTCAACCCCAGACCGGTGCCGCGTCCCGGGCGCTTGGTGGTATAGAAGGGATCGAAGATGTTGGGCAGCACATCGGCAGCGATGCCGGGTCCGTCGTCCAGAAAGGTGATGGCGACCGACTTATCGCTCTTTTCCAGGCGGATGCGCAGAGTGCCGCGATCGCGGGCCTCGCGCATGGCTTGTTCGGCATTCAGTATGAGGTTGAGGAAAATCTGCATCAACTGGTGCGAATCGCCGTTGATAACCGGCAAAGAGGGCTCTGGCAGATAGTCCACCGTAATATTATTTTTCCTTAATGAATAAGTGTGCAGGTGCAGGGTGCGCTGCACCAGTTCGCTGAGGTTGATCGGTCCTCTTCCTGGGGCCGGCGGGCGGGAGAAGTACATGAGGTTCTGCACGATGTCGGCCGCGCGCCGGGCCTGCTGCTGCAGCATCAGCAGTTGCTTGCGCTTGGTCTCGACCTGTTCGCCTTCCTGCAGAAGTTCGGCCACTCCCATGATGCTGGTGAGAGGATTGTTCAGTTCGTGCGCAAAGCCTCCGATCATCTGTCCCATGGCGGCCAGGCGTTCGCTCTGGATGATCTGCTGTTCCAGTTTCCTCTCGAAGGTAATGTCGCGCACCGACACGATTACCCCGCTGGCCTTGCCTTCGGCGTCGAACAGCGGGCTGGCGTTGGCCCGCATGGTGCGCCAACTGCCGTCGCGGTGGCGGGCGCCAAACTCGCAGAAGCCGAATTTCTTTGCTCCCGTGCTCACGTCGTGGTAGAGGGCCACAAATTCGGCGGACTGCTCCTGCTCGGCGTCATCCACCTTCTTGCCCATCATCTCCGCCGGGGCGCGGCCCAGCAGATCGCGGATACGTGAACTGACAAAGCTGTAGCGCCCATCCAGGCCGATTACCAGAATGAGGTCGGGGAAACTTTCCAGCAAATACCGCTGAAACTCTTCCTGCTGGCGCAGGGCTTTCTCCATTTTGCGCCGCTCGGTCACATCAACCAGCGTGCCCTGGTAACGGATGATCTTGCCCGCACCGTCCCATACCGCGCGCGAGGTATCGAGAAAGACGCCGGTGGTTCCATCCTTGCGGCGCAGTGTGAGCTCACGGCTGCGCTCGCTCCCGCGGTCGTCGGCACTCCGGCCCAGTACCGGGCCCTGGCCAGGGTCCAGATTGAGCGTACTGGGATCGAGCGATAGAAGCTCTTCCCGGCTGCTGCAGCCGAGCATTTGGATCAGCGCGGGATTGGCATCGAGCAACTTCCCTTCCGGGGTGCTGAAGTACACGCCTTCCTGCAGGGTCTCAAAAAGTTCAGTGAAGCGGCGCTCTTTCTCGCGTTCTTCGGTCACGTCCCGGGCAAGAGCACTGATGCCAACCACCTCGTCGCTTTTGACGATGGCATTCAATACGCAGTCGAAATAGAGGGCGCGTGTGCTGTTCTTGACCTGGACCCGGACCAGTCCCGACCAGCGGCGTTTCTCCAAAAAGCGCGGAAGACCGGTCTCAACATCGCCGCGCGCGGGCTCGTCCAGGAACTCATCGATCTTATGGCCTACCACGGCGGTATAGGCGAGGCCCAGCAACTGCGTGAGACGGCGATTTACCGTCCGCAGGGTGCCGTCGAGTGAGCAGGCAAAAGCCACGTCGTCGAACGAATCAATGAGTTCCTTGAAACTTCGTTGGGAGCGTTGGATAACCTGGGTCAGTTGGTCGAGCTGTTCGTCGGACGGAGTGACGCCGGCGCGGTCGTGCAGATCGTGCAGCAGGTGCTTCAGTTCCGAGACTTCGCGGCGCCGTCCGTACACGTATGCCGCGAATAGAATCGACAGCACCAGCAGGCCGATGGAGACGGCGCCCAGGTGATACGGAAGGCCCTGCAGCCGTTCCCAGGAAAGTGCGGCCAGGCCGGTCGCCAGCAATACCAGAAAGGCAAGGGCCATCCGCCAAAGCCGGGCTTCTTCTTTTTCCAGATGACCCGGAGCGCGAGACGGGTGTTTGGGTTGATCTTCTTCTTCGTCCATAACTGCTGACACTAATCCTGGACCCGCGCTGGGAGTCGCAGGTTCCTATGCAGGTTAGTTGAATCCTAGTTCACTGCCAGACCTCAGACAATGGAAGGTTGTTAGGCACCTTGGTTCTGGCAGGCCCAAATCCAGGTTTTTGGTCATAGTTCGTCCGTCACCCGCTGTTGTGACGGCCGTCACCGCTCTCTTGCTGGCGGGCCGGTATGGTGGAACCAGAGTGCAGGTCAGCGGCCGATCTTCATTGGTCATGGTGGCTCGGAGATGAACCATCAGTCTGCGAGCGCTCAGCCTCATGCTCTATAAGACTTTGAGCGCAGCGGTGTATGGCATTGATGCCAGCATCATCGAGGTTGAGGTGGACGTCTCCGGCATCAAGACCAATGAAGATTATTTTCACACCGTAGGACTGCCCGACGCCGCAGTGCGCGAAAGCCGCGACCGGGTACGGGCCGCCCTCAAGAACTGCGGCTACGACATTCCTCCCACCCACATCACCATCAACCGGCGCCCGCCGACATCCGCAAGGAAGGTTCCGGATTCGACCTGCCCATGGCCCTGGGAATTCTGGGCGCCTATGGAGGGCTTAACAAAAAAGAGGTACCGGACTGCCTCTTCGTCGGCGAACTCTCGCTCGATGGAGGCATTCGTGGTGTGCGCGGTGCGCTGCCGATCGCCATCGAAGCCCGGGGAAAGAAGATCCCTCGCCTGATCGTGCCGGAGTTGAATGCCCGCGAGGCCGCCATGGTCGGCGGCGTCGAAGTCTATCCCGTGAAGTCGCTGCTCGACGTCATCCGCTTCGTGAATACCGGCAACGGCATTTTGCCCCTGAAAGTAGATAGTGAGACGCTGCTAAGTGAAGCCCAGCACTACGTGGTTGACTTCAAAGATGTGCGCGGCCAGCAGACCGCGAAGCGCGCCCTCGAAGTGGCCTGCGCCGGCGGCCACAACATCCTGATGATCGGCCCGCCCGGTTCCGGTAAGACGATGCTGGCCAAACGCATGCCCACCATCCTTCCCCCCTTCAGCTTCGAGGAGGCCCTTGAAACCACCAAGATCCACAGCGTGGCCGGCGTGCTCGATGCCGGCGCCGGACTGGTCGGCGTGCGGCCGTTCCGCTCGCCCCACC
>JBARIF010000495.1:0-13388 GCA_049799615.1 Terriglobales bacterium
CTTTTACTTCACTACCTACCGCTCCGGCCAGATGCATACCACGAACTGGTTTGGCCGCCCCAGCAACCGGGTGGAGATCACCGAGGCGGCGTCGAACGGCGGCTTCGACGCCGAAGAGCAGAACAACATGAGCGTTTACCGCAAGAACATCGATTCCGTGGTGAACATCACTTCCCGGGCGGTGACGTTCGATTTCTTTTACGGACTGGTGCCGCAGGAGGGGCAGGGCTCGGGCTTCATTATTGATAAAGAAGGTCACGTGCTGACCAACTACCACGTAATCGCTGACGCCCGCCAGGTGGAAGTGACCCTGCACAACCGCAAGAAGTACCGCGCCACCGTGGTGGGGACCGACCGGGCTCACGATCTCGCGGTCATTCAGATCAAGGGTGCCGGCCTGACTCCGATGGTGCTCGGCGACTCGCGCAATCTGCAGGTAGGACAGAAAGTGTATGCCATCGGCAATCCCTTCGGCCTGGCCGGGACCATGACCAATGGCATCATCAGTTCGATCCGCCCGGTGCAGGAACCCGACGGCATGCAGATCGACGACGCCATCCAGACCGACGCGGCCATCAATCCCGGCAATTCCGGCGGCCCCTTGCTGAACTGGCACGGCGAAGTGATCGGCATCAACACGCTGATCGCCTCCAACGTGGGCCAGAGCGCGGGCATTGGTTTTGCCATCCCGGTAAACACGGCGAAAGCAGTGCTGAACGATCTGATGACCCTGGGGCGGGTGCGGCGTCCGGCGCTGGGAGTGCGAACGATTCCCATTACCCCGGAACTGGCGGACCAGATGGGGCTGGCGGCAGACAGCGGATTGCTGATCGTGCAGATCGTGCCTGGCGGGGCCGCCGACCGCGCCGGCCTGCGCGGCGGCAACGAACGCGCCTACATCGGCAACGTTCCTATCACCCTCGGCGGCGACCTGATCGTGGCCATCGATGGCCAGCAGGTCCAGGACCAGCAGGACCTCAGCCAGGTCATGAACAGTCATCGCGCCGGCGACACGGTGCGGGTCACCATCTACCGGGGAAAGAAGAAGCTCGATGTCAGCGTGACTCTAGGAGAGGCGCGCGAAGAGGTGTGAGCAGAGACTGGAGAGCCCCAGCTTCAGAGGTTGCAGAGAGTCTCGATGCCGCGCGTTTCGGGACGGACACGACTGCAGCGCTTCTGGAGAAACTCGGCGTCGCAAAGAGTGGGGAAGGGCACGACTGAAGTCGTGCGCTTCCCAAACTCATTGCTGGAAGACTTCTGTCCCGAACCATCTGGACGCCCTCTGCTTCGCCATTACGCCGCCGCTTCAAGGAAGCTTTCAATCTCGATTACGTCTTCATCGTTGAGGATCAGGTCTCCGGCAAGCATGACGCCTTCGGCTTGGCTGGCATTGCGGGCGCCCACGATGGCGCCGGTCACGGCCGGGTTGCGCAGCGTCCACGCAATGGCAACTTCGCCCGCCGAACGGCCATGCCGCTTCCCGATCTCGCGCAAGCGTTCCGCCAGGGCGAGATTCCGCGACAGCTTGGGCTCATTGAAATTTGGACCGGCGCGGCGCCAGTCGTCCTTAGGCAGCTTGGCGACCCGTTCCCGGGTCATGGCACCGGTCAGCAGTCCCGAGGCCATGGGCGAATACACGATGACGCCAATGCCTTCTTGCAGGCAGTAGGGAAGTATTTCGCGCTCGACTCCGCGGTTAATCAGCGAATAAGGAGGTTGCAGAGAGGTGACCGGTGCGATGGCCTGGGCACGCCGCAGCTGTTTGACGTCGAAGTTCGAGACCCCGATCCAGCGCACCTTGCCCTGCCGCTTCAAGTCGGCCAGCGTAGCCCAGGCCTCTTCGAGCTGGGGGGAATCCGGATTGGGCGGCCAGTGAATCTGGTAGAGATCGATTACATCGATGGCCAGGCGGCGCAGGCTGTCCTCGATTTCGCGGCGGATGGAATCGGCGCCCAGGCCTCCCCGCACGTTTCCCTGTTCATCCCAAAGGCGGCCGCATTTGGTGAAGACATAAGGCCGGGGGCCCGGCCAGATCTTCAGGGCCCTGGCCACAACTTCTTCGGAGTGGCCCAAGCCGTAAACCGCGGCGGTGTCGATCCAGTTCACTCCCAGTTCGAGGGAGCGATGGATGGCCGCGATGGAGTCGTTGTCGTCCTGCGACCCCCACGCGAACTGCCAGCCCGAGCCGCCGATGGCCCAGGCCCCATAGCCGACCGGGGTGATGCGCAGATCGGAGTTGCCAAGTTGCCGGGTTTGCATTTCAATCTCCTGGAGGTTCCAGCTAGTTTGAAAGAACTCTTATAACGGATCTCGCGCCCGCATCCAAAACACCTTTGCTTTTTGATTCAGGGTTTCGCGGGTTAGATTCATAAGGAACAGATGAGTGTTGAATCCATCCGCGGCTTCTGCCTTTCCTTTCCCCACGCCACGGAAAAGCTGCAGTGGGGAGAAGTTCTCTGTTTCAAGGTGGGCGGAAAGATTTTCGCGCTGCTGTCTCTGAGTTCGGTGCCGCCGCGGCTGATGTTCAAGTGCGAAGCAGAAATATTTTCCGAACTGGTGGAGCATGAAGATATTATCCCCGCGCCTTACCTCGGCCGCTACAACTGGGTGGCGTTCGAACGCATGGATGTCCTGCCCTGGATCGACACCAGGGAACTGATTACAAAGTCGTATGAGATGGTGGCGGCGAAGGCGAAGATAACCAGGCCGAACCCTGCCAGGACCAGCACCCGCAGAACCAGGGCAACCCGCCCCAGATCCAAATCTCGCCGCGCCAGAAAGTGAGAACGGCGATTCTTGCCGGCACGATTCTGTGGAACCGAACCCGAGGTTGCAGTACTTTCCGGCGCCCCCCTGTACTTCCGATAGTTGACCCTCATCCTTGACGGCAGTAACAATTTTGACAACAAAACCCACCTTTGGCCGGACCGGGAACGGACCGAACAGCGGTCGCTAGTTTTAAACCAACCACGGGGGAGAATATCAGTGAAGTTTGTGGTCGTTTTTTGGCTGTTTACCAGCCTTATGGCTCTTGGCGCAGAACAAGTAAAGAGTCTTGAGGACATTCCCAGCTCTGGCGGCACTACGGGTTGCAGCATTCCCCATTGGTGCTGGGAGCACGACAAGGGTACGAATGGATCATCTACGGGAAGCAGCAAGATATCGGGAGGGCTTCGGCGGTTCGATGTCGTATGGAAATACTATGGAGGAGAGCGCTTCCATATTTACCTCGGCCCAGCTCACAAGGATGGCAAATCCACTTCCTTCACCCTTGATACGTGGGTTTACTTCAACCAGCTGGCGACCGTCAACAATATCGAACTTGACTTGAACCAGGTCACGCTCAGCGGAAACACCGTGATCTTTGGAATGCAATGTAATTTTGGCAAGGGCATGTGGCAGTACGTGACCAACCATTCCGGCCACCCGCACTGGAACAATTCGAACGTCGCTTGTTCGAGAAAAGTTTGGAAAGGGAACGCGTGGCATCACGTCATCCTGAAATATCACCGGGATTCTGCGGGAAATGTAACCTACGATTCCGTGACCTTCGACACCAAAGAATCCACATTCGTAGGTGCCTCCGGGCCCAGCGTTTTTGGCCTCGGCTGGGAGATCGGGCGCCTGATAGTCAATTTCCAGATTGGTGGAAATAAGACATCTTCGGGCGCGACGGCATATCTGAAGAACCTTGCGCTTACAGGGGAATGATCTGACGCCCTGTCTGGAGATTTCAGATTCTAGATTTCAGACTGTGACCGCATCCCTATACCTGCCTCAGGATCTGTCCAGCGAAAGATAGCGATCACGCAGTCAACCTGACCATCCTCCTATCGGCACCCGCACCTCATAGCAGCGGTGCGGGCATCCGGTAGTGGCTCAGTTTGAACCTTGGCTCACAATCCAAGGCGTCATGCTGAGCTTGCGAAGCATGTGGCGTGAAGCAGGTGCGCGGCTTGGCAAGCCAGGGCGTTAGGGGCACCAGATCCCTTCGACTTCGCTCAGGGCAGACTCTTCGGGACTGAAGTCCCTCAGGATGACCCCGGGTTTCGGAAGATTGTTCAAACTGAGCCATTGTCGGGCATCCCGATGATTTGACTCCCGCTCTCCGGCTAGGCTAGCCTCTAGCAGTTCCCCACATGCGATCTCATTGCAAGTCATTCATTCTGCTGCTCTTTATTCCGCTAACCTTGGCGGCAGGCGGGCCGCGCAACTTCGCGGCTCGCCTGGTGCCGGAGGTAGCGCCTCGAGCCATGGTGGCCAGCGTGCACCGGTTGGCCTCGCGGGCTGGAGTGCAGATGATGAAGTCGGGCGGCAATGCCGTGGACGCAGCAGTCGCAGTGGGTTTCGCATTGGCCGTGGTGCATCCCCAAGCGGGAAACCTGGGCGGCGGCGGCTTCATGCTTGTCCGCTTCGCCGATGGCAAGACCCACTTTATCGACTACCGCGAGAAGGCACCCGCAGCCGCCACGGCCAACATGTATCTCGATGCCCAGGGAAATGTGATGAAGGATGCCAGCACCATCGGCTACAAGGCGATTGGCGTGCCGGGATCGGTGGCGGGGATGGTGTATGCGGAGAAGAAGTACGGCAAGCTATCGCTCGCGCGCGTGATGGCCCCCGCGATCAAGCTGGCGGAAGAGGGGTTTGCCCTGGCCGCCGAAGATGCCAGCGACTTGCGTGAGGACAAACAGCTGGGCCAGTTTCCGGAATCGCGCCGCGTTTTTCAGCGCGATGGAAACTATTACCAGGCCGGCGAGGTGTTCAAGCAGCCGGACCTGGCGCGCACATTGAAGCGCATCGCCGGAAGCCCGGATGACTTCTATCATGGAGACATGGCGCGGGAACTGGCTGCTTCCGTACACAAGGGCGGGGGGCTGATCACGGTTGACGATCTGGCGCACTACGAAGTGAAAGAGCGGGAGGCGGTGCGGGGATCGTACCGCGGCTACGAAATCATCAGCGCGCCGCCGCCCTCGTCGGGCGGGACCACGCTGATCGAGATATTGAACATTCTTGAGGGCTACGACCTGGCAAAATTCGGGGGCCGGTCGGCACAGGCTATGCATCTGACCCTGGAAGCCTTCCGGCGCGCGTTTTTCGACCGGGCGGAGTTTCTGGGCGATCCTGATTTTTCCAAGATTCCCGTGGCCCAGTTAATCGACAAGCGCTACGGGGCGGCCTGGCGGGAATCGATTGATCCCAAGCATGCCAGCGTCAGTAAGGATTTGATCCGGCCTGCGATCTTCAACCAGCTCGAACAATATGCCGCTGGACATCTTCCCTCCGGCGCTGGGGCGGAGCCAAACCAAACGACTCACTACTCGGTGGTCGATCCGGAGGGGAACGCGGTCGCGGTCACGACCACGCTCAATGACAGCTTTGGCTCGCGGGTCACTCCCGAGGGTCTGGGCTTTCTGTTGAACGATGAGATGGATGACTTCGCGGCCAAGCAGGGCGTACCCAACATGTTCGGCCTGATCCAGGGGCCAGCCAACGCCATTGGGCCAGGCAAGCGCCCCCTTTCCGCGATGGCGCCCACTATCGTGCTGAAAGACGGTAAGCTGTTTCTGGTGCTGGGCTCTCCCGGCGGCCCGCGGATTATCACCACGGTGGCCAATATCCTGATGGGAGTGGTTGACTACAGAATGAATATTCAGGAAGCCGTGAACGCTCTCCGCTTTCATCATCAGTGGTTGCCCGACGTCACCCGCGTGGAGTCCGGATTTTCTCCTGATACCATCAAGCGGCTGGAGGGAATGGGCCACCGGATCGAAGCGCAGGATTCCTGGAGCGACGGCGAGTGCATCATGATCGACCCGAAACGGGGAGAACGCCTCGGCGCCAGCGACCCGCGCAACAACGGCCGAGCGACAGGATTTTAGGTTAACCATGAACCGAGTAGGGCAGGTGTCCTCACCTGCCCCCACATCGTTCTGTGAAGTGAACTGGATCAATCATGCTGAAAGCAATGTCCACACTGGTGTACGTGAAAGAGCGGCTGCATCCCGGGCTGCTGGACGGATTGGTGCGAGGCGGGGCGCAGGCGATCGAGATATTTGCCGCCCGCCAGCACCTTGATTATGCCAATCGCAAGCAGCATGTGCGCGAAATTGCGGACTGGTTTCACACCAGCGGTATTCCGCTCCATTCGATTCATTCGCCCCTGCACGCTGATTACGAGTCAGGGCGCACCGGCGCGCCGCCCGTGAACCTGGCCGCCACCGACCGGGCCCAGCGCATCGAGGCCATGGATGAGATCAAGCGCGCGATTGAAGTGGCCGAGCAGATTCCCTTCCGCTTCTTGATACAGCACATGGGGACCGGCGGCGAATCGTTTGACGACCGCAAATTCGAAGCGGCCATGACTTCCATCGAGCACTTGCGTGCCTTTGCCAAACCGCTGGGAGTACGCATCCTGCTGGAAAATATTCCCAATGAGCTGAGCACTCCGGACAAACTGGTGGAGTTCATCCAGATCACCCACTTCGATGACGTGGGCGTATGTTTCGATCTCGGCCACGCCCATATCATGAGCAAGGTGGCGGAAGCGTTCGCCATCCTGAAAGGCCATATTCATTCCACCCACGTCCACGACAATGCCGGAGACCGCGACTCTCATCTGTGGCCGGGGGCCGGGACCATCGACTGGAAAGAGGCGATGGAGTTACTGCGCTCGGCCCCACATACGCCGCCCTTGCTGCTGGAAATCGAAGCCGACGAGAAGGTGAATCCGGTGGAGAAAATGGGCGAGGTGTTTAGCAATTTGGTGATTGAGTAATTTGGTAATTGTGTAATTTGAAAAAGCGGGCTGGGCTTCTCGGTTTTCAATTCCGCAATTTCTCAATTACCCAATTTCTCAATCAATTCTATGACATCTCCTGTAAGCACGATTTCTGATATCGGCAAGCATGAGGGCCAGACCGTCACCATTCGAGGCTGGCTCTACAATCTGCGGGAGAGCGGGAAACTGCTCTTCCCGCAATTCCGCGACGGCTCCGGGCTGATTCAGGGCGTGGTGCCGAAAAATGCCGTGGCACCTGAAGTATTCGACGCAATAAAAGGCCTCACTCAGGAATCGAGCGTGATCGTCGAGGGAAAAGTCCGCGCCGACAAGCGCGCCCCGGGCGGGTATGAACTCGATGTCTCCGGGATTAAGGTTCTGCAGCGGGTTTCGGAGAGCGACCCTTATCCCATTTCTCCGAAAGAGCACGGCGTTGAATTCCTGATGGAACACCGTCACCTGTGGGTGCGTTCGCAGCGGCAGGCGGCGATTCTGCGGGTGCGGGCGGAGATCATCAAAGCGGCGCGGGATTTCTTTGACGAGCGCGGCTTTGTCCTCACTGACCCTCCCATTCTCACTCCGGCCGCCTGCGAGGGTACCAGCACTCTTTTCCCGGTTGATTATTTTGACGAGCAGGCTTATCTGACGCAGTCCGGCCAACTTTACATCGAAGCCACCGCCATGGCCCTGGGCAAGGTGTACTCGTTCGGGCCAACCTTCCGGGCGGAAAAATCCAAGACGCGGCGTCACCTCACGGAATTCTGGATGGTCGAGCCCGAGGTCGCCTACGCCGAACTCGACGATCTCATGGACCTGGCGGAAGGCCTGATCAGCTTTATCGTGAAGCGTTGCCTGGAGAAGCGGCGCGCCGATCTGCAAGTCATCGGTCGCGATGTCACCAAGCTGGAAAAGATTGAGGCCCCGTTCCCGCGCATCACGTACGACGAAGCCGCCAGGATGTTGCAGGAAGCCCACGCTAAAGGCGCTATGGAGAATAAGTTCGAGTGGGGCGGCGACCTGGGATCGCCTGACGAAACCTATATCTCATCGCAGTTTGAAAAGCCGGTCATGGTGCATCGTTATCCCGCGCAGGTGAAGGCATTCTATATGGAGCCCGATCCGCAACGGCCGGAACTGGCGCTATGCGTTGATGTCCTGGCGCCGGAAGGTTACGGAGAAATTATCGGCGGCTCACAGCGCATGGCTTCCTACGATCTGCTGGTGCAGCGCATTCACGAACACGGTCTTCCCGAAGAGGCCTTCAAGTGGTACCTTGACCTGCGCAAATTCGGCAGCGTGCCGCATGGCGGTTTCGGCATGGGAATCGAACGCGTCGTGGCCTGGATCTGCGGACTGGAGCATGTGCGGGAGACCATTCCGTTTCCACGCATGCTGAATCGGCTGTACCCCTGACGTCTGTCACCGCCGAGCCGAGTGAATGCGCATAAAGCTGAGAACCAGGAACTTTTGACTGGCAACTGAAGATAAAATCTCAACCAACCGGAGCGCGCCGGTTCAGGGGAAGACACCGGGCACAACCGTTATCACAAATCCATGACCCCAAGCAACACATCGTCCTCCAGCATCGCGCCCAGGAAAATCCGGGTGATTGGGGTCCCGCTCGATCTGGGACAGTCGCGCCGGGGCGTGGACATGGGCCCCTCTGCGGTGCGTGTCGCTGGTCTGGAGGCGCGCCTCGAGGCGCTGGGACATGTGGTCGAGGATGCCGGCAATGTGTCCGTAGCAATCGCCGAACAGAAGAAGGTGGGGGACCCGTCCGCCAAGTATCTGAAGGAAATTACCGCCACCTGCACCAAGCATGCCGAACTGGTCCTGAAAACCCTGGAAGCCGGCATGGTTCCCCTGGTGCTGGGCGGCGACCACTCGGTGGCCGCGGGAACGGTGGCCGGGGTGGCTGAGTTCTACCGCCGTCAGAACCAGAAAATCGGTTTGATCTGGATTGACGCCCACACCGACATCAACACGCCCGATAGCTCACCCAGCGGGAACGTCCACGGCATGCCGCTGGCCGCCACCATGGGATTGGGACCAGCCGAGTTGGCCGACATCTTTGATTTCTCGCCCAAGGTGAAACCGGAAAACTGCGTGCTGGTAGGCGTGCGTGACATTGATGCCGTCGAAAAAGAAAATGTCCGCCGGGCCGGCATCGGCGTCTTTACCATGCGCGATATCGACGAGCGTGGCATGCGCACCGTGATGGAAGAAGCCCTGCGCCTGGCTGGACGCGGCACCGCCGGCTATCACGTCTCTCTAGACATGGACTGGATCGATCCCGAAGACGCCCCCGGCGTGGGCACCCCGGTGCGCGGAGGGGCCACCTATCGCGAAGCCCACCTGGCCATGGAAATCATCGCCGACCACGGCCGCATGCTGAGCTTTGAGATCGTCGAGGTCAATCCGGTCATCGACGAGCACAACCGCACCGCTGACCTGGCGGTAGAGTTGGCGCAGTCGGCGTTTGGCAAGAAGATCCTGTAAGAGCAGCGTGGGTCGGACACTCCTGTCCGACGCTTCTTGACTTGGATCCTGTTTTTTGGCATCCGATCCGGAAAATCAACACCCAGGTCAAAGGCGTCGGACAAGAGTTTCCGCCCCACACAAGGATTTCACCCTAAAGTCGCTCACCTAATGCCCCGGTAGAGCAGCTGCGCCGCAGGACTACAATAGAGACGTGCGATACTACACCACTAAATCGATGAACGGCGGGACCACGTTTAAATGTGCGCTGTGTGAGCACAGCGTTACCACTCTGGATTACAACAGCCTCGAGGGCAACCGCCGCACGCAGGCGGCAACCGCCATGAACCGGCACGCGGCAGGGTTGCATTTCCCGTCGCGGACCGTGGTCCCCGCCAAGCTGGGTGGCCGCGGGGCACTCTGAATCGTCGGTTGAGCTCGGCGCGGCTGCGCTAGCTCCCCAGGGACCGGGCCCAACTGGCGAAGGCATGCCAGGGTGCGGTCATCCCGATGGGCACTCGTATTTGCTGCACGATGATGAGAAAAATGCTCGCCCAGAGTGTGGCGCAATGGACCTTCCGAATGGACCACAAATCGTAGGCCACCAGCATTAGCAGGAAAATGTAGGAGAACAAGCCAGCCGCGATGGGCTTGCCCAGGAAAACGGCGAAGGGCCAGCGCGCTATGGCGGCGATCAGCAGCGCAATCGTAGCGATGAGGATAAGGCGCTTGTGCGCCGCGGAATCGGTGCGATTGCGGAAAGCAAAGTAGATCAACGTGCTAAAGATCAGCATGTCGGTGATGGGCACGACATAAAAAGTCGCGGCATCGAGACCCGGCGGCGCGAAGCCCCTGGCCAGTGCATTCGTACCCGCCAGCACGCCGAGAACAACCATCGAACAAGCCAGAAGAAAGCCGAGCACGCCCAGGCGGCGATGGATATCCACGCGTCCGGCAGAGACCAGCGCGGTCTGCGTGACCAGCAACAGGATCCAGCAGGAAAATGCCGCGCCATGCAGGTGAATGATGAACGCGGGCAGCGGGGCATGGATCATCCCCGCCAGGTAGTAGGTGCGTGCAAATCCCAGAAAAACAGTGGCCAGTATGAGCAATGCCATGGCCGAAAGGAAAAGGTTGTCGTAACGGCGCCCGGGAACACGGGTCGCAAACTGCGCGCGCTTGCCGGGAGTTGCAGCAGCTGTTGCCATCATGTCTCCATGACGAATGAGTTCAGTTGAGATTTCCTGGAACCTCGGGGGTAGGCATGGGTATTGTATGACACTTTGCTAGTGTGCGTTCATGCAGGCCGGAATTTCAATATTCGCCGGATCCGTGAGGGGGACGTAGTTCATCTGGATTCCGCCGACGCCGCTAGAATCGGCCATCTCGATCCGCAACGGCAAGCCGGTGTCCTTGGCCACAAACAGTCGGATTGTGCCCTGCGTCTTTGCGTTCTCGTAGTCGTAGAACTCGTAGCCGTCCGCCATCGTGCCGCTCACGTTCTGTTCCCCGATGGAGTGCAGGTCGGTAAGGTTGGTGTTTGGGTGGCTGCCCGATTCGTCACTCCGCGGAACGTCGCGGCACCGCCAGGAAAACATCTCCCGCTCTTTCTTCAGCATCCGGGGCACTTCCACATGCGCCATGGCGACCGACGCGGCGGTCATTCCGGCGCCGATCGCGCCCATGGGCCCTTCCGCGGCAGCGCGGGCCATCGAGGTCGCGGCCATGCGGTCCAAGTCCGCCAGCTGTCGAGCTGCGTTTTCTGCGGAGAGCTTCAGCAATCGAGGCACCGCCGCCGAAGTAATCAGCGACGCCCCGCGGCCGTTCTGCACCACCGACCGAATCTCCCAGTCATCCACCGTTCCCGGCACGTCCGTGGCTTGCATTTTGTAGTGCATGGTGTATTGCCGTGTATTGCCCTGGACCACCAATTCCCCTGGGCTGAATATACTCTGGGCCATCTGCTCCATTTTGGGATCGCTGGCGTGCATGCTCATGATCATGCGATAGCCGGGCTGGGTCTTCAGCCGTGTGAACGAAGTGTAGAGCGGACTGTCCAGGGGAACCGGCACACCGGCATGAGGCGGAATCGAGTTGGCCGATGCCCCTCCCCTCCCGGATCTTCCTGTGGCGTTTCGCTGGGCCATGGAGGCCTGCATACGCTCCCGCATTTCGGGTGGCATGTTGGCCATCATTTGCTGCATCTGTTCCGATGACATTCCCTGCGGCATCCCCTGGGGGCTCATGCCTTGTGGGTTCATGCCTGCCGACGTGTCCGGAGCGGAATCTTGCGTGGTATTCACATTTGACGCAGCCGCTGCATTCTCCGCCGCTGCGGCCGCATCTTTCTTCTTCGACTCCGCCGCCAGCATGGCCCGGATCACCTTGCTGCTGACCCCCGCCTGACTGAGCGACTGCAGGCCGCTTGAGGAGAGATCGAACTGCGTGTCATTGGCGGCAATGGCCGCCACAATCGTGGGCTCTGCCATTCCGGCTTTCACCATCTTGATGACGTCGGCATTGGTCAGAGGACCTTTTTGCTGTGCGGTCAGGGCGGGTAGGGCGAGAAGGACGACAACAACGACGCTTGCCAGCTTGCTTACTCGTGCAAATGACACTCCCATAGGGAGCCTCCCAGTGGAGCCAATCCAGCCGTGCTGCTCAGAAGGAAAGGGGCCGGAACGGGCGGTACCCTGCCCGTTCATGAAAAGTCAGAAGCCGCGGGCGAGGGCCCCTTCGACTTTGCTCAGGGCCCGGTCCGCGCCATACTTATTGCGTGGCGGTTTTCACCTCGTCTCCGGTCTTGAATCCGGTGCCTGAAACCGTGGTCGCAACGGACGAGATGTCGTCCACATCTGTGACCTTAACCACGCCGACCGAGGTTGCCATCCGGCGGATCACCTTGCCGGTGGATGGGTCCTTGATTTCCTTGGTCACGCGCTCGACATTCAGCTGGTCGCCGACTTTCACCCCGGCTTTCGACCCGACATTGAGGATGATCTGTCCACCATCCACGGCCGCGACTAACCCCTCAACCACGACCGTGCGTGCTACCAGCTTGTCTTTGTCGGCGATCACCTCGGTGCTTGTCTTCTCTACCGCGGCCTTCACGGCTTCTCCGATGATGGTGCTCTGGAAGTCGCTGCTGCCGAAGTCCGCGTTGCCGTTGCCGAAGCCGTGCCAGTTGCCACCGCCACCCAGCAGCGAAGTGCTTTCGCGCTGTGATTCACCATGGCCTTCGGCCACCGCCAGAATCTCGCCTGTATCCACGTCCACCATGCGCGCGGTCAGGGACACGATGGCTTTGGACTTTTTGTGTCCGAAGCCGCCTAGGCCAAATCCACCCAGTGCGCCGCCGGCGCCGCCCAGATTCAAGTTCTTGGTCTCGTTGCCGAACTGAGTGATACTGCCGACGATGATCGCATCAACGCCCAGCAGCTTCCCGATTTTGGCCGCCGAGTTCGGATTGGCGCGGTCGCTGTTGGAAAAATTCTGCTCCGCCATGATCTTATCCAGAGCTTTGCGCTCGATCACCGAATAGCTGCCGTCTTTGACCAGGTAGGTGACCAGCAGGTCGGAGATGCCCTTGCCGATATCGATGTCCTGCCCAAAGAGGGCCGCGACATTGCTGTGCACAGTGGCGTAATCGAAATCGAATATGGCTACCCGTTTTTTGCGTGGGGCGGCCGGCGCCGCTTGCGCGTATGCCGCCGCAACCGAGAACAGCAAAAAGAGCGCGGCCAGTGACATTACTTTTCGCATGACGTGATCTTCCCTTCCCAAAGAAATCAGGACAACGCAGAGGTTCCCGGTCCAGACCGGCCGAGGCTAGCTCGGGGTGCAGCCCTGGTCAACCCAGACGGTATGACATTGTGCAAGAATGGAGGGGCCATATCAAGCCCATATCCATGAAAAAGAGCCATGAAAAAACTGCGTGTCGGCATCCTGTTTGGCGGGCGCAGCGGGGAGCATGAAGTATCGCTGCTCTCGGCCGCATCGGTCCTGAACGCCATTGACAAGAATAAGTACGAAGTCGTACCCATCGGCATCACCAAGGAAGGCCGGTGGCTGACCGCCGGCGACGCGGAACTGCTGCTGCGGGGCAAAAGCCAAGCCCATTCTAATC
>JBARIF010000496.1:0-2172 GCA_049799615.1 Terriglobales bacterium
GATTATTTGGTTTAGGAGCGTGGCGCGCCGCAGATGCTTCCAGAGCTGTGGCCGCGAGTGTCGATTCGAACTCGGAGGGTCCAGCATCGGCGCGGAGGTTTGCATAGCCCAATCTAAGATAGAGCCAGCCAGCAAGAGGCATCACGATAAGAGTAGCGACAATCCCCAACAAAAAGCCTCGCATCATCGTCTCCTTCCACGGCAAGTAAGCACCCTGCAATGCTCATGATTTGGCGCTCCGTTTGGCGGCGTTGGTAAAGAGGTATTCCATTCTTACGCGCAGTCCGCGCTTCCTGACGCTACTGGCCATATCAGCCTGCTGTACGTATTGGGCAAATTCCTCATTGGTCGTCACGCCCCTGTCCTTCAGGAGCTGGACGACAGCACCGATCTGAGCGTCCAGCGTTTCAAGATACGGAAGTAGTTCCTCGAAAACCTGTTCCGCGGGATCGATTTTCATCATGGCTCTCCTTGCCAATCACTCTATCCAATCAGAACTTGGACCCCGCGTATACTGGGCCGAGGGCGTGACACTTGTCGCCATCCGGACGGGCTACGACTCGCCACGAAGTCACGCAAATTCCGTCAGGGCAAAACCCACTCTCGTTCACCGACTACGCAATTCAGCATGGTTCTGCAGGAAACCCAGAATATGTCTGCGGGAAAAGAGTCCCTCAAGCCGCCCATCGGAGAGGACGGGTAGTTGGTTAATATCCTCCCGGCTCATAATCTCCAGCGCCTGAATTGCGGGAGTGTCGGGCGCAATGGTCCGGAGTTGACTGAGGGGTCGCATCACGGCTTGCACACTCGTTTGCGCCCAGTTTTCACGGTCCACATGCTTGACTTCATGCGGGGTAATGAGCCCGGTTAGCTGACCATTGTGAACCACAGCAAAGCAGCGCCGTCCGCTGCGCAGCAAGTATTCATGGACAAAGTCCTGCAGGCTCAAATGACCTTCCACGGTTGGGCAATCGCGGTCCATGATATCGGCCACCGGGCGACCCCGGAGCCCCGACATAAGTTCCACCTGGACGTAGCTGCGACGGGATGCATCCAGCAAGAACCACCCAATGAACGCCAACCTGAGGCCGCCGAAATTGCACCGGCGAAGAAGCGGTAAAGCCCCAGCATGATAAATAGGAAAGCAACCGTCTGCCCCACTCGGGCTGCAATGCGGGTCGCGCGATCGGCGTCATGGGTGATCCCCCAGGTGATCGCCCGCAAGACGCGGCCGCCATCCAGTGGATATCCGGGGATCATATTGAACCCGGCGAGCATGATATTGATGTAGCCCAGCCAGAGCAGCACAGCCAGGATGGGAGTACCTGGTTCCTTGCCTGGCGACCAGCCTGACATCCTCGAGATCAATAGAAAAGCAAAGCCGATGACGAGACTGGCCAGAGGGCCGACGATCGCAATTCCGAACTCAGACTTGGCATCCGACGCTTCCGTTTCAATATGAGATACTCCACCCAGAGCGAACAGAGTAATCGAGCTGACCTTCAGGCCATACGCCTTCGCCACCAGTGAGTGCGCCATTTCATGGGCCAGCAGAGCTGCGAAAAATAGGAGTCCGGTGATGATCGCAGCCGACCACACGGCTGCGTCGCTCCACTGGGGCGTGACGCTGTGAAAATGTCCGGCCAGTGAGAGCGTGATCGGCGCAGCAATGATAAACCAGCTGTAGTGGAGTCCGATCGAAATGCCGGCGATCCGGCCGAACTTGATTTGTGCTTGCATCTCGCGTTTCGCCGGCAACCAGACAGAATTGCCGTCTCAGTCCGCCGCGACTCCCGGCACGCTCTTCACTCGCAACGAGTGCTACCAGACAAAAAGGCGAGCGCCGGACCCGGGCGAGCGCGACCTCCCGGTCTGGGTCGAGATATTGTGGACGGGGGTCACTTCACCGGCATCAGCGTTCGGAAGGTTCGGCCGCGAGGCGCTGATCTCTTCTATTTCCACGGCACCATGGCGGTTCATAATCTCGGTGGCCGCGTCTGCTTTTTCGCTCGAACTTGTCGCGAAAACCATGACCCCTCCGCGCCGTACCCCTTGCATATAACTTTCCGCGTCCGCTTCGACGACCCCGAAACCTGTGAGATCTCGAATCAAGCCCATTTCAAAGTCCGTATGTGGGGTGCTCATGACTCCGCTACCCGCCATCTCCCGGGG
>JBARIF010000497.1:0-10031 GCA_049799615.1 Terriglobales bacterium
CTGCGCAAGGGACAGGCAGGCAAGCCAGCCGGCCTTCCAGACTCCGCCGAAGCGCCGGCCCTGGCCAAGCCGATGACGGCCGCGCCCTTTCCGCCGCCACAGTCGATCACGCCGGCGCATTCAGTCAGCGCTTCGACTTTTGAGTTGGATGCGGAACCCGCGCCGCAACCTGATCTGGTGGACGCGGCATTGCTCGAGTACATGCCAGACTCTGCGCTTTCCGGCGCGGAGAAATCGCAGGCCAATGCGACAGGTTCCGATCCGTCGAAGCAATATCCCTGGCAACCGCGTAAGCCCCTGGCTGAGCCGATGGCGTCGACTCTGCGCCGGGCGGCGGAAGCCGCGGGAAAAGCCGAATTTGATTCCGCCGCTCCCAGTCAGGCGGGCACGCCGTCCCGGATGGGTGCCGCCGCCGCGCCCGCCCGTGCCCGGGAGATTCCGTCCGCGGGTCTGCAGAATCTGGGTTTGGAACCGACCGCCAGCGCGATATCGGCGCCCTCTACAGAAGAAATCAGGGAGATCAGGCGGATCGAGGATCCATCCGCCAGCGACGGTTGGAATTCTAGCCCCGCACCGGCAGCAGCCGAAGAGCCCAGCTTCAGTTCGCTGGACGGCAACCAGGCTTCCGACGCGGGCGGCAGCAAGAAGACCCTGCTGGTCGTGGTGCTGTTGCTCGGGCTTGCGGCCGCCGCTTATTTCGGCTGGACCAAGATGCAGTCCGCACCTGCCCAACCGGCCGTGCAACCGTCCGCGGCTCCTGTAACTTCGGGGACGGCGGCTCTGCCCCAACAACCTGTAACGCCAGAGACTCAGCCCGGTGCGAGCGAGGTGGTGACGCAGTCCGGCCAGGATTTGAGCGGCAACTCCGTCGTTCCTGGCTCCTCCAAGCCTTCGGCCGCGGTGGTCGCGCAAACCCCCGGAGTCAAGACTTCGGTCCCGGCCAAGGCGTCGGCAACGGAAGATGAAATCACGGTAGTCGACGGGCCCCCGACCTCAGCCACGACAGAGCCAGGGCCGGCGTTGATTGTACAGAATGGATCTTCAACCCGGCCGAAGGCCGAGCCTGAAGTACAGGAACCGGTGCAAGCTCCGGCGGCCACCAGCATCGCGAACGGCACCAGCAGCAACGAGCTGTCTACCCTGGTGAACACGAACGCGATCAATGCCAGGAAAGCGCCCCAGGAGACGCTGCGAATTTCGCAGGGGGTTTCGCAAGGGCTGATCCTCAAGAGGGTTCAGCCGGTCTATCCCGAGCAAGCCCGGCAGATGCGTCTGGAAGGGAAGGTCGAGCTGCAGGCGAACATCTCCAAGTCAGGCAGCATCACCGGCGTCAAACAGCTGAGTGGGGACCCGATTTTAGGACGCGCAGCCACGGATGCGGTGCGGCAATGGAAATACAAGCCCTACTTCCTGAATGGCGAGCCCATCGAGATCCAGACCCAGATCACGGTGATTTTCAAACTTCCGTAGAGCCGACTGAAGCAAACAAGCCCCGATGCCAGGGAGAGAACTCTTGGTGTCTTTTACAGCTTTTCCTGGCGAATTTTGCGGTGTAAGAATTTTGAACGACTTAGGCGCCGCCAAGCCCTTTACCTCACCGGGGAGCCGAGAAGGCCGCAAAGTCGCAAACTAACCTTCGAAACCTTCTCTCCGATCGGTCCTCGCCTCCGAGTTATAATCAAGAGATACCCACTCGCCGAAATTCACTTCTGTGAGGTGGCGGAACCGACTTTTATGGACTTCAAGCTAGTCAGCGACTACAAACCGCGGGGGGATCAGGCCACGGCCCTTGAGGCCCTCGTCAAGGGTGTGTTTGATCGTGAGCAACATCAGGTCCTGCTGGGCGTGACCGGGTCGGGCAAGACTTACACCATGGCCAAGGTGATCGAGCAGGCCAACCGGCCATCGATCGTGATGGCGCACAACAAAACTCTGGCGGCGCAGCTGTATCACGAATTCAAGAGCTTCTTTCCGCATAACGCGGTGGAATATTTCGTCTCGTACTACGACTATTACCAGCCAGAAGCCTACGTTCCCGCCGCTGACCTCTACATCGAGAAAGAAGCCACCATCAATGATGAACTGGACAAGCTGCGGCTCTCGGCCACTCGCTCGTTGTTTGAACGTCGTGACTGTCTGATCGTGGCCTCGGTGAGTTGCATCTATGGCCTGGGCTCGCCCGAGGCGTACTACGGCATGCTGCTTTTTCTGGAAAAGGGCCAGAAGATCAAACGCGAGGACATTACCCGCAAGCTGGTCGAAATTCTCTACGTGCGCACCGACGGCGATTTTCGCCGGGGCACGTTTCGCGTGCGCGGCGACGTCATCGAAATCTTTCCCACCTATGACGACATGGCCTACCGCATCGAATTGTGGGGCGATGAGGTGGAATCGCTTTCGCAGATTGATCCCTTGTTCGGGACGGTGAAGCAAAAGTATGTGCGCCTGCCGATCTATCCCACGACGCATTACGCGATGAAGCCCGAGACCCGATCGAAAGCGGTGCAGTCGATCCGGGAAGAACTGGCGTGGTGGGAAGCGGAGCAGGAGAAGCAGGGGCACCTGGTGGAAGCTCAGCGGGTTCACCAGCGCACCATGTACGACCTGGAAATGATCAAGGCCATGGGCTACTGCCATGGCATCGAGAACTACTCCCGCCACTTCACCGGACGCCTGCCAGGTGAGCCGCCGCCGACGCTGCTCGATTATTTTCCGCGCGACTACCTGATGTTCATCGACGAGTCGCACCAGACGGTGCCGCAGTTGCATGGCATGTATCACGGCGACCGTTCGCGCAAGGAAACGCTGGTGGAATATGGTTTCCGCCTGCCGTCGGCGCTCGATAACCGTCCCTTGACCTTCGAAGAGTTCGAACATCGCATGAACCAGATCATTTACGTTTCCGCCACGCCCGGGCCCTACGAACTGACAAAATCGGCGGGCGTGGTGGTGGAGCAGATTATTCGTCCGACGGGCCTGGTCGATCCACCGGTTGAAATTCGGCCGGTCAAAGGCCAGATCGACGACTTGCTGCATGAGATTCGCGAGCGCGTGGGGCGGGGTGAGCGCGTGCTGGTGACCACGTTGACCAAGCGCATGTCCGAGGACCTGGCTGAGTATTACAGCGAAGTGGGCGTGAAGTGCCGCTACATGCACTCCGAAATCGAGACTCTCGAGCGGGTGAAAATCCTGCGCGACCTGCGCAAGGGCGAATTCGATGTGCTCATCGGCATCAACCTGCTGCGCGAAGGGCTCGATCTGCCTGAAGTATCACTCGTCGCCATTCTCGATGCCGATAAAGAAGGCTTCCTGCGCTCGGCCGGATCGCTGATCCAGACCATCGGCCGCTGTGCCCGGAATCTGAACGGCCGCGCCATCCTCTACGCCGACCGGCAGACCGATTCGATGAAGAAGGCCCTGAGCGAAACCGACCGCCGGCGCGCTATCCAGGTGGCCTACAACGAGGCCAACGGCATCACGCCGGAGTCCATCATTCGTCCCCTCGAAATGTCCCTGGCCAGAATTATCGAGGCTGACTATGCCGATCTGACCGACGTCGAAGTGGAGGGCGTGCCCGACTTCAAGTCCCAGGAAGAACTGGATGCCTACATTAAGAAACTGGAAAGCGATATGCGCGAGGCCGCCAAGCGCTTTGAATTCGAGAAAGCGGCCAAGCTCAGGGACACGATCAAGGAAGTGCGGACGAAAGAATTTCTGTTTGTGTAAATCCGAGCGTCGGTGTGGCGCGGGCGCCCTCGCCCGCGGCTTTTGCTTTTTGTCTCTCCCCAATCTGACCTGGCAAGAGGTGATCTGGAGTGCGAAAATAGCGCGGAGTGACCGCGGCTGAATGCCATCATGTTTTCAGGTAATTTGTCAGGGAAAAATGGCGATGTTCCGCCACGGGTGGAGCGCCAGCAGATCAGCATCGCCGGTCACGATCAAGTCGGGAATTGGGGCACTCTTCGAGTGGATAAGTTATGGGCACAATCTCAGCCACGCGCCCCAGCAGTCGTGATCAAGTTACTAGCCAAGGCAATATTTCAGTGTTACACTGTTTCAGTGTCATACAAGAGCCGCTTGCGCAACGTAACCGTGACCCTGGAAGAGGACGTCGCTCAGTGGGCCCGCATCGAAGCGGCACGTCGGGACACCAGCGTTTCGCGGCTGTTAGGGGAATTGCTGAAAGAACGCATGTCGACCCAGGACGGCTCAACTGCCGAAGCCGCGGACCGACTGGCAAATTTCGGAAAGCGTCACAAACTGTCCTTGCGTGGACTCAAAATTAAAGACCTGATCAATGAAGGACGCCGGTGAGCCGGTTCGTCCTCGACGCCTCGGTGGTCTTGAACTGGTGCTTCCCCGATGAAGATTCCGCCGTGGCCCATCATGTCGCCCATCGCTTCAAGCAAGGCGACGCCGCGCTCGCGTCCTCATTCTGGCCGCATGAAGTGCTGAACGCCTTACTCGCCGGTGAAAAGCGCAAACGCATTTCCAGGGAAGTGATTCAAAGCTTTCTCGGTGACCTGGCGTTGCTCCCGGTGACGCTCGAACCGTGCCCTGCCGGAATTGTTTTTGACAGGGTGCAGTCATTGAGCCGTCGGCATCAACTGACCCCCTACGACGCTGCTTACCTCGATCTGGCCATCGAAAATGGATTGGCTCTCGCCACCCTGGATGAGGCCTTGGTCCGGGCATGCCAAAATGCGGGCGTCGGGCTGGTGCAGCCGTGATAAATCAGGGTTTCGACAGGCCTTCCGGGAGCGATGATGCGATAGGGATGGATTGTGAGTATCAATCTCGGAGCAGAACGGGTAGCTATCGCCCCGATTTCGCCGCCAGGGCAATCGCTTTCTGGTAAACCGTGTAGCCGTCCCTGACCAGATTCTGAAATTTCACTTCTGAGGCCGGCAGCTTTTCGTTCTGCCCCAGAAACAAATACCCGCCAGGTTCCAGATACAGATGCAGTCGTTGCACCAGAGTCGTCCGCTGGGAGGTGGAGAACCGAGGCAGCACGTCCATGCAGAAGATGCAATCAAACTGTCCCAGGAAGGGTGGCTTGGCCAGGTTCATGGGTGCAAACCGGACCAGATTGCGCAGGCGGGGCTTCACCAGCAGATGATCGCCCACTTTCGCAAAGTACGGTTGCACCAGGTGAGAGGGAATGTCCTTCAAAGCGGCTGGCGGATAAAGCCCGCGCTCCGCGATTTCGAGCGCCCGCCGCCGAATGTCGCTGGCGACGATATTCACATTCCAGCCACCACCGTTGCAGTTCACTACCTCGCACACCGATATGCCGATGCTGTAGGCTTCCTCTCCGGTGGAGCAACCAGCACTCAGGATGCGAAGGCTGCGGGGATGTTCGGGCTTTCGCTTCTCCAGTTCCGGCAGGGCCAGACTGGCCAGCGATTGCAAGGCCAATGGATAGCGAAAGAAGCGGGTCTGGTCGTCCAGCAGGAGTTCTGCGAGATGTTCGCACTCTGCATCGGAGGTTCGCAGGCGTTCCAGCAGCAGGCCGGCGGAAGCGACCGGTTGCGAGCCCAGTTCTTCTGACAGGGCCCGGGTCAGTTCTTCCGTCGTGGTATCGAACAGGATACCGATTTGACGCTCCAGGATCAGGCGCAGTTCGGAGAGTTCCTGCTGACCCACATCCACGTTCGCCTGAAGTTTGTGCATCACAGCACTCCGCCGCTTGAAGCAGAGAGAGATCGCGTGTGCGCTGGGGTTGGCGCTATGAGGGGAGTTCGATATTTCCCGCCGCCTAGGAACTCGCGGCGGCAGTCCGGACCCTGGTCCTGGCCTCGTTTTCCGCCTGCTGCTCGACCGCGTTCAGTTCCTTCTCGATCGACGAGAAGCGCTGCAGGATCTCGTGCATGCGCACGGCCATGTTGCGAATGGTTTCAATCTGTGAACGCGATGTCCCGGAGAACGATGCCGGTTCCAGCAACAGCAACTCGGAGTTTCCCATCACCGAGGTGAGGGCATTGTTCAGCGTATGCCGCACTTCCAGCATGTAGCGGCCCAGCGCGGCCTGCCGCTCCAGGGCCTTGCCGGCCTCCTCGGCCCGTTTGGCACGGGCCGTGGTCTGGCCGTGCCGCAAGATTTCCATGGAGACCAGCACCAGCGCATCCAGCCAGCCTTCCCGCTGCTGCAAAACGCTGACCCCTGGCTGCATCCGGCCGCTCTTCTGCGCCGATTGCTGGCTCACGAACAGTACCGGGTTAGCGGCGGGTCCAAGGGAGTTGAAAACAGCGGAGAGAATTTCGGGGCGCACCGCGCCCACAATCGCCAGATCGAAGCCGTCGCCATCGAGATCACGGCAGAGGTCACCCCTCATCAAGGTAAATGCCGGCGCATTTGGTTCGCCTTGCCAGCGCTCCATCACGGCACGCGAAAAATCAGCGTCGTCTGAGATTATGAGTACCGTGGCCTGGTCCAAGTTTCCGCTCCCCGTTCCCTGATCCTGAAGAGATTCTGCGCCGCCATGACCCGGCACGGTGATGATCCCGCGCCAGGAAAATCGTTCCTTAAGCCTTGTCGTCGTCCCCCGGCTCAGGTTGAGCTGCCGACGAATCCTGGTCCCACTCCGGAGCGGCGGTCACATCGAACTCCGGAACTTCTGAGCTGGAAGGAGCAAACTGGGCAGTTGCGACGGCTGCCTTGGCGCGACCGGACGCAGGTTGCAGGGGCAGCTTTACCGCCTTCTTCGTAGTGCGGGACAAGGCTGCATCCACCACATTGCGTAGATCGACCAGCATGCGCAACGGGCTGCCGGAAGAGTACTCGGCATGGAACATGACCTTCCAGGACTGGCAGATCATGCGCAGCCGGGCCACGGGTTCGTCGGCCGAGAATTGGGCGGAGCGGCAATCCAGAGTTTCGACCCCGCGCGCTTCCAATTCCCGCAGTCCATCCAGAATGGTGTTCAGGTCCTGGTGCATCAGCCGGAAGAAAACCCGCCGCATCAGAAAGCTGAAGCGGGTGAAGGTCACCATGGCGATGGGTTCGAAGTAGTCGTCTCCCGCGGAAATCTTGAGCTTTCTGCCTTTTTCCAGAATGCTGCCGGTCAACAGTTCGTTCAGGCTGTGGCATCCGTTGGCTGACTGAATGAAGTCTTCAATCGGTTCGAGCCATGAAGGCTGGGTCAGATCAACGTCTCCCAGGACCGGTTCCAGGGTCTGGGCCACATAGCTGAGATCCACGTCGGCGTCTTCCAGGCGGGAAGGGGCACAATGGGAAAAGAACTGGACCAACAGGAAATCGATCTTGTCGCGGTCCGAGTCCACCCGGGTAGTCCGGCTGAGATGGTGCTCCAGCAGTGTTTGCAGACCCTCTTCACTGGTCAGACTTGTAGTCTGAAGGAACTGGCGCAACTGATGGACCTGGATCTTCTGGTCCATTTCGAGGAACCACTGGCGGGCTTGCTCCACGGACTCCTGCGGCGGATCTTCCATGCCGGATTCCAGGTCGGGACAAGCGGGCAATTCGATCACAAACTCCCGCCCCAGGGCGTTGTACAAAGGATGGAGCAGGCGCGCCTCGCGCCACTCCGCAGCCAGATCCTTCTTTTTTGGTTTCAGAGTCATGGTTTCACGATCCAGTTGGAGACTTCCTGGGTAAAGCGGGCAGCCACAGCGGTGCGTCCGCTGGTATATTGCAGCGCCACCACGGAGGCTTCGGCGTCCAGCGTGCCATCGGAATTCTGTACTTTCAGCCGGTCGGCAAATTCCAGCGGCAGGGTCGAAGCGAACAACACCTCGCGCGCTGTACCGAATTCGATGACCGTGCTTTCGGTACAGTCTTTTCCGTCCCCGGCCACCCGAGTCAGGCGCACCGGAATACGTACCGGACTTGCCTCGGGAAAGAACTTCGCCAGCTTGGCGGTGCAGCTCTCCTGCCGGACACGCGCTCGGCCCGTGGCCTGTGTGGACACTGCGAATACCTCGATTTTTCAGGGTCGACGCGGCCTGGGTCCCCAGGCCTGCCGGTTAGCATGGCAAGGGCACCCGGACCGCATCGGCGAGTAGGAGTGCACTCTCGCAACCAAAGTCATGGGGACGGCGAATCTGAGCTAAGTTATTGATTAATAAGAATCATCTGCTGATCGATGGACCAGGCGGCGAGACTAAATCGATGCTCGTTGTCTCAGAATGAAACACCGTCTCAAAGGTTTAGTAGCGCCGGCGTCTCGCCCGCCCTTCCGGTCGGCCGGAGGCCGGCGCTACGTTACTGCAACGCCTGGATTGGGGCTGATACTTCGCGGGCACCGATGTTGTAGCGCTTGAGCTTGCGATAGAGCGTGGCCCGGCTGATGCCCAGCATCTTTCCTGCGAGCGCTTTGTCCCCTTTTACCTGCTCGAAGACGCGTTCGATGGTGGCACGTTCGATGTCCTCGAGATCGGTGGTACTAAGACCGGATGAGGTGGAGTCGCCGCCCTCGTCGGCAGGAACTGCCGACGTGATCGAGGGTGGCAGATCGTTGAAGTCGATGGTCCGGCGGTCGCCCAGCGCGACCGCCCGCTCGATGCAATTCTCCAACTCGCGCACATTGCCCGGCCAGTCATACTGCAATAGTGATTTCATGGCTGCGGTGGTGATCTGAATGGATCCGCCGCGAGCGTAGCGCTCCAGGAACCAGTGCGCCAGCATGGGAATGTCGGAGCGGCGTTCCCGCAGCGACGGCAGGTGCACGGTCACCACGTTGAGGCGGAAGTAGAGGTCCTTGCGGAAGACGCCGTTGCGATATTCCGCTTCGAGATCGCGATTGGTGGCGGCGATCACCCGCACGTCCACCTTGATCTTCTGATTGCTGCCTACTGGGCGAACCTCCTTCTCCTGCAGAACGCGCAGCAGCTTGGCTTGCATCTCCTGGGGAAGTTCGCCAATCTCGTCCAGAAAGATGGTGCCGCCGTTGGCCGATTGGAAGAGGCCTGTGCGTGCTCTTACCGCGCCGGTAAAGGCACCCTTCTCGTAGCCGAACAGTTCGCTCTCGATCAAGGTGGGGACCAGGGAACCGCAGTCCACGGCGACGAACGGCCGTTTCGCGAAGGAGCCGCGGAAGTGGATGGCGCGTGCCACCAGTTCCTTCCCGGTACCGCTTTCACCGGTGATCAGCACCGGCGTGTGCGTGTCCTTCAGGCGGGAGATCATGCGCAGCACGTCCTGGATCTTCGCGGACGCGCCTACGATGCCGTGCAGTTCAGTCTCTGTGTCCACGCGTTCGCGCAGGAACTCGTTCTCCTCCACCAGGCGCACTTTTTCCGCCATGCGGCGCAGGAACAGGCGCAGCTCTTCGAGAGGAGAGAAGGGTTTGCTGATGTAGTCGTAGGCGCCGAGCTTCATGGCCTGGACCGCGGTCTCCACCGATCCGTGCCCGGTCATGACCGCAACCTCGGTGCGGGGCAGCATCTTCTTCACCTTTTCAAGAAATGTGAGGCCAGACATATTCGGCATCACCATGTCGGTGAGAATGATGTGGGCAGGCTGTTCTTCGAGCAGGGCCAGGGCCGATTCGCCGCCGTCGGCTTCCATGCAGGTGAAGCCGAGGGCTTCGCCGACGGTCATGCACAGCTGGCGGATGCTCTGCTCGTCATCAACAATCAGGAGGCGGATTCTTAAGTCTTCATTCACAGCGCTTTCCCCATAGTTTTTTCGACTACTGAAATGAACTGTTGTACCCGGAAAGGTTTCTCGACGCAGGGAGCGCCGGTTTCGCGCAGCGTGGCTACGGTTTCTTCATTGGCAATATCGCCGGTGATGAAGACGATCCTGGCCGCCAGCTCGGGCCGGTAGCGCGCCACCCAGGCGTGGACGTCGGCACCGTTCACGCCTCCCGGCGTGCGCATGTCGGAAACGACGCCCAGAAATTCTCCCGACTCCAGCAGCCGCAGACCATCGGCGCCGGACTCGCTGCATACCACGGAGTAGCCGTTACGCTCCAGCGTGGCTCGGACGTAGGCCATGACGGCGGGCTCATCCTCGATGAGCAACACCGGTAAAGTTGCGGGTTTGGTGACAGGTTGTGTGGTCATCGT
>JBARIF010000498.1:0-3050 GCA_049799615.1 Terriglobales bacterium
CACTCGGGAGTGATAGACTGAGCACGATCAGGGGCGAATTCAAGGAGAAAAACGAGGCAACATTTATGCCCATCGAGCGGGTCGGAGTGATCGGCGCTGGAACCATGGGCAACGGCATCGCCCATGTGTTTGCGCGCAGCGGATATCGCGTGATGCTGTGCGATGTGGAACAACGCTTTCTCGATCGCGGCCTCGAAACCATCGGCAGAAATCTGGATCGCGAGTTGGCCAAGGGCAAAATCACCGCGGCCGACAAAGCCGCGGCGCTGAAGCGGATCGAGCCCGTGCTCAAGCGCGGCGAACTTGCCGGCTGCGATTTTGTGCTTGAAGCCGCCACTGAGAAATTTGAAATCAAGGCCGAAATCTTCCGCGACCTCGATCAGGTATGCCGCCCGGAGGCGATCCTGGCCACGAATACTTCTTCCATCTCGATCACTCGGCTGGCGGCGGTGACCCGGCGTCCGGCAAAAATTATCGGAATGCATTTCTTTAATCCCGTGCCGGTAATGAAACTGGCGGAAGTGATTCGCGGGCTGGCCACCTCGCAGGAAACTTTTGCCACGGTGCGCGATCTGGCGTTGCAGCTCGACAAGACACCCATCGAAGTGAACGACGCGCCCGGCTTTGTTTCGAACCGCGTGCTCATGCCCCTGCTGAATGAAGCCATGTACGCGGTGATGGAAGGCGTCGCCACTCCCGAGGCCGTAGATGAAGTGTTCAAGCTGGGCATGGCGCATCCCATGGGCCCGCTGACCCTGGCCGATTTCATCGGCCTCGACGTCTGTCTCGACATTATGCGCGTGCTGCAGGATGGCTTGGGCGATCCCAAGTACCGTCCGTGTCCGTTGCTGATCAAGATGGTGGACGCAGGCTGGCTGGGAAAGAAGAGCGGAAGAGGTTTTTACAAGTATTAAAGTGTTTTGTGTAGGGCGGGCGCCCTCGCCCGCCGCCTTTGACTTTTGTTGACTGGGAGAGAAAGGTCAAAAGCGTCGGACAGGAGTGTCCGACCCACACAAGGCTCGGTTCAGCAAGCTCACCATGGCGAAAAAAAGCGATCGTGGCATCTACCTTCTCGGCGCCGTGCTTGGCGTGTGCGCCGGGTTTCTCGATGTCAAGATCGGCGATCTGTTGCTGACCGCGCTTTTCGTGCTGGGGGCAAGCATGCTGCTGGGCGCGCTTCGTCCCGAGCGGCCGTGGCGGTGGACGCTGACTGTGGCCGTCTTTGTGCCGCTCGTCGAGCTTGCCGCCTTTGCGCTGTTGACCGAAAAACCCTATCGCGCGCAAATCTACGAATCGTTTCTAGGCTTCCTCACCGGAATCGCCGGCGCGTATGGGGGAGCGACCGCGAGGAGAGGAATGGCGATTTTGTTTGGAAAGTAGGGCGGGAAGCTCTCAGCCATCAGCTCTCAGCTCATGGAGCGGTAGTTTGTCTCGCGTCGCGGCCCGAGAGTACGGAAGTGACAAAAGGCAAACCCGTTTCACGGCAAGCCTCGTTATGCTGTTAGGGGTCCTTCGACTTCGCTGGGCGATTCGCCAGCGAATCTCCCAGCTCCGCTCAGGATGACAGCGCCGTGTGTGCTGACGACTGAAGACTGAAGACCGCAGACCGCAGACTGAAGACTGAAGTCCGCCTATCCTCATCCCATTAGTTACTCGCGTTTCCACAGGCCGCGCGAGTATTCTTCGAGGATGGGAGTTTCGGTTTCTGTGCTGGCCAGCGGCAGCCGGGGAAACAGCGCCATCGTTTCCAGTTCGCGCACCAGAATTCTGGTGGACGCCGGAATTTCCTGTCGTGAGACGGTCAAGCGCATGCGCGCCCTGGGCGACGATCCGAGAACTCTTTCCGCCATCCTGATTACGCACGAACACTCCGACCACGTTTACGGGCTGGCGGTGCTGGCCAGAAAATTTCAGGTGCCGGTATTCATGACCGGCGCCACTCACCAGGCCTGGGCACGGTCGCTGCGCGACGAGGCGGGTGATCTGCCGCAACTCGCACGCCTGGAAAGTTTTTCTGCCGGCCACGGCTTTCAGGTCGGCGACATTTCGATCACTCCGTTCACCATCCCGCACGATGCCGCCGATCCGGTGGGAGTCACGCTCCACGCCGACGGCATCAAGGTGGGCATCGCGACTGACCTGGGTTACATGCCGCCCAACGTGTGCGACCAGCTGCGCGGTTGTGACATTCTCGTCATCGAATCCAACCACGATCTGGAAATGTTGCGGGGCGGGCCCTATCCCTGGTCGGTCAAACAGCGGGTGGGCAGCCAGACGGGGCACCTGTCGAACGACAAACTCGCTAAATTCTTATGCACCGAATATGATGGGAACGCATCATACATAGTGCTGGCGCATCTATCTGAGCTCAACAACCATCCCGAGCTCGCACGAGTGACAGCGGAAAAGGCCCTGGGGCGACGCCGGACATTGCTGCACAACCGGGTGATGCTGGCACAACAATCGCAGCCGATGGAAGCGATCCAGCTGTAGTCTCGTATGAGTGAGTGCGTTGATCCTATTGTAGGGAAAATTCTGGCGGGCTGGCGCTACGACATCTCCGGCCTGGCGCCGGAGATGCGTGAAGACTACGAAGACCACTTTGACGGCTGCGCCCACTGCCGCTACCGCCAGCGTCTGCACCGCAATATCGACCTCGCACTGATCGGTCTGGCCTCGGTTTCCGCCGCCGTCTTCCTCCTTGCCTTTGGCGTTATCCTCCATCTCAACCCCCGGCACGCCTTCTGGTTGGAAGTGGCCGCGCTGGTGGGGTTTGCTCTTTCCGCTTTGATCTGGCTGGGCGTTGCCGTGGCCACGCCTGCACCCATGGCGGTAGTCGATGCTGCCAAGTTGGGTGCACGCCGCGTACACGACCGCCTACCGGCGGAAATCCGCGACCGCCTGCCGGAAGAACTCCGCCTGAAAATCACCGGGTCTTAATAATGAAGAGTGTGGGTCGGAAACTCCTGTCCGACGCCTTTGACCTTGGTTTGCTGTGTTGTATTCGCACGGCGAGCTCAAGTCAAAAGCGTCGGACAGGAGTTTCCGAC
>JBARIF010000499.1:0-5178 GCA_049799615.1 Terriglobales bacterium
GAGAGCCAAACCCTAACAGGCCGTGAGTCCGGCGCCAAGCGCGTCGCTAAACCATTTAGATCTATGGTCTTGCAGGAATGCTATTGGGCCACATCGGCATCCGGCAGGGCTTGGGACTGAGGCTTAAAGACCCTTGGACCTATGGGAAAATGTTTTCACAGTGCAGAAGCAACTTTCCTCGGGCGAGCGGCCCGTGAGGCGGGTTGGGCAACGAGAGGATGAGAGAACTTGAGGCCAATCAGGTGATAGCCATCAGCGTGGGTTACGCGCAGAGTTCGGGCGCGCAGATTGCGGGCTGCCTTAGGCAGCGAACTGGTAACCGCTAACGGGGCGCTCGGGATCTCCAGCAAAACCTGCGCGGAGAGCGGCAAAGAGCGTCGCACCGCGACCAGCGCTCCGCCCGCTGAAATGTTCAGCGCCGTGGCAAACTCAAGCAGTTCTTTGCCTTTTTCGTCCCCACTGCGAACAAACACCGGTATAGCGATGGCGAGACGTGGCCATTTACGACGCTCTGGTTCAGGATTCTTACGCTTCAATCAGACCCCTATAGACACGAGTTAAGCCTGTCCTACCGCACCTTGGGGGCCAAACCAGCCTGGCTGGGGTTGTCGTTCAGGGCACGAAACCCGGAGGATTTTGGGTGAATTCTCGGTAAGTCCGCCATTACAACCCTATGTGACCCTGATGAAATTCTCTTTATGTTCGCCCCTGCAATGCGTTTTGATGCAAAGGGGTGAAGCGCTTAGGGCTGCAATGTTTTGCTCATCCGTTACCATGGAATTGCATTTTACGTTGACACCATGGAAGGGGTGTCATACGATTTGTGGGCACCTAAATTAACAAATTGGACTGTGTTCGTCCCTCCCCTTTTAAACCAAGCCAGAGTTTTCCACAAATGGGAGTGTTGCCAGAAAACACGTGTCTCTCTCGGGAAGGCAAGCCGACAGCCCGCGGGGCGGACACCGTACCAGACCAACCATCTGGGGGAGAACATCTCCGCTACGACGACTTGCTGCAGGAGTATAACCAGCTGCGGGAGCGCTCCCTGCGCACCACCAACGCCCTGGGATCGGCCGCCCACGACCTCAAGACCCCGCTGGCCATCCTGAACGGCTATATCGAGCTGCTGCAAAACGAGAAGCTGGGTCCGCTCAATGAACGACAGCGAGAAGTTCTTGGGGACATGCACACTAGCGGGCAGCGTTTACAACAGTTTATCCAGGATTTTCTGAGCTACAGCGCGCTCGAAACCGGCGAGATGAAGATGCGCTACGAGACCGGCAACTTAAACCCCTGCCTGTCCGAGGTTTGCCGGCTGTGGTCGCCCCGCTTCCAGGAAAGAGGGCTGGCGCTCTACTTCCTGGCCAACGAGAAATTGCCTGAGCTGGCGTTTGACTCAGCCAAGCTGCAGCGGGTGATCTCGAATCTGATCGAAAACGCCTCCAAATTCACGCCGGCCGGCGGCACGGTTTGGCTGCACGCGGAGCCGTACATGTGGGAGCGCCGCAACCCCAACAACTCAGCCATTCCGAGCGAACGGCGGCGGCAGAACAATCCTCTGCCCAACTCGGTAAAGGTCAGCGTATCCGACACCGGTCCGGGAATTCCGGCGGAGTATCATATCGAAGTTTTCGACGATTTCTTTCGTTTGCCGCAGAATGAAGAGCAAACTGAAGGCATGGGTCTGGGACTGGCCATCGCTCGCCGGCTGGTGAACGCCATGGGGGGCAAGATCTGGGTGGAGAGTGAACTGGGCGCGGGGGCGAAATTCTCATTTATCGTCCCCCTGAAGCCAGTCGCCGCAGGACCCGGCAAAGGGAAGAACAAATGACCGAATCGGTCAACATTTTATTGGTCGATGACGAACCCGGAATGCTGCGCTACATCCGCACCCTGCTCGAGGTGGATGACTACACGGTGCAGACCGCTTCCACGGGCGAAGATGCCCTGCAGCAGGTGGAGAAGGGCTTGCGTCCCGACCTGGTGCTGCTCGACCTCCTGATGCCCGGGATCGATGGCCTGCAGACCCTGGAGCAGCTGCGCCAGCTGGTGCCGGGGCTGAAAGTGGTGATGCTTTCCTGCGTCAGCGATACCCGCAAAGTAGTACAGGCCATCCGCCTGGGCGCACACGATTACTTGACCAAACCCTTCCAGAAAGCGGAACTGGACAAGGTCATCGACCAGTGTCTAGGCAAGAACCAGCAGAACTTACCGGGCGAGGTCGAAGAGCTGTACGACGACGTATTTTTTGTGGCGGCAAGTCCGGCGATGCGGAAGATTCGCTCCCAGGCTGCCCTGGTCGCCAATGTCGACATTCCGGTCCTGATGCTGGGGGAGAGCGGCACGGGCAAGGAAGTAGTGGCGCGGCTGATTCATAAGCTGTCGCCTCGCGCTCATCGCACATTTTTGAAGGTCAATTGCGCCGCCGTGCCTGGCGACTTGCTGGAAAGCGAGTTGTTCGGCCATGAGGCCGGCGCCTTCACCGGCGCTACTCATGCCAAGCCGGGCAAGTTCGAGATCTGCAACAAAGGCACGATTTTGCTCGACGAAATTGGCGAGATGCCCGCCCTGCTGCAGGCCAAACTGCTGCACGTTCTGCAGGACCAGACGTTCTCCCGGCTGGGCAGCCGCTCGGTGGTCAAAGTGGACGTACGCATCCTGGCCGCGACCAACATCAATATCCCGGAAGCTCTCGCCAGCAAGCGTCTGCGTGAAGATCTGTACTACCGCCTGAATGCTTTCACACTGCAATTGCCGCCGCTGCGGGAGCGCAAGGAAGAAATCCCGGTCCTGCTGAAGCATTTCATGTCGCGCATGGCAGAAGAGTACGCGCGGCCTCCGCTGCCGCTCTCGCCCAATATGCTGCAGGCGTGTCAGGAATATTCCTGGCCGGGCAACTTGCGTGAGCTAAATAACTTCATCAAACGCTACCTGGTGCTGGGCGACGAGAAGCTGGCCATTCAGGAACTGCAGCCCAGCAACGACGGCCACGGTGGGCGCCCCGAGGGTACGCACGCTCCGGCTGAGCCGGGCGGCGGATTGAAATCGGTGGCGCGCAGTGCCAAGGACGAAGCCGAGGCGGAGGCCATCCGGCAAGCCCTCGACCAGACCAACTGGAACCGCAAGCAGGCAGCAGCCCTTCTCCAGATCAGCTACAAAGCCCTGCTGTACAAGATCCGCCAGTACGGCATCGCCCAATCCAAGAGCCACAAGCTTACCGCCGGCGCGTAAGTCGCCCTCTTTGCTTGCCAAGGATCTCAGGGGTTGATGACCCGAGACACGATTCAAGCCGAGGGCTCGCCGCCCGGCGTTCCCGGCAGATTAGCCGAGTAGCCGGGCAATGTACCTGGCCGCAGACCCGCGTCAGAACTGGTGTCTAGCGTTGTCGCCTCGGAAAGTCAGGCCTTGCAGCACGCGCTCATTCTTGTCGTTGAGGGTGTACGCAGTCTCGGTTCGCTCGGCCTTCGCCTGCAACGGTACCAACGTGCACTTTACGCGGACTTCCACTGGCTCTTTCCCGCTCTTCTGCGCGAACACCATGATGTGGGTGTCGCCCTGCATGGTGTGCAGCACTTTGTAATTGCCACTGGGCAGGAGCGTGTCGCCCACCCAGACGGGGTTGTCAAACCTGATCTGCCGGGTATCGGCCACGCCGAACTGATTCTGGCCGGCGCCAGCCAGCACGCTCAGCCCCATTACGCACACTGCCACCACCAACATTATTTTCATGAAGCGCATACATTCTCCTTTTTGTGACTGCCGCCCGCTGTACTCTGTGAACTGATTGAACCGCACTTGGCAGGCCGACAGCTACTCGGGATGGAGTTTGATACCGCAACAAATACTACGGGGGTTGGACCGATGGCACCGTGACAGGAATCACGCTGCTCTGTAACTGGAAACACAACCCTCAAGGGGTCTCGACGGCACCTTTTCAGGGTTTGCGGGCACATCCCGACAGTGTGCTTCCGCATCGAAGAGGGTGGAGCCGGAAGCGACAGCCTCCCGGAAGCAAAAACCTCAAAGAGAACAAGATGCGGTCCCTCCATAAGCAAGCTGCGAGCACGACGCACGCCTTCTTCGCCTGCACTCTTATCGTTATCCTTGCGGCAGCGACCGGTTGCGGTACCTCTTCTGCCGGCGCTCCAAGACCGCCGTCGCCACCACCTTCAACCGATTCCGTTCCGCAGTTTGGCCATGTGGTTGTGGTTCTCGAAGAGAATCACAGCTATTCCGAGGTGATTGGAAATTCGGCCATGCCTTATCTGAACAGCCTGGCTTCCCAGTACGGGCTGGCGACCGAGTACTTTGCCAATACGCATCCTTCCATTGGCAACTACTTCATGCTCACAACCGGCCAACTGGTTACGAACGATGATGGCTTTGCAGGCACGGTTGACGTGGACAACATCGTTCGCGATCTGATCACAGCCGGCAAGACCTGGAAATCATATGCCGAGAGCATCCCTTCGACAGGGTACACGGGGAGCGATGTGTATCCCTATGCGAAACGCCATAACCCGTTTTCGTACTTTACCGACGTCGTAAACAGCAGCGCCCAGGTGAACAATCTGGTTTCGTTCTCTCAATTTGGTACCGATCTGGCCAATGAGCAGCTGCCGAATTTTTCCTTCCTGGTGCCGAATCTTCTGGACGACGCGCACGACGGACCGCTCCAGTTGGCTGACGCATGGCTGCAGCACAACCTTGCACCCCTGATCTCCAGCTCAACTTTTCAGAAGGACGGTTTGCTTGTCATCGTCTTCGATGAGGCGGAGACCAGTGATTCGACCGACGGCGGAGGCCACGTTGCAGCGTTGATCATCAGCCCGAAGGCAAAGCAGGGTCATCAGTCGACAATTCTTTACCAGCACCAGAGCACGCTGCGGCTGATTCTCCAGGGACTCGGAATTCAAACTTACCCGGCGGCTGCGAGCACGGCTCCAGAGATGTCTGAGTTTTTCTAGACTGCCAATCCCGATTCGTCTCAACCGGCGATAAGTCGCCATTCTATGCATTGAGGGGGCTAAGGTCCCTGTCCGGGTCAATGAGTGCTAACGCCTGATCTATAAGAGGGAAAGTCAAGGACATTTTTCTCCCTCGACCGGAGGAGGAGAATGTGTCCTCGATTTCCAGCCCCCGGTTCATTGTGCGAGGCGGTGGGTTTTGGTTTTCTGC
>JBARIF010000500.1:0-7143 GCA_049799615.1 Terriglobales bacterium
GTCGTTCCCGGCATGGCGGCCCGGCGCTTACACCCGACCCAACTTCAAAGGCGGCGGACAACAGTGTCCGCCCCACACCCGTGATAGTCTGAATTCTTCCGCTCCAGATCGTGATGAGGTAACAAAATTGGCAACCCGTCTGTCCAAGCAATTCTTACTGCCTCTTATGTCTCTGCTTATTGTCGTTCCACTCGCTTCGGGCGAAGGCACCCGCACATGGGAACAATCCAAGTTTGAAGACTTGAGCAAAGGGACGGCCACCGGTGTAGCTATTCGCAGCACTGGCGGCCTGGAACTGGCCCCCGCTTTCAAGGCGATCTCGACCACGCCGTCCACGTACATATGGTCGATCGCGGCTGACCAGAGCGGAAATCTCTACGCCGCTACCGGCGGGCCCGCGCGTGTGTATCGCATCACCCCGCAAGGGCAGTCCTCCACTATCTTCGAGCCCCGGGAATTGCAGGTGCAGGCGTTGGCCGTGGACAAGAACGGGATTCTCTATGCCGCCACCAATCCGGACGGGAAGGTCTATCGCATTGAGCGTATAAACGGCCCAGAGGCCAAGGGAAAAGAGCCGGCGACGATCAAGACAGCCAGCGAATTCTCTGCCTCCGTATATTTCGATCCCGGGACGAAATATATATGGGACCTGGCCTTCGATAGCGCCGGCAACTTGTACGTGGCCACCGGCGATCATGGCGAAATCTATCGTGTGACTCCGAAGGGAGAGCACTCCGTATTTTTCAAAAGCGACGAAGCTCACATTCGCGTGTTGTCGGTGGATGGGCAGGGCAATCTGATCGCGGGCTCGGATGGCAGCGGACTGGTCTACCGGATCAAGCCCAGCGGCGAAGGTTTCGTGCTTTACAGCGCTCCCAAAAAAGAAATTACAGCACTGGCCATCGACAAAGCGGGGAATATTTATGCCGCTGGAGTGGGCGAGAAACGTGCCGGCCCCATTCCGTCCATCTTCCCTTCGCCGGTCACCACCCCCACCCCCGTGCCCACGGGTGTGCCGGCACAGCCCGGCATGGTGGTTCTGAACCCAAGTGCCGCTCCACCGGCCTTAGTGAGCAGCATCCCGCTTACCGGAACCGGCGCCAGCGGCGGCTCGGAAGTTTACCGGATCGCGCCCGACGGCTCGCCCCGGCGAATCTGGGCTTCGCGCGAGGACCTGGTGTACGCCCTGGCTTTCGATTCCACGGGACGCCTGTTGGCCGGGACGGGAAACCGCGGTCATGTTTTCGCCATCACCGGCGAAGATCGTTTCGTCGATCTGCTGAAGGCCAGCGCTACCCAGGTCACGGCTTTCGCCAAAGCACCGGCGGGCGGGCTTTACGTGTCAACCAGCAATCTCGGCAAAGTATTCCTGCTGGGCGGGTCGGCTGAATCCGAGGGCAGCTACGAGAGCGATGTGTTCGACGCCAAAGTGTTCTCCCGCTGGGGCCGCGCCGAATTGCGCGGCGCAGGGCAGGTCCAGCTCTTTGCCCGCAGCGGCAACGTGGACAATCCCGACCGCAACTGGAGCCCGTGGCAACCCGTCGATCTGCTGAAAGATCCGGTACTCAATGTGCCGCCGGCCCGGTTCATCCAGTGGAAGGCCGTGCTGCATGCCGGGAATATCGCGCCTGCCGTGGACAGTGTGCTACTGAACTACCTGCCCAAGAACGTCGCTCCCGACTTCGACGATGTCACGGTGCAGGTGGGCGTGCGTTACCTGCCCATGCCCAAGCCCGCGGTGGTGCCCGACACCAGCGGGACTGCGGCCGCAACTCCGCAGCCGCGTTTCGACGCACCGCCGCCCACCACTCGCGATTCCGATTCCATCGGCGTGAAGTGGACCGTCCATGACGACAACGACGACCAGATGGTTTACTCGGTCTACTACCGGGGCGACGGCGATACCCGCTGGCTGCTGCTGAAGGATGACCTGACCGACAAGTACTATTCCTTCGACGCATCGCTCCTGCCGGATGGGGGCTACACCGTCGAAGTCATGGCTTCGGATGCGCCCTCGCATTCTCCCGGCCAGGCGCTGACTTCGACCCGGGACAGCGCACGCTTCGAAGTGGATACCACGCCGCCCAGTATTGACGGGCTCAGAGCAGCCGTGGAAGGCGCGCAAATCCATGTCAGCTTCCACGCCATCGATGGATTTTCCAACATCAAGCGTGCCGAGTATTCCGTGGATGCAGCCGACTGGCAATATGTGGAACCGGTAGGCCAGCTGGCCGATGCAAAAAACGCTAGCTACGATTTCCAGGTGGCCGTGCCTGCGGGCGGGAATCCGGCATTACCGGACCCGGCGAAAATATCTTCCGAGCACGTGGTAGTGGTTCGGGTCTATGACCGTTTCGACAACATGAGTTCGGCAAAGACGGTAATCCGCAAGTAAGTAGTTTGGAATTGCCACGGACTACGTAGGGACAGATGTCCTTATCTGTCCGGCGAGCGAAGCTCCGCACTTGTTTCGAAAAGCCGGTCGAGCTGCGCTCGACTGGACAGATGAGGACATCTGTCCCTACGTGGCTGGCGTGATCCTGTCGGCATTTCGCAGTTCCGGAAAGGCCCACGCCCATATTGCGATCACGGCCAGCGTTCCTGCTCCGCCCAGCACGACTGCCGGCACCGTTCCGAACCAGTGTGCTGTCAGTCCGGACTCAAATTGCCCCAGCTCGTTTGAGACCCCGATAAAGATCATATCCACGGCATTTACCCGTCCGCGCATTTCATCCGGAGTGGCCAGCTGCACCAGGATGGAGCGAATGATCACGCTGACCATGTCAGCCGCCCCCAGCAACAGCAGCGACACCAGAGAGAGGGCCAGGCTGCGTGACAGCCCGAAAATAATTGTGCATACGCCAAATCCAGCCACACACCACAGCATGGTGAGTCCGGCATGCCGCCGCAGAGGACGGTGAGCCACCAGGATGGCCATGGCCGTAGCGCCCACGCCGGGAGCGCTGCGCAGCAGTCCCAGTCCCCAGGGGCCAGTCTTGAGAATTTCGCTGGCATACACCGGCAGCAACGCCACCGCGCCTCCCAGCAGGACGGCAAACATGTCCAGCGAGATCGAGCCCAGGACCAGCTTATGGTTCCAGATGTAGTGGAAGCCCGCCAGCACAGTGTTCCAGGTCACGGGTTCCCGGGGCCGGGCCTGGGTCTGCAACCTGATTCGAAGAGTTGAAAAAACGGCGGCCAGGCCCGTGACTACCGCAGTGGCGTACACCGCCGTGGGCCCGCGCGAGAGCGCGTACAGAAATCCGCCAATCGAAGGGCCCAAAATGGTTGCCGCCTGAAAGATGCTGGCGTTCCAGGCCACGGCATTGGGAAAATGTTCCTCGGGAACCAACTGCGGCAGCAGCGCCCGGCTGACCGGAGCATTGAAGGCGCGCACCACGCCGATCAGGACTACGACAGCATAAATCACGCGAACCGACTGGCTGCCGCGCCAGGCGATCGCCCAGAGCAGCCCGGACGAGACGGCGAAGCCGCAGTAGCACAGCGTGACCACCTTGCGCCGGTCGAAGCGGTCGGCCACATGTCCCGAGACCAAGAACAGAAGCATGCCGGGAAGAAACTGGGCCAGACCGATCAGTCCGAGATCGAGCGGCCGCCGGGTGATCTCGTACACCTGCCATCCCACGGCCACCGACTGCATTTCAAGCGCGGCTACGATGAAGAACCGCGCGGCCTGGTAAATGGTGAAGTCAGGATAGGTGAACGCGATGCGGCCAGCCGGAAGACTGGAACCGGTAAAATTCGGTTCAGGAAGACTGGGCTCGAGGGATTCTGCCATCTTCATCTACTGTGCCACAGAACCGCTGCGGATGGAGCAGGCGCTGAGGAGAACCTCGGCGCTAAAGCGCACACATTCTCAATGACTGGGCTAAGGTCGTGCCCTTTCTAACCGCGCTGAAGTGTCTAACCGCGCTGAAGTGCGGCTCCGCCCTGGAGTCTCGCTACCGGGGGAGGGCCTCCAGGCGGGCAACAAATCACTATAATCCGCAGCGTGCTGGTATTTCTCCGCACTGTCGGGTGGCTGGCGTGCGTCGTGTACACCACCATCCCAGCATTCTGGCTGTGCATCCACCCCCGCGCCAACTATTGGCGCACGCGGCGGGGTTCTCCCTATCGCCTCCTGATACCGCTCTGGATTGCAATGTGGGTCGTGCTGGCGGCAAGCACCGAGCAGTGGCGGGGCCTGCCACTCTACACCACGCCCTGGAGCTGGTTGCCCGCCTCCTTGATCTTGACTGCCGGATTCTGGATTTACCAGCGCTCCGGAGCCGGGCTCAGCGCCGCACAGCTCGGTGGGCTTCCGGAACTCATCCCCGGACATCCCGAACAGCGTCTGATCACTTCTGGAATACGCACCCGGGTGCGCCATCCGGTCTATTTGGGACACTTGTGCGAGATGCTGGCCTGGAGCGTGGGAACCGGATTGGCGGTTTGCTATGCCCTGACCTTGTTCGCGGTGATTACAGGCGCCCTCATGGTCCGGCTTGAAGATAGAGAGCTGGAGCAGCGATTCGGCGCAGAATACCGCGAGTATCGGCGGAGGGTGCCGGCTGTGGTGCCCAGGATTTATTCACGAACAGTCGATAGTGGGTCTTCCCGGTCGACTGACAGGTAGTACAGGCAGAGAGGAATTGGCGCGGTCCAAGCCCAATCGCAAGAATTTCAGGTGGTTTCGCCGCATCTGCCTGCCGACCTCAGCCGCACCACAAGAAAGGTCAAGCGAGGTGGAAGTTGGCAACCAGATAGACGGGAGTCACTGTGGAAATGAAAACAGATCATGGGGCGCCATGCTCCCGGTTTTTTATCGGCAGGCGAGTGCTGTAAACTGTCGCCTCACCAAGCAGTCCGTCTGCCAACGGAGGTCTGAACATGTTCGCCAAAGAAATCACTCGCCGGGGATTCATCGCCAAAGTTGGACAAGGTCTGGCCGTAGCCAATCTTGCCGGAACGCTCTTGAAGAGCGCTGAGGCGCTGGAAGTACCGGATCCACCGGGCAAGAAATTGGGATGGGCGATTGTGGGCCTGGGCAGTCTGGCCATCAACCAGATCCTGCCGGCGTTTGCGAAATGCGAGAAGTCGAAAGTAGTGGCCTTCGTCAGCGGACATCCCGACAAAGCCAACAAGTTAGCCCTGCGCTACGGCGTGAATTCGAAGAACATCTACAACTATCAGAACTACGACACGATCAGGGACAATCCTGAAGTTGACATCATCTACATCGTGCTGCCCAACGGGATGCATGCCGAGTACACAGTGCGCGGGCTCCAGGCCGGCAAGCATGTGCTCTCGGAAAAGCCCATGGCCAACACGCCCGCCGATTGTCAGCAGATGGTGGATGCCGGACGCAAGGCCAATCGAAAGCTGATGGTGGCTTACCGCTGCCGTTATGAACCCTACAATCAGGAGGCGATCCGCATGGCGCGCCAGCAGGAACTGGGGCCGACCAAGGTCATTCTGGCGGATCACGGCTTCAACATTGGCGACCCCACCCAGTGGCGGCTGAACAAAGCGCTCGCGGGCGGTGGGTCGCTCATGGACATCGGCATCTACTCCCTGCAGGCAGCGCGTTACCTTACCGGAGAGGAGCCCAGCGAGATCAACGCCATGATGTACACCACCCCGGGCGACGTGCGTTTCAAGGAAGTGGAGGAGACGATAAATTTTCAGCTGCGCTTCCCCAGCGGGATTCTGGCCAATTGCACCTCCAGTTACGGCTACTCGGGGCAAAATCGCTATCGGGCGGTGACGACAAAAGGTTGGTTTGAGCTCGAGCCTGCGACCCAGTACAGCGGCCTGCGGATGTATGTCCACCACGACAACACCACCGAGGAGCGCCTGCTTCCCGTGCGCGACCACTTTGCGCTTGAGATGGACCACATGTCCGGTTGCGTGATGGAGAACAAAGAACCGCTAACGCCGGGCGAAGAGGGACTGCGCGACTTGACCATCATGGCTGGCATCTATGAGGCGGCCAGGACTGGGAAGACAATCACGATGTAGAAAGAAGGTCAAACCATGAAACTGATTCTGATTCTTGTCTGTTCTTTTTTCGTCTCGATGTCCGTGGCATATTCCGCGACCCAGACCCAAGTCTTCCCCACAGGCGCGGGGCCGGTCAGCATCAAGCCGCTGAATCATGCCAGCACGCTCATTGAGGCGGGCGGGAAGGTCATCTATCTCGATCCCGCCAAGCCGGTGGCATTCTCCGGACAGCCAAAGGCCGACCTCATCCTGATTACCGACATTCACGGCGACCACATGGATCCCGACGCGATCAAGGAAATCAGCAAGGCCGGGACCGACATACTGGCGCCGCCCGCCGTGGTGCAGACCGTGGCCAGCGCCAAGCCCATTGCCAATGGAGAAACCAAGACCTGGCAGGACTGGACTATCGAGGCCATCCCCGCCTACAACCTGAAGCGCGGCCCCTCGCCGGGAAAACTTTTTCACGACAAGGGACGCGGCAACGGTTACGTCCTTACCTATGGCGGCAAGCGTTTCTACTTCTCAGGCGACACTGAAGGCGTTCCCGAGATGCGTGCGCTCAAGAACATCGACGTGGCCTTCGTGTGCATGAACCTGCCCTACACCATGCCGCCCGATGAGGCTGCGGAGGCGGTGAAGGCATTCCATCCCAAGGTGGTCATTCCTTATCACTATCGCGGGTCTGATCTCACCGTATTTCAAAAGGGATTGGAAGGGACCGGGATTGAGGTCCGCTTGCTGGATTGGTACCCGAAGTAGGGAAAGCGACCCACCCTTTCGCACAGAACGCGAAGAGGGTGGGGCACCCATCGGCTCACTTTGCGCTGTGCTCGGTGCTGCTGATGGTTTGCGGCCGGGTCTGCAAAGCATGCCGGATGAGCTGCTTAGCGTTTTGCAATTCTTCGCCAACTAACTCCAGGCGGGGCGGTCGCACCCGCGCATTGCCCATGCCGGCGTCGGCCTGCACCATCTTAATCAGCTGAACGAACTTGGGGACCGTATCCAGACGGAGCAGAGGCAGGAACCAGCGGTACACCTCGAATGCTTTTTCGCGCTCGCCGTTGATAGCGTAGTTAAAAAGCTCGACGGACTCACGCGGCAGGGCGTTGGCCAAGCCGGCGATCCACCCTGTGGCTC
>JBARIF010000501.1:0-5337 GCA_049799615.1 Terriglobales bacterium
CTGATTCCTTTTGCATCCGGTCCGATTCCGCCGCGGTCAGTTCCTTGTTGAGCTCATCCAGCTTGGAGGTAGTGATGTTCTGCTTTTCGTCAATCCCCAGAATCTCGTGTTGCTTCTGGTATTGAACCAGCTTTTCCTGAGAAGTCTGGACCTTCATCTCCAGGTCCACCAGTTGTTTGGATAACCAGTCGGAAGCCTGCATGGTGGACTCAAAGCGGGTCTTGAAGTTCTGCTCGATATAGGTGGTGATCAGAGTGTTCACCACGCTGGCCGCCAGAGTCTTGTCCGGGCTGCGATAGTGGATCTCGATAATCCTGGTGTTGGGGATCAGGGAGACGCGAAGACCTCCCTTGAAGGCGGCGAGCAGGGCAGTGGTCTTTTCCGAGTCCGGCTGCAGCGCGTCGGTGGTGAGGCCCAGGGAGTTTGAAGGGGACTCTTCCGTGCCGCCGAATTCGGGCTGTTTGTCGAGGTTCAACTGCTTGATGACCTGCAAAGCCAGCAAGTCGCTTTTAAGAATTCTTACTTCGGTGTCCAGATCGGTGGGATCGTAGTATTCCGAGCCGCCGCCGTTAGCCGAGTCCTTCAGGTTGAGGATGGCGGGATCGGTCTTGTTAATGGCGATGCTGCCGTAAGCATCGTAGATGCGAGTGGTGCGCATGGTGGCCAGCGCCACCACCCCGAAGATAATCGCCAGACAGCTGAACACCAGCCACTTTCGCTTGATCAGGACGCGAAGGTATTCGCGCAGGGCGGAATCCTGCCCGGGTAAGGTAAGGTAAGAAGAGGGTCCCAGCTGGCGATTGAACTCGATGGGATGATCAACCTGAACTTCCCGCAGAACCTGGCCGTTGACCGGAATCAAGGGACCCGAATCCATCTACTCTCCCAGGAAAATTTTGGCTGCAAGTTAGGCACATTCTAGCATCGGCGGAGATAGCGCTTCAGTTGGGGCTCCGCACTTTTGGTCCTGCCTAATATCTCTCGTGGTTCATGCGTTTTGTGGTTCGTAAATGGGAGACTTGCACACAGTAAACTCCAGAGCAATCACGGTGTGCTCCCGATCTCCGCTATAATTCGAACACAATCAAAAGGGGCTGTGAGGATGAACTGGCAGGAACAGGTGGTCCTGGTCACGGGCGGGACAGGTTCGTTTGGAAAGAAGTTCGCCGAGGTGATGTTGCGTGATTACCATCCGCAAAAGCTCATCATCTTCAGCCGCGACGAGCTCAAGCAGCATGACATGCGGGCGGCGGGCTTCGATCATCCCAGCCTGCGCTACTTCATCGGGGACGTGCGCGACCCGCAACGCCTGCAGCGCGCCCTGTCGGGGGTAAGCGTCGTGGTGCATGCGGCCGCGCTCAAACAGGTGCCGGCGTGCGAATACAACCCGTTTGAAGCGGTCCAGACCAACATCATGGGCGGCCGCAACGTGATTGATGCCGCCATCGACCAGGGCGTGCATCGCATCCTGGCCTTGAGCACGGACAAAGCGGTAAATCCCATTAATCTTTACGGCGCCACCAAACTGTGCGCGGAAAAGATGTTTGTCCAGGCCAACGCCTACGCCGGGGCACAGGACACGCGCTTCAGTTGCGCCCGCTACGGCAACGTGGTGGGCAGCCGGGGCAGCGTGATTCCCGTGTTCCTGGAACAACGCAAGCGCGGCAAGATCACGCTTACCGATTCCCGCATGACCCGTTTCTGGCTCACGCTGGAGCATGGCGTACGCTTTGTCGTGAGCTCGATTGAGCAGATGCACGGCGGGGAGATCTTCGTGCCTAAAATCCCGAGCATGCGGCTGACCGACATGGCTGAAACTATCGCCCCCGGATGCCAGGTGGAGTGCATTGGCATTCGTCCGGGGGAAAAGCTGCACGAGGTGCTGGTCTCCGAGGACGAAGCCCGGAACACGGTCGAACTGGATGACATGTACGTCATCCAACCGGCACACCCCTGGTGGAGCACGCAGAACTGGAAGGACGCCCAGCCGCTACCGGATGGATTTCGCTATGGCAGCGATTCCAACGTCCACTGGCTTACCGCAGAACAGCTGTGCGAATTGATCGAGACCGAAACTCCGGCCGGAGAGAAACTGCGGATGGTGCCGGCGAAGCGGGCGCGGGCCTGAGAATCCGTGGTCGTGGTGCGGTTGCAGGCGTGCAAAGGCGATGAAGACTGCTCAGTTGGAACAGTGGCGGGGCGAGTTCGGGCGGGCGTACACCGACCGCAATTCTCTGACCCCGACCGCGCTCGACGCTCTTTATCGCAAGAACTTCGGCGTGGCCAGAAGCGAGCTCAACCAGCGTTTTCTGGCCAATGTCCCTCGAGACGCCCGCATCCTGGAGGTAGGCTGCAACGAGGGAAACCAGTTGTGTGCACTGCGAGAAATGGGATTCCGGCGCCTGTATGGTGTTGAAATTCAGGAATACGCCTTGCGCCGGGCACAGCAGCGACTGGAGAGCGCCCAGTTCGCGCTGGCGACCGCGTTTGAGATCCCTTATCCCGATGGATTTTTCGATCTCGTCTTTACCTCCGGCGTGCTGATTCATATCTCGCCGGCGGACTTGCCCCGGGCGCTGCGCGAAGTTCATCGCTGCGCCGGCGGATTCATCTGGGGACACGAGTACTATTCGCCGCAGCCCATGGAAGTTACTTATCGGGGTCATCAGTCACTGCTGTGGAAAGCGGACTATGCCAGGCTCTACCTCGACCTCTTCGCTGACCTCGAGCTCGTGCGGGCGGAGCAGATACCTTATCTTGAGGATGCAAACGTCGACTGCATGTTTCTCCTGTCCCGTCGGAGACCGGCGTCCGCAGCCTCGGGACGGGATGTCCAGGAAGCGTGAACCCTCTGGCTTTTTCGCCGCGCGGGACAGCCCACGGCAGAGCAGCAGGGCGGGGTAAGACCGGAGGAAGAAGGGACAATTGTCCTTGGTAGCTGACCCCACGGCGGTTCGCGGTGACGGCTCGGGTACGACAACAATGAGAATTGTCGCCATAATTCAGGCCCGGATGGGAAGTACGCGACTGCCGGGCAAGGTGATGAAAGATCTGAGGGGTCAGACGGTCCTGGCCCGGGTGGTGGCGCGGGTGAGGCGCGCCCGCGAGGTCGGGGAGGTGGTTATTGCCACCACCCATCGGCCGGAGGATGACGTAATTGTGGACGAGTGCCGGCGTTTGGCGGTGCGGGTCTTTCGGGGCGAGGTGAACGATGTCCTCGACCGCTACTACCAGGCCGCAAAACAAGAGAGAGCGGAAGCGATTGTGCGAATCACTTCCGACTGTCCCCTGATCGAACCGGTGATAACGGACGCGACCATCAGAGCCTTTCTCGAACGGCGACCGGACTATGCCAGCAACGTGCTTCGACGCACTTACCCTCGCGGTCTCGACACCGAAATCATGACCTGGGACGCACTGGCCCGCTCCTGGCGGCAGGCTAAAGAGCCCTATCAGCGCGAGCACGTCACCCCATACATCTACGAAAATCCTGATCAGTTCACCCTGCATTCTGTCCAAGGGAGGACCGACTACAGCGGTCATCGCTGGACGGTTGACGAGCCCGAAGATCTGGCTTTCCTGCGCGCCGTGTACGAGGGTCTGGAGGATGACAGATGCTTCTCCTGGGAGGACGTCCTGGCGTTATTGGAGCGAGAACCCGGATTGGTGAAGTTGAACTGTCATGTTTTCCAGAAAGCGCTGCGCCATGGCTGATGGTAAAGCTATTATCGTGGGTCAAGCATAGATTCCAGTCCTCGCGGGTTGCAGGCTTCGCTTTCTCGGGTGCACCATGATTGTGGTCACGGGTGCCAGCGGCTTGCTCGGCGCCAGCGTTATTGTGCAGGTTCGTCGTCTGGGTCTGGCGGTGGCTGGCCTCTATCATTGCCATCCTCTCCAGATTCCGGGCGCCGCCATGCGTCCAGCGGATCTGATCGATTTTGCCGCCACTCGAGAGCTGATGCGGAGCCTGAAACCCGAGACTATTATTCATTGCGCCGCGGCGACGAATATCGATTGGTGCGAGTCCCATCCCGAAGAAACCGAAAGAATGAACGTTCGCGCGTCAGCGCTGCTGGCGGAGATGGCGTTCGATTTGAACGCCCACCTGATCTACATTTCCACCGATGCCGTTTTTGACGGGCGGCAGGGTAATTATTCAGAAACCGATCAGCCCGCTCCGCTCAACGTGTACGGGCGGTCGAAACTCGCCGGCGAGCGTGCGATATGGGAGCGTCTCCCCTCGGCCCTGATCGTTCGGGTCAACATCTACGGCTGGAATGCGCAGGAGAAGCTCAGCCTGGGAGAGTGGTTTTGGAGGCATCTCCGGGAAGACGAACGCGTGCCAGGGTTTACCGACATTACGTTTTGTCCCATGTTGGTAAACGATCTAGCGGACGTGCTGTTGCAGATGATGGACCGTCGCCTGAGCGGGCTATATCACGTGACTGGATCGGAGAAAATCAGTAAGTACGAGTTCGGAAGACGGGTGGCCACGACTTTCGGACTCGACCCCGGAAAAGTAGTGCCCACACGGGTGAGCGAAGCCGGTCTCAAGGCTCGCCGTGCCCTCGACAACTCCCTCAATACGCACAAGGTTTGCCAGGCGGTGGGATTTGAAATGCCCGATGTCGACGCGGGCCTGCGCAGATTTCGCGCGCTTTACGGGGCCGGCTATCCGCAGCAACTCAAGAGCTATGTGACCGGTGCCGCGGCATGACGACCCTGAAACTGGGGAAGAAAACGGTTGGCCTTGAGCATTCCACCTACTTTATCGCCGATATTTCTGCCAATCACGATGGAGACCTGGAACGAGCCAGGCTGCTGATCCGCTTGTGCAGCGAGGCGGGAGCCGATGCCGCCAAATTCCAGAATTTTCGGGCCGCCAGGATCGTCAGCGAGCGGGGCTTTCAAGGTCTGGCCAAGCAGTTGTCCCATCAGTCCCAGTGGAAGAAAAGCGTATTCCAGGTTTATCAGGAGGCCAGTCTTCCCTGGGAGTGGACGCCGGCGCTCAAGCAGGAGTGTGAAGCCTGTGGGATCGAATATTTTTCGGCGCCCTACGATCTGGAAGCGGTGGACATGCTGGATCCCTACGTCGCGCTTTTCAAGGTCGGATCCGGCGACATCACCTGGCCGGAAATGCTGCGCAAAGTGGCGGAAAAGCAAAAACCGGTGCTGCTGGCCACGGGAGCTTCCGACATCGAAGAGGTACGCCGGGCGGTGGAGGAGGTTTGCCGGATCAATCCCCAACTGGTGCTCATGCAGTGCAATACCAACTACACCGCCAGCCTGGAGAACTTTCGCTACATCAATCTCAATGTGCTGGCTACCTACCGGGCC
>JBARIF010000502.1:0-2275 GCA_049799615.1 Terriglobales bacterium
ATCTGGATCTCCAGGCAGCGCAGCAGGATGTCGAAGCACAACGGGCGCTTGCCAATGCAGCAGGTTGGGAAGCATTGCCGAGCGTTGACCTCGTTGGGTCTTTGGGAGGAGGTGGACTCGCCGGGACGGCTCAAGATGTTATTTTCAACGGGGATACACTGCGCATTCCTGCAAGTGGAAGCTTCGGCGACGCGTTGAGCCAGGTGAGCAAGCGCCAGTTTCCGAATTGGAGCATCGGCGTGGAAGTCAGTATTCCGATTGGACTGCGAAGCGGGCGGGGGAAAAGGATCGACTCGAGGCAAATGTTTTGGCCGCGGAACAGCGGTATATCGAACAATCGCGGGCGCTGGGAGATCAGGTCCGGGCCACATATCGCGAACTCTCTCACGGTAAGAGCCGACTGAGCGCAGCCCGCGACGGTGTCGACGCTGCCCAGGAACAAATACGTATCGGCATGATTGAGTTCCGCAACGGACGCTTGACAGCTTTTGAACTGGTGAGGCTGGGGGAGGATTTTGCTGTTGCACAGCAGCGGTATTCGGAGGCTCTCGTGCGTACGGCCAAGGCTGCTGCAATGCTGAGACAGTTGACATCCGGCGGTTTTTCATCTACAACTAATCAATAAGGACACTCCATGATCTTGAGAAAAAGCATAAGGACTGGAATGCATGTTGGGATGCGAAGACTGTTTCGCAATGCGTTCATTCCTGTACTGCTCATTTCAGTTGCCGGATGTTCCAAACAGCCGGCTGGAAGAGGGGGGTTCTCAATGCCGCCGATGCCCGTGGAAGTGGCGCAGGCAAGCGTGCAGACGGTTGAGGACAAGTTCGAAGCGGTCGGGACAATCGAAGCCCTTGAGGCAATTACCGTGGTATCGGAGATCGATGCTGCAGTGACGGCACTTCCTTTCCGTGAGGGGAGCTTCATCAGGCAGGGTGAGCTTATCGCGCAGCTTGACGATTCCCAACTGGCAGCAGAACTCGCGCGGGCGGAGGCATTGGAGGGACAAAGCCACACAAATTACGAACGTGTTAAATCAGTGGTGGATCAGAAGGCAGGAACGCCGCAGGATCTGGATGACGCCGCAGCCGGATTGAAAGTCGCCGATGCGAACCTGTCACTGGCAAAAGCCCGGTTCTCCAAGACGCGGATCGTGGCACCGTTTGACGGAATGATAGGTGCACGCAAAGTGAGCGTGGGTACCTTCTTGCGAACCGGCCAGTCGATTACGGAACTCGCGAACATCGACGAGATACGGGTATACTTCTCGGCTCCAGAACGATTTCTTTCGCAACTCAATCGGGGAGCTGAAGTCGCCGTGTCGACTACTGCATATCCAGGATACGAAGTAAAAGGAAAGATTATTGCCATCGAACCCATGCTGGATCCTGGAACGCGGAGCGCACGGGTTGTGGCCCGCGTGTCAAATCCCGGCCGAAAATTTCGACCGGGAATGTCCGCCAACATTGCGGCGGTCCTCAGCGCCCGGCCCGGCGCCATCACCGTCCCCAACGAAGCGGTCTTTGCGAGTGGCAACCAGTCGTTTGTGTTTGTCGTGAAGTCCGATAGCACCGTGGCCCGGGTCGCCGTTACGCTCGGAACCAGGCTGGCGGATGTTGTGGAAGTTGTTCAAGGGTTGGACTCCGGATCCAAGGTTGTTCGGGCCGGACACCAGAAGCTGTTTGATGGCGCGAGAACAATTCCAATCTCCTCTCAGTCCGGTTCGGGGCAGAGATCAGAATAGCGGTGCGAGGTCAACGCGGCAAGCATAAAACCCATCTTCAGAATCTTCGACTATGACAAAGCGATGGAATTCTACGTCGGCTGGCGCGGCTTCGCAGTCGACTGGGAACATAGTGGAAATTGCTTCGCGTCCATCCAATCGGACTTTTGGACCATTACGAGGACCCCATGAAACTTAGCCACGTCTCCATCCAGCGTCCGGTCTTCGCTACCGTCATGAGCCTGACGATCCTGCTGTTCGGGATCATCGCGTTCTTGAGATTGCCGGTGCGGGAATATCCGGACATCGATCCGCCGATCATTTCCATCGTTACGTTCTACCGCGGTGCAAGTCCGAGTGTCGTGGAAACAGAAATCACAAATGTTCTCGAGGAACAGTTTGCCACACTCCAGGGTGTGAAAACACTGAGTTCATCTAGCCGCGAGGAAGGCTCGGTGATTACCATCGAGTTCGAGCTGAACCGCAATGTGGATGAAGCCGCAAATGACGTCCGCGACAGGGTGTCCCGCGTTCGCAACAGCCTGCCGAGGG
>JBARIF010000503.1:0-3175 GCA_049799615.1 Terriglobales bacterium
TTCCCACGCTCACCACCGGCCCTCTGAGCCTCTGGGCCCGGACGATGCCGTGGTCATAAAACGCGTTCCGCGCGCGAACGCCGAGTCCGAAGAGTGAGCTGAGCGGATTCATATTAGACCGTGTGGGGACGGGTCTCTGACCCGTCCGGGCCGTGGCGAAGCCGCGGCTCGTGTTCGCACGTTACAAATTCCGGCACTCCAAACCTCTGCCATGGCGTTGTCATGGCCAGGGCGGGTCAGAGACCCGCCCCCACACGAGTAGCGTCCAGCAATTGTTCCAGGGCCCGCAGCGTTTTTTCCGTAGCACCCATTTGCGATTGCAGAGTCTCCGCTCCGCGGCGGCCCAGCGCGACCCGTTCGTCCTTATTCGAAAGCAAATCCATCAGGACCAGCGGAAACTCCGCCGCTCCCACCACGCGGACGGCGTTCTGACTCTGAAACAAACTGACGATGTCGCGGAAATTCTCGGTGTGATTGCCGACCATGATGGCCACGCCGTGCTGCGCCGGTTCAATGATATTGTGTCCGCCGCGCGAAACCAGGCTGCCGCCTACGAACGCCACGTCGGCCAGCGCATAAAGTGACGCCAGCTCGCCAATGGTGTCAACCAGGAAGACGCCGCTGGCAATGGCATCGCCGCTCCACAGCGAGCGCCGCCAGAAGCGGATGCCCAGTTGTTCCAGCAGCTGCGCGACTTCTCCGAAGCGCTCCGGACGGCGCGGCGCCAGAATCATGACTGCTCGGGGGTGGCTGGCCAGCACGTTCTCGAAGGCGCGCAACAGCAATCCTTCTTCCCCTTCCACCGTGCTGCCGCAGACCACCACCGGGCCGGCGCCGCCTTGGCGAAAGCTTAATCGCAGACTGGCGACAATCGCGGGAGGCGCCGGCAGGTTCACATCAAACTTCAGATTACCGCTGACCTCTACGCGCTCCGCGGGCGCACCGACGTTGCGCAAACGGGAAGCATCCTCCGCGGTTTGCGCCTGGAACAGGTCAACATTTTGCAGAACCTTCTTCAGGATGGGACGGAAGCGCCGGTATCCTGGCCAGGAGCGGTCGGAAATCCGCGCATTCACCACGGCAACGCGAGCACCGCTCGCCTGCGCCACGCGCAGAAAATTCGGCCAGAACTCAGTTTCGGCGAGGACAATCAGCCTTGGCCGCAGCACGGCGAAATAAGGTCGAATCGCAAATTCGAAATCCAGCGGGAAGTAAAAGACGCTGTCTTCCCCGAAATGCGTCTTTGCCAGCTTCTGGCCCGTGGCCGTGGTAGTTGAAACCACAACTCGATATTGGGGAAAGCGCCGTCGCAACTCTTTCACCATCTCGCTGACCGCCAGAACCTCACCGACCGAAACAGCGTGCACCCAAATTGCCGGATCGGGTCGTGGCCGCAGTCGCGGCGGCACTTTACCCAGGCGCTCGCCCAGGCCTTCGCGATACTTGCCGTGGCGCCGGGCCAACATCCAGTAGGGCAGGCTGAGCAAGAGGCCTGCCGCCAGCAGCGCACTGTAGAGCAAGTACATGAAGGAAGAGACATTCTAACCGCAAGGCACCACTACGCTGGCCGGGCGCATCCTATAATCAACCATCATGTCTCGAATGACTTGGAGGATTCCTGGGTTCCCGGCGGTGGCGCTCGCCGCCATCGTTTTGGTTCCGCTATTGGGCTGGGCGGCGAAAGACTTCGTCATGCCCCAGGCCCAGCCCGCCAAGACCTATCCTGCGCACGACGAACATCCTCTGGAAGCGGTTGCGGTCGCGGTGGATCCTTACGATCTGGCGGAAAAGACGAACATCTTTTCAGTCAAGTACAGCGAGATCGGCTTCCTGCCCATTTTCGTGGTGGTCACCAATGACGGCAACCAGCCGATTGAGTTGGCTGGCATGAAAGCGCAGCTGGTCACGGTAAACCGCACGAAACTTTCTCCCGCAGGCCAGGAAGATATCGCACGGCGGCTTACCCGTCCTTCGGCCAACACCAACCGCTACCCCATTCCGTTTCCCACTAAGAAAGTGAAGGGCGGGCTGAGCAAGCAGGCCAACGAGGAAATACAGAATGCCCAGTTTGAGGCCAAGGCGGTGGAGCCGCACAGCTCACAGTCTGGATTTTTGTTCTTCGATGTCTCGGGCATATCCGTGCCGCTTGCCGGCGCGCACTTCTACGTTACCGGCGTCCGCGATGCCAAGGGCAACGAGTTGATGTACTTTGAAATCCCGCTGGAAAAATACCTGAGCGCACCCAGCCATTAGTGTCCAGGTGTGGGTCGGACGCTCTTGTCCGACGCCTTTGATGTTGATTCTGTCTTAGATTTTCAAATCCAGCAAAAGTCCAAGTCAAAAGGAAAAGTCCAAGTCCAAGTCAAAGTCCAAGTCAAAAGTCAAACGTCAGAGTCAAAAAACAAGAGTCAACTTCAAAAGCGTCGGACAGGAGTGTCCAACCCACACGTGCATTTATAATGATGCATCATGGTTGCTACGACTGAAGTCTCCCTGGCTGCGGGATCGAAGTACGAGCCGGTCATCGGGTTGGAGGTGCACGTCCAGCTTCTGACGGCGACCAAAATCTTCTGCTCCTGCTCCACGCACTTTGGCGATCGGCCAAACACCAATGTCTGTCCGGTCTGCCTGGGCTTGCCCGGAGCGCTGCCCGTACTGAACCGCAAAGCCGTGGAGTTCGCGACCCTCGCGGCCATGGCGCTGAACTGCCGCATCAACGAGACTTCGATTTTCGCCCGCAAGAATTATTTCTATCCCGACCTGCCCAAGGGCTACCAGATTTCGCAGTACGACAAGCCTCTGGCCGAGCACGGCGCCATCGAGATCATAGTTGGCGGCAGCATCAAGAAGATCGGCATCACCCGCGTGCACCTGGAAGAAGACGCGGGCAAGAGCCTGCACGAAGGCTTCGCCAACTCTTTGGAAACGACCGCCATAGATTTGAACCGCAGTGGAGTGCCGCTGATTGAAATCGTCAGCGAACCGGACATCGCTTCGCCCGACGAGGCCTACGAATACCTCACCCGCCTGAAGGAGATCATCCTCTATACCGGGGTGAGTGACTGCAACATGGAGGAAGGCTCGCTGCGCTGCGACGGCAACATCAGCGTGCGCCCACGCGGGCAGAAAGAGTTTGGCACGAAGACGGAAGTGAAGAACGTCAACTCCTTCCGCT
>JBARIF010000504.1:0-1883 GCA_049799615.1 Terriglobales bacterium
CCGTTCGTAGCTGTCCTTTGGGGAATCATGATTCATCTCTGGATGCGGGAACGAGTGGACGCTGTCTGGCGACTTCTGGTTCTGGCCTGCGCCTTGCTAGGAGTTACGACAACGATGTATGCCCTACGAACGCAGGCGGCTGTGGATGCTCGGACTCAAGCAAACACAGCGTTTCTTGAGTCGGTCGTCGGCGATGATCGGAGTATGCTCGCGAGCCCTTTTGTGCTCTCGCTAGACTACGTAAACAAACACTACCCGCAACTGTGGGCATTTGTCCCGGAAAACTGTCCGACGATGACGTTGCTGGACACGCGGTACGGGATCGGGACGCTGATTATGCCCTCACGACCAGGGACTCCAGAGCAGAAGCTGTGCGGCACCAGCCTTCGCTTCACCGGCGAACGCCTGTGGAACGGAGCTTCGTACTGGGTGTATCGGGGTCAGACCAGTGGAGAACAGGTTCTGCCGCGGAGTTCGAACTGAGTGCCTCGCTCTGACGGGTCCTACCCGACCAATTTCTCCATCTCTTTCTCTTCGAGCACGGTGACGCCCAGTTCTTTCGCCTTATCTAGCTTCGAGCCTGCGTCGCTGCCGGCGATAACGTAATCCGTCTTCTTACTCACGGATCCAGAAACCCGTCCGCCCGCGTCTTCGATCATTCTCTTTGCTTCGTCGCGCGTGTACTTCACCAGCGTGCCGGTCAGGACGAACGTCTTGCCGGCGAGCTTTGTGCCGCGCTCCCGCTTCTTGCCCGCGAACGTCAACCCCGCCTCGCGCAGGCGCTTTACCAGTTCGCGGTTTCGAGGTTCGGCGAAGAACTCGTGGATGCTTTCCGCGATCCGGGGCCCGACTTCGTTCACGTCTTCCAATTCTTCCTGGCTCGCGTTCATCAGCGCGTCCATGGAGCCGAAGTGCTCGGCAAGGAACTGGGCGGTACGCTCGCCAACGAAACGGATGCCGAGGCCGAAGATTACGCGTTCGAGCGGCGATTTTTTTGAGGCCTCGATCTCGTCGAGCACGTTCTGCGCCGACCTTTCGCCCATTCGCTCCAGGCTGAGCAGGCCGGCCTTTGACAGCTTGTAGATGTCGGCAACGTTTTTCACCAGCCCGCGGTCGGTGAGTTGCGTCACCAGCGCGTCGCCCATGCCTTCGATATTCATCACGTGCCGCGACGCGAAATGCAGGATAGTTTCGCGCAGCTTGGCCGGACAGTTGGCGTTGACGCAGCGGTAGTCGACTTCACCCTCGGTCTTTACGACCTTCGTTCCGCAGATGGGGCAGTTTTCGGGCATGTGGAAGGTTTTGTGGCCGCGCGGGTGATCGTTGTCTTCGATGACCTTGGCTACCTTCGGAATGACGTCCCCACCGCGCTCCACCTGCACCCAGTCGCCGATCTTCACTCCCAGGCGCTCGATCTCGTCCATGTTGTGCAGCGTGGCATTACGCACGGTGGTGCCGCCAATGGCGACCGGAGTAAGTTCGGCCACCGGGGTGAGTTTGCCGGTCCGCCCCACCTGCACCCGGATACCTTCGATCCGAGTGATGCCGGCGCGGGCTGCGTATTTGTAGGCGATGGCCCAGCGCGGCGCCTTGCCGGTGAAGCCCAGTTCATTCTGCAAGCCGGTGCGATCGACTTTGACCACGATGCCGTCAATCTCGTACGGCAGCGTGTCGCGCTTCCCTTCCCACTGCCGGATGAAGGCCCAGACTTCCTCCATATTTCTGGCAAGCTTGCGGCTTTGGTTGACCTTGAAGCCGGCTGCTGCCAGCTTTTCGAGTGTCTCCCAGTGGCGATCAAGATAAGTACGGCCGTTGCGCAGCAGCATGTAGGGGAAGTAATCGAGGCGACGCTCGGCGGTAATACTGGCGTCGAGCTGGCGGAC
>JBARIF010000505.1:0-1929 GCA_049799615.1 Terriglobales bacterium
GATGGAGTCGCTTGGCAAAAACCACGGATTCCTCGACGGCAACAAGCGCATCGCGTTCACCGCCACCGATGTCTTCCTGCGTCGCAATGGCTTCTACATCGAGATTGAAGGCCTGGAGGGACACGCGTTCATCGTGGGCTCGATGGAACACCAGGAATTCCGCTTTGCCAATATCCTCGGCTGGGTCCGCCACAATATTAAGCCCCTGGTTTGACGCGCTCGTCTCGCGCTGCTTCTCAGCGCCCAGCAGGCACCGCTAATCTAGTCCGCCAACACCCGCTGCCAACCCTTTCCTCCGAAACAGCGTCAGAGAACCTGCGCCAATGATTGAAACGAGAACCAGACCGGCAAGCAGAACGCTGCTGATCGTGATATCACTGGTCGTGATAGCCGTCGTGGTTCTGATCGTGACCGGAATCCGTCTCTCCAATCCGTACCTGCGCCGGAGGGTTGTGGAGATGCTTGGCGAGAAGTTCCATGCCCAGGTCGAGCTCCAGGAATTCCATGTCTTCCTGTTCCCCGGTGTGCGGATCGAGGGCTCAGGACTCGCTCTCCGCCATGAGGGGCGCACCGATGTTCCGCCCCTGATTTCGATCCACGACTTCTCCGCCCAGGCCGGCATTCTGGGCCTGCCCTGGAAGCCGTGGAAAGTGGACCAGGTCAGGCTCAAGGGACTGGTTATACAGATTCCTCCCAAGGAAGACCGGGGAAATCAGAATTGGCCAAAGGCGAAGAATATTCCCGTCCTGATCGGAGAAATTGTCTCCGACGACGCGGAGCTACGGCTGTTGCCCAAATCTGCCGACAAGGACCCCCACGTCTTCGCTATTCACCACCTGGTAATGCATTCCGTCGGGCTCGACCGACCTGCATCATTCACCGCGCAGCTTACCAACGCCGTGCCACCGGGCGAAATCGAAACCAAGGGAAGGTTTGGGCCGTGGAGCCCGGACGATCCCGGCCAGACGCCGCTGGCAGCCGAGTACACCTTCGACAAAGCTGACCTGGGATACTTCAAAGGCATCAGCGGGACTCTTTCGTCCAAGGGAAAATTTGGCGGCGTGCTGGAAAGGATCGAAGTAGAAGGCAAGACCTCGACGCCTGACTTCACCGTGAGCCTGGGCGGGCATCCGCTCGATCTGGAGACGGAGTTCAGTGCCACCGTGGACGGAACCAACGGAGATACCCTGCTGCACCCGGTGACCGCGCACCTGCTGAATACGGTCATCGTTGCCCAGGGCGGCGTGGTGAAGCCTCAGGACAAAGACAGGAAGGGCAAGGAAATCACGCTCGACGTGACCGTCGACAAGGGCAGGATTGAAGACTTGCTGCGCCTGGCGGTAAAGACCGACCAGCCTCCTCTTACTGGAGCCATAAACTTCAAGACGAGATTCGACCTGCCCCCCGGAGCGGGCGACGTTTCTGACCGGCTGAATCTGAATGGAAAGTTTGACGTCGAGCAGGCAAAATTTACCAGCCCGGAAGTGACGGCAAAAATCGAAACGTTAAGCCGTAAAGCACAAGGCCAGCCGGAGAACAAGGATGCGGGCAGCAGCGTCTCCGAGCTGAAGGGGAACTTCGTACTGGACAATGGCGTGATCAGTTTCCGCGGTCTCACCTTCACGGTTACCGGAGCCCAGGTCGCTCTCGACGGCAAGTACAGCCTGGACAAAGAGGACCTGGATTTTCACGGCAAGCTGCGGATGCAGGCCAAGATCTCGCAGACCACTACCGGTGTGAAGTCATTGGTGCTGAAGGCTGTTGATCCTTTTTTCCGCAAGGACGGACAGACCGAGTTGCCGATCAAGATTACCGGCCAGCGAGACCACCCCTCCTTCGGACTCGATCTGGGACACAAGGACAAGGAAAAGGGCGAGTAACGCCGAGTAAACATGTAGCGCCGCCGTCCCGGCGGCTGTCGTGGGGGCG
>JBARIF010000506.1:0-3368 GCA_049799615.1 Terriglobales bacterium
GGCATTCCATGATCAGCTTGCCTTGAGCATCCATCACGGCAGCCGAAATGGTGGCCTGATGAACGTCCATGCCGATATACTTCTCTTGACTCATAAAGGCGCTCCTTTTCGCTAGGTTGGTGGTGCGGACAATCACAACCTATCGCAAAAGTGGGCGCCTTTTTATATTGCGTGTAATGGCGATATTACGCCAACCGCCAATTTCCGGCTGGCCGACGATCCACTAAGTGATTTAATCCAGCATTGTGATTGGGATAAGACTCGGTTGCGTTTGCTTGCGACGGCTTCGCTGTTGATAACAGCGCTTTCACAACGGTAATCCCACATGTTAAAGGGCATCTCTTGTCCCTTCAGCCCTGAAACACAGGACAGACGGAGGCAATTGGCTATCACGGAAGCGGCGACATTTGCGCAAAATCATTCATCTTGACAGCAACTCTGACGAGCATAGACTCCGTACGACTTCTATTGGGGCGGCTCACTTCATTAAAGGTTGAGGAGGTTCGCTTATGACACACACCAGGCTCCTGAAAACCGCGGGAGTCATCACGACATTCACTGCCATTATTCTCGCGGGAATGATGACTAGCTCGAACCGCGTAAGTGCGCGTGATGATGACCAAACTGACCAATCCAAGGTTCAACGTGGTTTCGATATCGCACCTGTTCCCCTGAACCTGGAGGGCAAAAACCGGGCGTTGGTGGGACTGGGTAGCTATATTGTTAACGCCGTGGGCGACTGCAACGGCTGCCACTCCAAAGGTCCGCCGACAGAATTTGCCGCGGGCGGCAACCCTTATTTGCTTTCCCCACCGTTTACCGGGACGAAACAACTCAATCTGGCGACCTATTTAGGCGGAGGCCGGGATTTTGGCCCAAACGGGTCAGTTCAGCACCTTTATTCCCGCAATTTGACGCCGGATAAGACGGGACTTCCGGCGGGTGGACACACGTACCAGGAATTCGTCGAGATCATGAGGCGAGGCACCGATTTCGATCACGTACACCCAAATTGCACTGGCGGCATCTCTACTGGCAGCTGTTACATGCCACCCGTCAACGGCGATCTTCTTCAAGTCATGCGATGGCCATTCTTCCAGAACATGACCGACCACGACCTCAGAGCAATCTACGAGTACTTGAGCGCAATCCCTTGCAACCCGGGGCCAGGGATTGCAGGTGCGCCTTATTTGCAGAACGCCTGTGAATAAAATTCAGTCCGATTTCCAACTTCGTCAGAGAGCCGCCTGATTCGGGCGGCTTTTTTTGTTCTGCGGCAAACCGGAAGCTAACGTCAATTGTTGGAACAGCGTCTCGGTATTCGAGCTTCTCGTCCCCGTCGGCCAGAAGCTGGCGGCGCGTCAATCATTTTTGCGCGATTCGGGCGGCCACCGCCAACTCCCGCCCGACTGAAAGAAAAATATCTGGGACAAGTTGATTGAAAGGCGACGATTATGCACAAGCGTACGATGGGCGAACAGGAAGAAGCCGAAATTACTTCTTGTTTGCCAACGATACATTTAGTAGCCCAACTAGACGTTGTGGCTCCAGACGAGTGAAACACAGATCAAATCTTTAAAGGGGAGAGGGAGGTGTAGGAAAATGGAGTTTGTGCTAGCGTAGGCCATGACGAAGCGAGATTTGAATGTCTGACGAAGTGGACCTCCTTAAACGTGTTTACGACCGCTTCAACGCTCGTGACATGGAGACGGTGCTCGCAGCCATGCACGAGGATGTCATTTGGGCAAACGGCATGGAAGGCGGTCATGTCTTTCGTGCCTGAAAGAATGGACAGTGTGTCAGAAGAATGGTAATCGGGTGGGAGACCCGAACTCCGCGCCTAGGTGCGACGCCAGGACCTGGCCGAGGCATGGCATGTCAGGCCTCGGCGATTACAAATGGAAAGTGCCGCATGCGGTTACTTCGAATCTGCGGTGGGCCTTCCAACTGAGGTAGTCGTTCCCGGAGGCGCGCTGTCCGGACGGCGTTTCAAGACCGGTCGATCATCATCTGAAAAGGAATCGGAGGAGGAATCCGGATCGACATTGTTGCCTCGCTGGAGAGTGGAAGCAGGTGTCACTGTGAGAGCAGCTTGAAGCCTGAAGCTGAGCGTAGATTCAGCCGGAAGCTGTACCACCGCTGCTCTACCCGCGGCTTGGACGCCGGTTCCCGCTCCGGCGCCAATCATGGCACCGATGGCAGCTCCCTTTCCTCCACCAAGAATCCCGCCGAGAATCGCGCCCAGTCCTGCACTTCCACCAATCGTCGCCGCTGAGCGGACGTTCCGCGAAGGACCCTCTTTGGAATATTGGTTGGAGCGTAAATCGTAGCTGTTCCCATTGTAGGCCAGGCGAGTCACCTCGATGATCATTGCGGGCCGGCCGCTGAAACGCCCCGCGCTTTGTACCTCGGCAACCCTGCCCTTGATGCCGGCGCCCTCGGGGATAACGACTCTATCACCCACGAGAATGGGAGAGGCTAGGCTGGCCAGAAAGGTATCTCCCTTTTCGTTCAGGTCCGAACTCAACGATTCCGTCAGCCGCACCGCGAGTACTGTCCCATAAGGCACGATGATTTTTTCCGGAGCGCTGGGGGGAGTGGCCGAGGCGGTGAGTGGCGCCGAAGAAGGAACATCCGAGGACACATCCACTGCGGGCACAACACTTGCGCCTGATGAAGCAGTGCCCCTTGGCGAGTCAGGCGTACTGGTTTCGGGGAGAGATGGGCGATGCGAATTGTCGATCGGCGAGACCCTTCTTGCGACTGAAGGCCGGGCGATCGCGGGAGCCTCGGATCGGGGAATGGTGTTTTGCAACGACGACGGTGGTTTCGGTGATGCCGGATTCAGGCTCTGGCGAGTGGGCTCGACCAAGCGCAGATTGTCAACCACGACCTTGACGCCTTCAACCTGCCCGGCATCCTGCACCGCGGCGGCTCGCTGATGATTGCTCGCAACATAACCCGCGAGCGTGATAACACCGTTGGTGCCCGTCACCTGAAACCGCCCCATCATCAACCGGTGATCAGCGCGGATCCGGTTTTGTACTTCCGACACGACTTGTGCATTGTCCCGCCGGCGGGAGCAGCCCGTTGTCCCGGCTGCGAGCAGGATAAGGACTCCGACGAACGCGAATACGATTCTATGTTCCCGCAGCATAGACATGCACCCCCACGTCATCAGGTTAGATGCGGATTGGCCGTTGGTCACTTTAAGTAAGTTCGAAACGCCGAAAGGAGCCTCCAACCTTGTATCGAGGGCAGAAGCAGCCACGCGTACAGCGCGGCGTCTTCTCTACCGCGACGCTGCGCAGTCACTTCTTTTCCCAATCGGGCCAACCCAGCTTATCCCTCTTGAGAACGCGAAGGCC
>JBARIF010000507.1:0-2049 GCA_049799615.1 Terriglobales bacterium
GCTCCGGATAGCTTCTGAGTGGCCGAGCACACGCCCAATGTGCCCGGCGCGAACGGCACTTCCACGTCTAGCGTGTCACCCGTGCCGGAGGAAATCGGGTTTTGGCTATATACATGCTCTTCATCTCGGCGTCTCGGGGCAAGACAGTAGTTCCTAAATATTCATTGCAATATCAGGGAAAGGAGGCTGGTTATGTCTATAAGATCCGTCGTGCCGAGTCATGGTTTCGAGTGGCGCATCCTGCTAGGTCCTTCTCACGATTGGCCGGTGTTCAAGGCAGAATTTAACTTGACCAAGCAGCAAACCCCGGTGGTGGAACGTTGCGAGTTATGTCGCGAGCCCATAGACAGCAGCAAACCCTTTACTACCAATTCCGCAGGGGAGCAACCTATCCATCTCGCGTGCCAGAACGAAGATGCAGAGCTTGCCGGCAGTGGACATTGCTCAAATCGCAGAATGTGGGGACGTTGGCTGTGGAAGTTTTTTTGCTTTGAAAGCTTCCAACAATCGCAATTGTCCCCGAAATAGTGCCATGGATGAATCGACGGCCCGCGGCGGTACCTGTCACAGTTGCGGCGGGGTTCGGTCGCCGAGCACGGCGTCGCCTTTCTTATTGTCTGTCCTTCACCAGCCTGGTCGCTGATCGCACCACTATCACAACGGTTAAGGTTGCTAACCGAACTGTTAGTCAGCCGACCTCCTCAGGGATCACAAATCGTACTATCTCGCACTAAAATTCCACTCGGCATCCTGTTTTCTATGGCTTTCAAATTAAGAGCCAGCCGCTTGCGACCGTTTCAATAATGGTCACTCGCGTGCTGGTGGTCTTTGTGTCGTGGAGGCCCTGAATCTCAAAGTCTTGAGGTGCTGCCATGAGGAGAAACACCCCCGCCTTCGAACCTGACCATGTGAAAGCTCTGAACTGGAGTTTCTGGTTGCTGGTTGCCTTGGCCGCCGCTTCCCCCCTGATCTCCACCACGGCTTACGCACAGGACTGTGCGCAATGTGTGTTCAACGCCGTGCCGGACAATCCCGGAATGTCGTCCGAATGGTCAATCAAGAAACAGGTGAATGAAGTGAATGTGCTCTTTGTGGCTGCTCAAGGGAGGCGGTTCATCGGGGATCTTTCGCGAAGCGACATTACAGTGCGGGACGACAACAAGGAGCCTGCAGCCATCCTGGGTTTTCGAACTGAGAACGAGTTACCGCTGCGGGTGGCTCTGTTGATTGATACAAGTGATTCATTGACCCAGCGTTTCCACTTTGAGCAGGCCGCAGCCAGCGCATTTTTTCGCCACTCACTGAGCCAAGCCAGCGATCAGGGACTTGTCATGGGATTCAGTGATTATCCGAACCTGATGCAGGATTTTACCCATGACCCGGATCTGCTCGCCCAAGGGGTGGAACGATTGAAAATCGGAGGCGGAACGGCACTGTACGACGCGGTTCGTACCAGTTGTCATAGACTGTTAGGGCACTCCGAGAAAGACGTGGTTGCACGCGTACTGGTCATCTTGTCCGATGGTCAAAACGATGCTGGCACGCTGCACCTGGAAGACGCCATCGACGTCGCCCAAAGAGCCGGAGTCACCGTGTATACCATCAGTACTGTGACAACGAGTGGCGTGGCCGATCCGGTCGACGAGGAGGGCAACGGAAATCTTCGCAAGCTGGCTGAGCAGACGGGCGGACGCGTGCTTTTCCCCGGGAGTCCCAAGCATATTGGGAAAGCTTTCGAAAAGATCAGCGAGGAGTTGCGCAGCAGATACGCGATTTCCTACCGGCCCGCGGATTTTAGCACTGATGGTCGGTATCGAAAGATCACCATTGAGGCGCGCAAAGCAGGCAAGAGGTTACAAGTTCGTGCGCGAAGAGGCTACTACGCACGTCCCGCATCGTCCGAGGACAGTGCTCTAAATGTGCTTTCTGCACTGGCCTCAACCAATTGAGCTGCCGATAACACTCGAAAGCTTCCTCTCCCACCACGTCGGACGGCATTACGTGCTTGCCCGGCACCGCAGAAATATACCATCCCGGGGACCTTGCGGT
>JBARIF010000508.1:0-4970 GCA_049799615.1 Terriglobales bacterium
TCGGACAAGAGTGTCCGACCCACACTTTGTTTACCTGTCCGCCTGCGGAGTTAACGCATGAGGACCGCTACCGCTTCTCCGGCTGCGATTCGATCGCGGTCTGGGGGAATAACAACATAGCAATTTGCCCGCGTCATCGACGCTATGTCGCCGGAGCCGTGCCACGCCGCCAGTTCGACTTCTGGGTCTTCGAACTCTCCGGAGAGGATTGCCGGGAGGAATCGCTTCAGGCCAGTCTTCGTTCTTATCTCGGCCTTCAGCCGCGCCTTCGGGAACACGAGTTTGTGCGGGCTCATCCCCGCCAAGGCTTCGAGCACCGGCCGGGCGAAGAGTTCGAAGGTCACCATGGTCGAGACGGGATTGCCTGGGAGTCCGAAGAAATAAACATGGGCCGGGGAGGATGCCGACTCGTGGGCGGGGGCAGCCGCTCCACATGGCACCCGCCCAAACACGATTGGTTTGCCGGGTTGGATTTGGACCCCGGTGAAGAAAAATTCCGCCTGGAATTCTGCCAGGACGGTTTCAACCAAATCGTACTTGCCCGTCGAGACGCCGCCGGCCAGCAGCAGCAGATCGGCTTCAAGGCCGTCAGCGATGAGTTCGCGTAAGCGTGCGGGTTCGTCGGGCGCGATCGGCAACAGGACGGGTTCGCCGCCTGCAGCCTGCACCTGCGCGGCCAGCGAATAAGTATTCGAGTTGCGAATCTGGGTGGCCGCCGGGGGAACGTCGATGTCCACAATTTCGTCGCCGGTGGAGAGGATGGCCACTTTCGGTTTGCTGTAAACCAGAAGACGGCTTCGTCCTACCGACGCAGCCACCGCGATCGCTGCGAAGTCAAGCCGTGCTCCAGAAGAGAGCAGACGCTCACCGCGCTTCGCTTCAGAAGCGGCGGGGGCGATGTTGTCGCCTGGCGCCACCGGCTTCATGATCTGCACTCGTCCCGCATCTCGTGAAGTGTGTTCCACCATCACGACTGCATCCGAGCCTGGAGGCGCAGGCGCTCCCGTCATGATGGCTGCGGCCTGGCCGGATTGGAGCGTGGGAATATTTTCGCTTCGAGCACCCGCCTTGATTTCTCCGATCACTTCGAGCGTTGCGGGCATTGGGGAAAGATCGGCCGCCTGTACCGCATAACCGTCACGCATGGCCCGGGGGAAGGGTGGAAAATTTCTGTCAGCAAGCACCGGCTCAGCCAGAATTTGTCCGGCGCCTTCCAGCAACTCCACCAGTTCCTTGCCGTGGGGACGCAGTTGCGCGGCGTGTGCTTCCACCAGGTGACGCGCGTCTTCGAAAGTCAGGATGCTGGAGGGCTCGGGCAGGGCAGCCATGCAGGAGATGATACGACACCCCGACCGTGTAGGGGCAGATGTCCTCATCTGCTCGGTGGAGCGAAGCTCCACTATTTTCGCGACGGACAAAAACCTGTCGAGCTGCGCTCGACTGGGCAGATGAGGACATCTGCCCCTAAGTGGTTCGTGGCGGCGTATTGTCTCTGCTGGTAACCCGGGAGCGGTTGCCATTGAGCAACTCTCTGGCTTCGAGGACAATCGATAGGCGGAGTTCCACAGTCTGGGGGAGAGTTGTGCCTTGGCGATGTGTATTTGGGGTATGGCTGGCGATCGCGGGTTGCCTTACCCCGGCCTGGGCCAAGGACATGGCGCTGGTATCCAACAAATCCAACGGGGTGACCGACGTCAGCATGGCCGAACTGGTCAAGATCTGTAAGGGACAGACCAACCGCTGGCCGAAGGGGAAGCCGATCACCCTCTTCAGCCTCAATCCGGATGCTACGGAGATGAAGCTGGTGCTCGAGAAGATCTACGGTATGTCGAGCGACGAGGTCAGGGCCGTCATCACCAGTGCCAACCACGGCAGGGCGAATCATCCCGCCATTGTGCTGGTGAATTCCGACAAGGCGGTGGTAGAGGCAGTGGAATCCACGCCCGGCGCGGTGGGTTTGGTGGACCTTTACTCCATTACCGGTGGCATTACCGTATTGCGGATTGAAAGCAAGCTGCCATTGGAAGCGGGATATCCCCTGCATGGAAACTAGCACTCTGAGAGAGGGTAGCGCCGCCGCACCGAGGGCGGGACGTCCTCGGGACAGCCGGCAAGATGCCGGCGCTACGCAAAGCGCCACATGAGCGGCCCACTGACCGATCCTAAACCTGATTCCCGCGTTTCGCGCCGCTTTCCCCGCCACCCGCTTGATGTTCGCGTGTCAGTTTACGTTTTTCGCTCCGGAGAGAACGTCTCTTTGTGGGGACGCACGAGCGAGCTTGGAGAAGATGGCATTGGGGCCACCTTGACCGGCGAACTGGAACCTGGGGAAGTCGTGTCCATGGAACTGGCGCTGCCGATGGCGCCTTTTCCCATCAAGTTTCGCGCCCTGGTGCGATATCGCGACGGTCTGCGCCACGGCTTTGAATTTCTGGCCTTGAGCGTCGCCCAGCGGGACGAGATTCAGCGCGTCTGTGAGATGCTGGCGACCGGCACCTAGAGAAGAGTTGTGCCGCCACCCAGAACAGTCGAGCTTCGCTCGACAGGGCGGACGAGGGCGTCCGCCCCTACGTGGTCCGTGGGCACCCGCGGTCACCTCTTCTGCCTCTGTTTTCGATGAACAAACGGGACTAAAGTATTCTCATGCAGTTTCTACGTACTTCTCGATTCGTTATTTTAGGTCTTGCACTGTCACTTGTCGCATCCGCCCAGCAGCCACCACCGCCCGCAGCGGCAGTGGATGACGATTTCATCCAGAAGCAGTTTGGATCGACCTGCAAGCTGATGCCGGGGCCGCTGCCTATGAAGGCAGACCTCAATGGTGATGGCATTGAGGACCTGGTGGTCGCCGCCCGTTGCACCAATCCGCTGGGGGACCAGGCCGAAGACAACTTTACGGTGATCGATCCTTACAACCATTTCTTTGGGTACGGAAGTCCCAAGGTCACCAGCCAATTCGCCTCCGAGGACCCTGCTACCCGGGGCCTGGTGCTGCTGGTCATTCACGGCGACGGGCCGGAAGCCTGGCGGTCGGCGACGCCTAAGGCCAAGTTCGTGATCATCAATCTGCCTTTCAAGCAGGTCACGGTCAAAAAGCTGATGGTGAAAAAGAAACCGAGAATGGCGATTTATGCCGAAGAAACCGGCGGCGACCGGATGACCTCCGCAACTTTCTGGGATGGCAAGAGATATCGCTACCAGCCGATTGGTTCCAGCATGGGGGATTGAAGCGGCGTCGGTCTGAAGTCTGAGGTCTGCAATGAATCTGGAAGACAAACTGGAAGAGTTGAAGAAACGCGACCGCCTGGCTGCCGAGGGCGGCGGAGAGCAGCGCCGCGAACGGCAGCATAAGGAAGGCAAGATGTCGGCCCGCGAACGGGTCGAGTTTCTGCTCGATGAGGGCACGTTCGAAGAGACCGACAAGCTGGTCACCCACCGCTCGACCGACTTCGGCATGGCCGAGCAAAAGTATTTCGGTGACGGCTTCATCACCGGCTACGGTCGGATCGAAGGGCGACTGGTGTTCGTCTTTGCCCAGGACTTCACGGTTTTTGGCGGATCGCTCTCCGAAACCAACGCCGCCAAAATCGTCAAAATCATGGACCTGGCCGCCAAGATGGGCGCGCCGGTAATTGGCCTGAATGATTCCGGCGGCGCCCGCATCCAGGAAGGCGTGATGTCTTTGGCCGGGTACGCCGACATTTTTCTGCGCAACACGCTGTACAGCGGCGTGGTGCCGCAGATTTCCGCAATCATGGGGCCGTGTGCCGGCGGCGCGGTGTATTCGCCGGCCATCACGGATTTCATCCTGATGGTGGAAAACACCTCGTACATGTTCATCACCGGGCCGGACGTGATCAGGACGGTCACGCACGAAGAGGTCAGCAAAGACCAGCTGGGCGGCGCTCACACTCACAACGAAACTTCAGGCGTAGCTCACTTCATGGCGCACGACGACGCGGAATGCCTCTCCATGGTGCGCGAGCTGCTGAGCTTTCTTCCGTCCAACAATCTGGATGATCCGCCGCGCCGGCCGTGCACCGATCCTACCGACCGGGCCGACGCCGCCCTCGACCGGATCGTGCCCAATGAGTCGAACCTGCCTTACGACATCAAAGATGTGATTCACGCCGTAGCCGATGACGGCTATTTTTTCGAGGTGCAGGAGCACTACGCCAAGAACATCGTCGTAGGATTTGCCCGGATGGATGGACGTCCGGTCGGCATTGTGGCCAACCAGCCGGCGTTTCTGGCGGGCACACTCGACATCAATGCCTCCACCAAGGGCGCAAGGTTCGTGCGCTTCTGCGACTGCTTCAACATCCCGCTGATCACGTTTGAAGACGTGCCCGGGTTCCTGCCCGGCATCACCCAGGAGTACGGCGGAATCATCAAGCACGGCGCCAAGCTGCTGTTTGCTTTTGCCGAAGCCACGGTGCCCAAGATCACGGTGATTACGCGCAAGGCCTACGGCGGAGCCTATTGCGTGATGGCGTCAAAGCATATCCGCACCGACGTGAATTACGCCTGGCCGACGGCGGAAATCGCGGTCATGGGGCCGGAAGGCGCGGTGGACATCGTCTATAAGCGCGAGTTGGAAGGCGCGCCGAAGCGCGAAGAGCTGCGTAAAGAAAAAATCGAAGAGTTCCGCGAGCGCTTTGCCAACCCCTACGTGGCGGCGGAACGGGGCTATGTGGATGCTGTCATCCAACCCCGGGAGACCCGTAAGAAGCTGATTCAGGCCCTGGCCATGCTGGAAACCAAGCGCGACAAGAATCCGTTGAAGAAGCATGGGAACATACCGCTGTAGATGAATCGCCATGCATCCAATCGGCGCGACTGAAGTCGTGCCCTTACACATTATTCTCCGTAGTCAGGGTCCAGCAGTTGGCTGGTCTCGCACTCCAGGGAGAGCCTCGGCACCAACCGCTTCGACAGATCCACTCCTCGCACACGCTGGCGGGGTTTCA
>JBARIF010000509.1:0-1674 GCA_049799615.1 Terriglobales bacterium
ATCGAACTCCTGCCCATCCCTCCGGGCCACCTTCGCCAACTCCAGTCCCTTCGTCCATCCCACTTCCTTTAGCTCCTTTCTGGCTTGTGGCGGCAGGTGCTCATGAATCGACATGAGGTAGTAAGCCTTCCGCCTGGATTCCGGGAAACGCCTCGTCAGAAACTCATCAAAGGACTTCAGGTTCTCCAGCCGCCAGTACTGGCCCGCCCGGACTTCACACAGATATCGGCCCAGTTCAACGAAACGGGTATCCCGTTCAGCCTCGGACCTTCGCTCCCAGGCCAGGATTTCGTCGATCTTGGTCAGAACGAACAGAGCGCGCTTGCGATTGAGCTTGGGCAGCATGGGCGGAATGTTAGTACGTAAGCTCGTCAAGCCAACCAAGGTCATCTGCTCCTGGGCGCCGCACGAGCGCTGATTCAGTCAGATCTGGTCGTCCCAAACAGAGCCCAATGCAGGGACAGCTGGTGCAGGGGTTCTGGGGAAAGCGGATGCCGCTGTGAGGCAGGAACTCGGCCGCTTCGATCCTTCGGATCGAGTCCTGGACCAGATGGCCAAACTCCTCCCGCTGCTCGTCGCTGATAGTGGTTCGAAAGTATTGGATCTCGACCAGCCGCTTGCGGACAAACACCACCTGGGCCACATCTGCGATGCCAGTGACCCAGGAGTAGCATACCACCTGCGGATCGAGAGCGAGCAGTCCTGTCGGCTCCTCGGGATAACGGCTGGCAGTGGTTTTCCACTCCAGCAGGCAGCGGGCGCCGTCGAGCTCCCCGATGGCGTCTACGTAGGCCACGAAGTCATTCTGCCCGGCCAGCGGCTTGGTAAATTTCACCTGCAAATTGCGCCGAGGCTGACGGATGCGGACCCGATCGTCTTGGGCGAAGCGATCGAGCAGCTGCACGCCCGACCGAAGCATCCGGTCCCAGCTATCCCGCTCGGAATAGAGGAGATCGCTGTCCCGGTGGCTAGCCCATTCCTCGTGGAGTACGGCGGCGGCATCCTTCCGCCGGAAGTAGGCACCTACGGCCTGCTCGAACGCCCGACCGAACAGCATGGCTGCCCGGGTGTCCTTCTCTTTCCAGCCATCGAGGTAGCGATGCTTGTAGCGGCGGGGGCAGGAAAGATACTGGCTGATCTGCGTGTAGCTGTAGATCATGAGGACACCTTCGATCCGTCAGAATCAGTCTCATCAAAGACGGATAGCTCTTCCCAGCGCGCCACCGGCGCAAAGCCGTCGAAATTGAGTATGGGGATGCCGTGTACTGTGACTTCGCTGACTTTGACCACGCCCCATAGGTCGATCAGGGCCTTGTCGTCGATCTCGTTCTTTCCCAGCAACTCGGCGTCATACCCGAAATCGCGCAGGAACCAACTCAGTTTCCACATGGCTCTGGGTGTGCAGTACAGACGGCCGGTCATGAAACACCCGGTCAGGTGCCTGGGCTTGAGGACAGCGAAGCGGATCTCGTAATAAGGTTTCTGCTTGTGCCAGCGATACTGGGCCCGATCAACTCGGACCAGGAAGATCCCGTCCGGAACCGAGTGAATGGCCGAGAGGTCAGTCGGTCGCAGAGACTCGAAATGGCGCCTCATGCCGCACCTTCCCTGTTTACCGGGTAGGTGTTGAGCTGGCAAAGCAGAGCGTTGCGGTCTTTCTCGGCCCAGTCAGCC
>JBARIF010000510.1:0-2074 GCA_049799615.1 Terriglobales bacterium
ATGAGTACTGGTACCAACATCGCCGGCGAACAAGAGTCTCGCAAGGAAGAGAAGAAAAAAGCTGTGTCCAGAACAGTCCCATTAGAACGGTGCAGGAATATCGGCATCATGGCCCACATCGATGCCGGCAAGACCACTACGACCGAGCGCATCCTTTTCTATACCGGAAAGACGCACCGCATCGGAGAGGTCCACGAAGGCACTGCCACCATGGACTGGATGGAGCAGGAGCAGGAGCGCGGCATCACCATCACCTCCGCCGCTACCACCTGTACCTGGCGCGACATTCGCATCAACATTATCGATACCCCCGGGCACGTGGATTTTACCGCTGAAGTGGAGCGGTCGTTGCGTGTGCTGGATGGCGCTGTGGCGGTGTTTGATGCCGTCCACGGCGTGCAGCCGCAATCGGAAAAAGTCTGGCGTCAAGCCGACAAATATGGGGTCCCTAGAATTTGCTTTATCAACAAAATTGACAAGATGGGCGCCGATTTCGAACACGCCGTCGATACCCTCCGCAAGCGCCTCAACGCCAAGCCGGTCGCGATTCAAATCCCCATCGGACAGGAAGACAAGTTCAAAGGCGTGGTCGATCTCATCGAGATGAAGTCGATTGTCTGGCAGGATGACACCATCGGCGCGGAGTACATCACCGGCGAGATTCCCGCCGAGCTGCAGAAGAAAGCCGAAGCCTTCCATACCGCGCTGGTCGAAACCGTTGCCGAAAACGACGACGACATGCTGCACAAGTTCCTCGAGGGCGAGACCATTTCACCTGCCGAGTTGCGGGCTTCGCTGCGCAAATCAACCATCGCGCTGAAAGTTTTTCCAGTGGTGGTCGGCACCGCTTTCAAGAACAAAGGCGTGCAGCCGTTGCTCGATGCGGTGGTAGATTATCTGCCTTCGCCACTCGATGCCGGCGAGGTCAAAGGCGTCAATCCGGATAACGGGGAAGTGATTACCCGCAAGCCGGCCGACAGCGAGCCATTTTCGGCGTTGGCTTTCAAGATCATGGCTGACCCGTTTGTCGGCCAGTTGACTTTTATCCGCGTCTACTCCGGCCAACTGAAGTCGGGAGACTCGGTGCTCAACGCCGGGCGCGGACGCAGCGAGCGCATTGGCCGTCTGCTCAAGATGCACGCCAACAAGCGCGAAGATATCAATGAAATTCTGGCGGGCGACATCTGTGCCGCGGTTGGCCTCAAGAACGTTTCGACCGGTGACACCATTTGCGATGAAAAGCATCCCATCGCCCTCGAATCCATCACCTTCGCCGTCCCTGTGATCTCGGTCGCGGTCGAACCCAAGACCAAAGCCGACCAGGAAAAGATGGGCATGGCGCTTTCCAAGCTGGCCCAGGAAGATCCCACCTTCAAGGTTCACACCGACCCCGACAGCGGACAGACCATCATCAGCGGCATGGGCGAATTGCATCTCGAAATCATCGTCGATCGCATGATGCGTGAGTACAAGGTCGAAGCTAATGTCGGCAAGCCGCAAGTGGCCTATCGCGAAACCATTCGCCGCAAGTCGGAAGCGGAAGGTAAGTACATCCGCCAGACCGGTGGCCGCGGACAATACGGACACGCCAAGATTCGGATCGAGCCTAACGAGCCGGGCAAGGGTTACGAATTCATCAACGAAGTCGTAGGCGGATCGGTGCCCAAGGAATACATCAAGCCCATCGATCAAGGCATTCAGGAGGCGCTGGAGGGCGGAATCCTGGCTGGCTATCCCATGGTCGACGTCAAAGTCGAGCTTTACGACGGCAGCTATCACGATGTCGATTCGAACGAAATGGCCTTCAAGATCGCCGGTTCGATGGCTTTCAAGGAAGCCGCCCGCAAAGCTTCTCCCGTACTGCTGGAGCCGGTGATGGCGGTCGAAGTAGTCACTCCGGAAGATTACGCCGGAGTCATCATGGGCGACCTGAGTTCGCGCCGCGGACGGATCGAAGGCATGGAACATCGCGCCGGTTCGCAGGTGATCAAGGCTATTGTGCCCCTGGCGGAAATGTTCGGTTATGCAACCCACATGCGGTCGAGCACGCAAGGCCGCGCCGAGTACTCGATGC
>JBARIF010000511.1:0-25202 GCA_049799615.1 Terriglobales bacterium
GTAATCAGGAAGCCGCCGACGATATTGCTTGTGGCCGCGACGATTGCCAGCATGCCGAGAACATAAGAAAGCCTGCTCTCATGCCGGCCGACGAGCACGATAGCGCCCACCACGGCGATGGCGTCAAGCGCATTGGTCAACGACATCAGTGGAGTATGAAGTAAAGGTGAAACCCGACGGATTACTTCAAACCCAATGAAGGCCGCCAACATGAACACGAAGAGGCCATTGATTAGCGTGGAACTCATTGTTCCTCCACCGCGAAAGAAATTTCCTGACGGAAATGCCGCAAAATCTAGCTCCCACCCGCGGAAACCAGCGCGGGTTGAGAGAAGAACTCCCGCACCCGATGGTTGACCACTTCCCCGCCCCGGGTGAGCAAGGTTTCACGAATGATCTCGTCCTGCAGATCAAGCCGCACCTTGCCATCCTTCGCCAGGTGCAGCAGAAACGCGGTGATATTGCGCGCGTACATCTGGCTGGCATGGTAAGGCACGCCGGTGGAAACGTTGATCCGACCGATGATGGTGACGTCGTGGGCGACCACGGTTTCGCCGGGGCGCGTCAGTTCGCAATTCCCCCCGCGCTCCGCCGCCAGATCGACAATCACCGAGCCCGGCGCCATCCCTTTTACCATTTCTTCCGTCACCAGCACGGGGGGCTTCTTGCCTGGAATCACGGCCGCGGCAATCACCACATCACTTTCCGCCACCACCCGCCCCAGAAGCTCACGCTGCCGGCGATAGAAGGATTCGTCCTGCTGCGTGCCATAGCCGCGCGCATCCTGTGCGTCCTTGGCCTCGAGGGGAAGCTCAACGAATCGACCTCCCAGACTCTGCACCTGCTCCTTGGCCGCCGGACGCAGATCGTAGGCCATGGCGACCGCGCCCAGCCTGCGCGCGGTGGAGATGGCTTGCAGTCCAGCAACCCCGGCGCCAATCACTAACACGCGCGCTGGTGTGATAGTCCCGGCCGCAGTCGTCAGCATGGGGAAAAATCGGGGCAGGGTCTCAGCCGCGATCAACACGGCTTTGTAGCCGCAGACTGTTCCCATCGAGGACAGCGCGTCCATGCTCTGGGCGCGCGTCGTCCGCGGTATCAGTTCGATGGCGAACGAGGTAACGCCGGTGCCGGCGATCTGCTGAATTACTTCCAGTGATCCCAGCGGACGCAGAAATCCAACCAGAACCTGGTCCCGACGCAAGAGGGGAAGGTCGGCCGCGCCGGTGGCGTCGTTAGAGCCGTAACAAAGAACCTGGACAATAATATCGGCCGCGCCAAAAACGGCGGCCCGATCAGGGAGAATCTTTGCGCCCTTTTCAACATATTGCCCGTCCCGGTAACCAGCTTCAACCCCAGCGCCGGTCTCGATAACAACTTCAAAGCCCGCTTTGGCCAGGGTTGGCACGACCATGGGGACCAGCCCCACGCGCCGTTCACCGGGGTAGCTTTCTCTCGGAACGCCAACAATCACAATGACATCTTCCTCAAAATTAATGTCAGGGTCTGGTCAAGCCGCCACCAGAGGGAGCGACAGGGTTTTCTTCGGCACAGCAAAGGTTATTGTACAGCTTCCCAAACGGCGTTATCGACGAGTCAGGCAGTCGTGACACTTTCTTAGGCCGGCGTTCCCAGTTTGGATTGGAATCGCAATGGATATGACAGACCCTGATGTTACTGGGCGTTTGTGTGTGCGCGGTTAGGCCTTTTTGCTGACTTGCCAAGAAGAAATTACGCGGCGGTTGGCTCCGAGGCGCGGCTTTCCGCCTCGCGCATCTTTTTCTTGAGACGGATCCAAAGTTGTTCCAACTGCAGATCTTCGGTTCGGCGTTCGTAGAGAATCGACGCCGCTTTTACCTCGTAAGGCGTCCACCTGTTAGATGGGCTGGTCGAATCCATAGAATACCCCCCGGTATGATTGGGAAACGAGCGCCAGTATACCCGGCTGACCGGCTTCACACAAGCTGGGCTCCTGACCTTGTAGCGCTGACGTCCCGACGGCTGTCCGGCACCCCTTCGCCCGCCGCGGAAGAATGTCGAGTCGCCCAAGCGCTGGTAGCGAATTTGGTTATTCGGCGAATGGGGCGGGACGCCATCCCGACAGCCGGCGGGACGCCGCCGCTACAAGAAGTCCCAATAAAGCCTACTTCCACTTCGGACAGACAAATTGATAGGACCACTGGCCTGTTTTCACATGTCTGAAACCAGACTTCGAACCCAGGAAACGGCATCCCGTAATTCCGTTTTCGCCCAAGGCAGCATAGGCAGTCTGCAGAGCGGTTCCGGGGTCCAAAAAGTTGTTTTCTGCCCTGTCAGCCCTACAAAATGGCATAGAACGCAAGAAAACGTAAGTTTCGGAAGCCCACGGCCAGGCGCGAGGGCGGCACTGATCGATTGTTTTCCTACGTTTTCGCTTGACTCCTGAGGATGATCGAAAGTAAAAGATAACTATCGCAATGATTTGAAACATTGCACGTTCTCTTTAATTTTATCCAGTTCGAACAGGGGATCGATATGCCAGGCTTACGCGTTGAGTTCCGCCGCCTTCAGTTCCTCATCGGCATCACCCTAACCATTTCCTTGTTACTCGCACAGAACGCTATGGGCCAGGCCAGTTACGCGGCCCAGGTGCGCGGTACCGTGACCGACCAGACCGGTGCCGTGGTAGTAAATGCCCTGGTGACCATCACCAACGATGGCACCAATGTGTCCACCAGTGTCCACACCGACGATCACGGGCTCTATCTCCTGACCGGCTTGCGTCCAAGCACCTACACCATCAAGGTGGAGTCAGAGGGCTTCCGGTCGGCGGAGAGCAAGAACGTGATACTGGCGGTGGACCAACAGTCGACGTTGAACTTCAGCCTGAAACCCGTCGGCTTCAACATCACGGTGGACGTAACCACAGCCCCTCCCCTGCTCGATACCGATAGCGCCACCCTTGGAACGGACGTCAGCAATGAATATGTGCGCGACATTCCGCTGTACAACCGGAGCCTTTTTGGTCTGGTGTTTCTGGCAGGGGGAGTGACCGAAACTACGGGCTCGGGAATCAACGACAACTATCCCTCAGGCACCAACTTCGTGTCCAACGGCCAGCGCAACGCGACCGCACAGGTCAGCATCGACGGCAGCCCCCTCAGCGCGCCGGAGCAAGGGGAAGGCGGTAACTCCAATGTGTACTACCAGCCTTCTGTGGAGATCGTGCAGGAGTTCAAGCTCCAGAACAACAGCTTCTCGGCAGAGTTCGGCAACAATGGAGGAACCGTCGTCAACATCGTGTTGAAGCAGGGTACCAACAAGTTTCACGGCAGCGGATGGTGGTATGGGCAACGGTCGGCATTCGACGCACGCGATTTTTTCAACACTGGCGAAAAACCCGATCACCTCCGCGACCAATACGGCTTCGCGCTGGGCGGGCCCATCATCAAAAACCGTACGTTCTTCTTCGTGGATTTCGAAAAAACCCGGCAACAGGATCCCGTCAACATTGAAGGGATTGTGCCCACGGACCTGGAGCGCGCAGGGGACTTCTCGCAGAGCCTGGCGAACCTGCCGGATCCAACCAATCCCGACACGGCCAGCGCAGGGATTTACGATCCCTGTGCGAAGAACACGGATCCGAACTTTGTGTGTCCGCGCGACCAATTTTCGGACGGAGGAATTCTAAACAAGATTCCCGCGAACAAAATCGATCCCATCGGGCAGGCGATCTTGAATTTGTACCCGCATGCCAATGTGCCGGACGCGGTCTATCCGGACCCAAACTTCCGCACGGTGACATTGTCGACCACCCCGGCCTGGCAGTTCGATGTGAAGATCGATCACCAGATCGCCAACAACCACAAGATCGGTGGCCGTTACAGCCGAGCACACCGTGAGAACACCGTTCCGACCATCGTCGGCAATGGGGACCAGGGCGATGGACTGATCGACCGGACGACGGTACAGAACGGCAACCTTGAATATAACTGGGCGATCAAACCAACGATACTCTGGACGAGCCGCTTTAGCATCGATCGGGTACACGAGCCCGTTATAAACAATCACTATCCGACATTGAGTGATGTGGGGTTGCCCGCCATTTTGAAGCAGAACGGACTGGACCGGATCCCCGCCATCAACGTGGGAGACCCTTTCCTCTCCATCTTTACCCAGTGCTGCGTGGACACCGCTTTTGCGCACTCTCTCTACAGCTACTCCTCGTCGTTGCAGTGGGTGAAAGGGCGGCATTCGATCACCTTCGGCGGCGAGCAGCGACAATTCTTTAACAACTTCTTTCAGCCGGACAATCCCACGGGAATTTTCAACTTCACGCGGGACGTAACCACCCAGAATCCCAATGGCGGCCTGGGAGACAACAATCAGGGCAATCCATTTGCGACCTTGCTGGTTGGTTTTCCCTCACCGTCGGATTCCCAACTGCACATCATTCCGTCGGTAGCGGATAAATCGATCGAGACGGCCTTTTACGTGCAGGATGACTGGAAGGTCACTCCCAAACTCACCCTGAATGTTGGCCTGCGCTACGAGTGGAGCACGCCTTATTCGGAGCGAAACAACCAGCTGCAGTACAGCAATTTTACGGGGGACACGGGGATTAACATCCCAGTGGCTCGCAGCGCGGACCCGACCTTTGACTTCGGGCAAATCGGGGAACTAAGGGGCACGACGGTGTTCGCGGACTCTGGACACCGCAACGCCCGGGTGGATCGGAACAACTTTGCTCCGCGCCTGGGATTCGCGTACCAACTGGCGAGCAACACGGTGCTCCGGGGCGGGGCAGGCGTTTTCTACGGGATGAACGTGGCCACCAATTTCCAGTACGCCGGGCCTTCGTTCTCGAAAACCGCGCCGCTGTATTTCACGACCGACAATTATGTGACGCAATATGCGACGCTGGAAAATCCCTTTCCGGCCGGGCTGGCGCCGCCGCAAGGCAGAACCTATGGCAAGCTGGCAAACTGGGGATTCGGCAACAGCAGCGACCTGGACACGGGGGTCGCGCGCAATGCCGAAATCTACCAATGGAACCTGGGAGTGCAGCACATGGTGCCGGGACAAATCGTGATCGCGGCGGACTATGCCGCAAACCGCGCCACGCACCTTCCCTGGGCGGGCGCATCGGTTTCCACGCGGGAGCGTAACTTCCTGCCCTCGAGCATTCGCGAGAAGCTTGTGGCGGAACTGAATCCCACGCATGATCCGGACAATACGGCGGTGAGCGACTTCCTCGCCACTCCAGTTGCAAATCCCTTTCAGTGCTTCTTTGTAAGCGTGGCATCGCCGGCCTCGTACTGTCCCGCGACGCCGATCTTCAACCCCGCCGATGTGGCCGATTCGCTCTACGTACAGGATCAGATCCCGCAGGGACTCCTGTTGGAGCCGTATCCGCAGTTCGCGGGAGGCTTTTCCGGTCTGCCGCGCCTGATTGCAACCTCCTGGTATCACTCGCTCCAGGTTCGATTCCAGAAGCGAGCGAGCCACTACGTCAGCTTCGAAGGGAACTACACATTCTCGAAGTCGACCGACGATTCCGCTGCGGGACGAAATGCGTGGCTAACGAATCTGGAATTCGACAACCCGCAACTGCTGGACAACCTGAAGGCCGAGCATGGGATCAGTGCGAACGACGCCACGCACCGGCTGACAACGGCCTTCATCATTGATCTGCCGGTCGGGCGCGGCCGCTGGATTGGGCGCGGCATGAACGGCGTGGCGGATGCGATCGTCGGCGGCTGGTCGTTGAATACTTTCCTGACCATTCAGACCGGGCAGCCGATTGCGATCATTGACAGCAACTCCCGGCTGACGGATGGAAACCAACGACCGAACGTGGTGTGCTCACAGCTGACGACCGGAATCAGCTATCACGAGGCGGCCAAGACAGGCAACCCATACCTGAACCAGGGCTGCTTCGCCGATCCGGGGGACAACATTCCGGGCAACGCGCCACGGCATTTTTCGAATTTGCGCGGGGACGGGGTTCGCAACTTCGATCTCTCGCTTTCGAAGGAATTCACCGTCAAGGAAGGCATGCTGGTGCAGGTGCGCGCCGAAATGTTCAATGCGGCAAATCACCAGCGCTTTGCCTTTCCGGATGTGGGATCGGGAGACGGGAGTTTCGGGACGGTGACTTCCACCACCAACAACTACCGCAGGATGCAATTCGGAGCGCGCTTCCAGTTCTAGTGCTGGTAGCTACCAGCTTGCGGCGGTCTGGTGGGCGACCAACCCTGTCTGAGTACGGGTTGACTTTGGGTTTCTTTGCGTCCTTCGCGGCATTTTCCTTTGTGACCTTTGCGGTTAAGGTGCCTGATCTTGCTGCACGCTGAATCAAGATCTTGGACCGCAAAGGTCGCAAGGAAACCTAAGGTCTCGAACCTGCCAAGGAGATATCATCCAGTGCCTACCCCGTCGCGTGTCACCGCCAGCATTGGCGTTGTCCTGACTTGCGCGCTTCTCATCCTATTGGCCGGGCTCGGCCTCTCCCAGCAATTCCCCGCCGGCCAGGATTGGACCCACTACGTTCGCATCGGAGCCTACGGCCTGAGGACCGACAACGCGGAGCAGATCGTCCGCAACGCCCAGCAGAGCGACGTCTTTGGCATTGAAGTGGACAACGATATTCCCGGGCGCTACGAAAGCTTCGTCAATCCGGAGGAGAAGCTGCGCGCCATCCGGGCGGTGGCGGAGAAGGCACACCAGGCGGGCAATCACGCCTTTGTGTACATCGCAGGCACGGAATGCATCACGGCCAATGCAGACCAGACTCCGCACACCATGGCCAAGGAACATCCCGACTGGCTGCAGCGGAAACTCACCGGCGAGCCTGCGATTTTTGGCGGCGGCACGGCCTTCTGGATCAGAAAAGGCGATGAAGATGTTTGGGTCAGCCCCTACGCGCCGGAGTGGCGCAAGATCTACATGCAGCGGGTGCGACAGATTGCAGCCACCGGTATTGACGGCATCTACGTTGACATTCCGTACTGGATGACGCACTTCGAAGGCTGGGAAAACACCTGGGCGAGTTTTGACGATTATACCGTAGCCGAGTTCAAGAAGCAGACCGGACTGGACGCACGAAAAGACCTCAAGCTGGGCGACTTTAGCGATGCTAACTTCCGAAAGTGGGTGGATTTCCGCATCCAGACTTTTACCGACTTCATGCATGAGATCGACGTCAATGCGAAATCGGTGAATCCCCAGATCAAGACCATACCTGAAATCTACCCCGGTATTGAGCAGGAGGCGGTGCGGGTGGGCGCGGATGTGTACAGCCTTTACTCCGTAGTGGACGTGATTGCGCACGAGTACGAATTCGGCAACGGCAATCACATGGCCTCCTCCCGGAATCCGCTGGATTGGTTCGCCTACCAGGTAGGGATGCATTCCTTCCGCGCTTTTGCCCAAGGCAAGCCTACCTGGATTCTGAATTACTCGTGGGATGGCGACAAGAAAGTGGACAAACGAGAGTCCATGATGAACCTGGCCATGTCGGAGATCATGGCCGGCGCAAATTTCTGGGACGCTCCGGGCCACTCCATGGCTGGCTCCAACGATCTCGCCACCAGGAAAGAGATCTTCTCCTGGATTAAGGCGCAGCAGAAGACTTTCTACCTGCTCCGCGGCCCCATTCATCCAGTTGGAGTCTATTTCTCTCCTTCGACCCGCAATTACTACGCAGACGAGTTCATTCGCTCTTATCGCGGCATCCTGATCTTACTGATGCAGCAGCACCTGGAGTTTCAAGTGGTGACCCCGCGCACGTTGGCCGAATTCAAAGGCGACACCCTGATTCTGCCGGACGTGCGTATGCTGAGTGACTCCGAGAGAATCTGGCTGCAGCACTATGTTGGAGCAGGCAGGAAACTGATCATCACCGGCGCGGATGCGACCCAACTTTCCCCGGCTGCCAACGTCGTCCGCATTGAACCTTGCCCAGGAACGGCCTACATGGCTGCGTTAGAAGCCAATTTCGAGCACACCACGCCCGATTCGCAAGCGGCCTTTCTGAAAAACCTGGAGCCTGGATCGGGCATTCGAATTGAAGCTTCTCCTCAGGTGGCCACTTCCGTCGCCCTGGTGGAGGGGAGACCCCACGTCTTCCTGGCGAACTTCGCGGGACTGCGGGGTGGCGTGAATCCGGTGCAGACCGTGCAGACCGGAATCCGAATTACAGTGTCGTCTGAGAATAACGGCCCGGCCTTTTTCCTGCCTTTCATGGGCGAAGTACAAGAAGTGGCGGGAGTGCGTCACGGCGGAGTTGTTTCCTATACGCTGCCGCCGGTTTCTAAGGGCGCAGTCTTCTGGTACCAGCCTGCTTCAGAACCTGCGAAATAACCGGACACTAACCTTGTCATTCGGGCTGCGGGGCGCAAGATGCCAGGGCGCAGATTTTGACATAGTCCTTCGCCCAGGGTCGGGAGTGGCTCGCCTCTGAAGCTTTTCGCCCCTCTGCCGATGGAAGATTGGTGAGGAAAGCACCATTCCCGGCATGACAGAACTTCAGGACCCGACTATCTTCCGCACCGTTCTGGACAGCTTGCAAACCGGGGTGTACCTGGTCGGGTGCGATGGGAAAATTCTGTTCTGGAACGATGGCGCGGAGAAAATCACCGGCTACCGGCGTCATGATGTCATCGGCCGTTCCTGTCGCGAAAATATCCTGGCGCACTGCAACCAGCAGCATTGCGTTCTTTGCCTCGCCGCCTGTCCCCTTACCGGCGCCCACCACGAAGCCAAGTCCGGATGCGCCCTGATGTTCTTCTGCCACAAGCAGGGTCATCGGGTTCCGGTGCAGGTTCGGTCTGTGCCCATCCGAGGACAGAAGGGCACCGTGGTTGCCATCGCGGAGAGCTTCGATGAACAGAGTTCGCTGACGGAAGGGGAAAACCGGGAGCACAATCTGGAGGCGCACGGCTGCCTCGATGCCATTACCGGGGTCATGAATCAGGCCTTGATTCGATCGTACCTGCGAGAACATCTGGCTTTCTTTACCGAATATGACCTGCCCTTCGGGATATTGTCCATTCGGATTAAGGACTTGCAGCAGCTTCGCGCCTCCCACGGGCGTGAAGCCGCCGATGACATTCTTCATGTGGTCGCCTCAACCCTGAAACACGCTCTGGGCACGACCGGCTTCCTAGGCCGTTGGACAGAAGATCAATTTCTGGTGATCGTGCCGAATTGCAGCAACGTCGAATTGAACCAGACCGGAGACAACCTCGAGCACAGCGTAAATTCCTCGGAAATCAAATGGTGGGGAGACCTGGTGTCGGTAAACATCGCATGGGGGCGGACCACGGTTCAGGCCGGAGACACGCAGGAGTTCCTGCTGGAGCGGGCCCAGCATTTGCCGGGAGCGTCTCCCCTGCGCGCACCACGCGCCGCCACCGCGAATTCAGAGCGTTGAGCCACTATGTTTGCCATCATAGGAATTGTCGTGGTTTTCGGCGCCATCGTCGCCGGATACCTGATGGAGCACGGGAACCTTAGAGTCCTCATGCAACCCGCCGAGCTGATCATTATCGGAGGGGCCGCCATCGGAACCGCCCTGATTGGCAATCCGCTGCACATCCTCAAAACCATGGTCTCGGGCGTGCTAGGCGTGTTCAGCGGATCGAAATACAGCAAGCAGGTTTATCTGGAGTCGCTCAAAACGGTGTAGTCCTTCAGCAACATGTCTCGCGTGCAGTTGATAAATGCGCGACCGCCGTTGCAGAGCACGTCGAGTCCAATGAGCATCGAACTATCAAGCGTGCTGCGCGAGGCCGCCTCTGGATCCGTGGCAGTGAAGTAGTTCTCGACTCCATCCCGAAACAGCAGCTCATAGCCGAAGACCTTCTCATCTTTGGTGAGAATCGGCTGGCGGGCGACAAAAGCGCCCCTGGGGGCGGCCTTGCCGACCTTAGGATCGGGGGCATGTGCCGGAGTAGTCACATCTGATCTATCGGCACCGTGCGGTAAGACCGTACTGTGAGTTGACGCGTCAGCTTCCCTTGCATTCTGGTTTCATTCAGCAGCCCCCATCACGGTTCCTTCTCATCTTGCGTGCGATCGCACAAGAATACCCACGCTGATCGCTGCCGCGCTTCCCTGCGCATGCCAATGCGTCCTTCAATTCTCAGACCCTCGTCACCTTCTTAAGAATTTACAAAGAAGCGATAACCCCGTGACAAATAGCTGACCATATCGCCGTATTGTTTCTCCAAAGCTACCCAGGATCACCGTCGTCAGGATCTGACGTTCATGTACGGCCAGCCTATTCAGACCGTGGAGGTGAAGTATGTCCGTCGCCGTAGTTCGTAAAATGGTCCTCCCAATTGCGACTTTCGTTTTGTTGTTGCCCAGCTTAGCGGTTGCCCAGCAGTATCATCGCACCGACCTAACCGCCAACGCGTCTTCCGTCTCTCCGTCCACGTCCACAATTAATATCGACCCCAACCTGGTCAACGCCTGGGGCCTCGCCCGCGCCAGTACCAGTCCCTGGTGGGTTTCCGACAACGGGACCGGTCTGTCCACCCTGTATAACGCCACCGGCGTGCCGCAATCTCTGGTGGTGAAGGTTCTTACCCCTGACGGCAAAGGCACTTTGGCTCCGACCGGGGCGGTTTTTAATCCCACGCCCGCATTTCCCGTGGCTCCGATGGTGAAGGCGATTTTTCTGTTTGTCACCGAGGACGGAACCATCTCGGGCTGGAATCCAGGGGTAAATCCGAATGCCATCGTGTTAAAAAATCGTAAAGGCAAGGCCATCTATAAGGGTTGCGCGATCGCTCAAGGGAAGAACGGACCGCAGTTTTATGCCACCAACTTCCAGTCCGGCCGGGTTGAGGTTTTCGACGCCAATTTCAACAAGCTCAGCCTGGATGACCATGCCTTTCGCCTACGCGGCCTCTCCGATGATTACGCGCCCTTCAACATCCAGAATGTCGGAGGAAATCTGGTGGTGACGTTCGCGCATCGCGACGAGGGCAGCAAGGATGAAGACCATGCTCCGGGCCTGGGTTTCGCCGGCGTTTTCGATCCCCGAGGGCAGCTCTTGTTGCGCCTGGAGCATGGCCCCTGGTTCAACGCACCCTGGGGTATCGCGCTCGCGCCGGGAGACTTCGGCCTGTTCTCGCATCGCCTCTTGATCGGCAATTTCGGTAACGGCAACATCAATGCCTTCAACCTGATGACCGGAAAGCACGAAGGCCGCATGCTCGACGACACCACCGGGAAAGCGGTCTCTATCGATGGTTTATGGGCCATCAGCTTTGGCGGAGATGCGACCAACAATGGACTGGCCACCAGCCTCTACTTCACCGCCGGTCCTAATGACGAAAACGATGGCTTGTTCGGCACCCTGACGGCGGTCGCTGCCGAGCAACCGGGCAATAGCCAATAAGCCCAGCGGCTCCGGCAGATCACAAGTCTGGGTGGGGACTAATTGCGCTTGATGATGAATACTGTCTTGTCGTCAATTCGGTCCCCTTCATCGATTTGCTGCAAGTGTTGGTCCTGTTTTACCGCGTACTCCAGAATCGCGTTGCAGATCGCTCTGGCCGACTCGTCTTTGTGGTTACGGATCACGCGCTCGATTTGCACCCGGCCCTCTTCATCACTGCCGTCATAAACCCCGTCGGTATAGAGGAACAGAATGTCTCCCGGACTCATCAGTGTGATCTCCGCCACATCAGAGGAACTCAACTGTCGTTTCCGGAGGCTCATGGAAAAATACTTGTTGCGGTCGGGATGATCTTCGGGAATCTCCAGCCCCAGGGCAAGGAACTGCACCATGCGGCCCTCATCGATCTCCATGAACCTGCCGTATTCCGCGGAGAAGACCTGGGGCGGCGGGTGTCCGAAATTCACAAAGCGGAAGTGTCCCTCGGGTCGCGTCTCGCCGTACAGCATGGTCGCGATCTCGCGCGAATTGTCGTCCGGATTTCTTCCCAGAGCATTTCGTGCCGTGATGGACTGCGCCAGTCTGAGATTAATTTTCTCGAAGAAACCTGGGGTCGTCTTTCCGTAGCGATCAAGTTCAGCCAGCATCAACGCATGAAACGTATCATGCACGGTCGAAGCAATCTTCGCCGAGATGATCCCATGCCCCTGCGCATCCACCAGCAGCACTCCGGCGGTGGCGCGAAGCTCTTGCAGATCTTCCGCAATTCTCAACTGCTCCCAGCTCTTGGCCTTTCTGTACTCCACCGCTGCGGCGGGGTCGTGGCCGGGTTTTGCTTCCAGCCACTGCACCTGATCATCCACCATATTTCGCGGAGTCTGGCCTGGAGGCAAAGACTCGAGATATTGTCGGGACAACTTGAGAGCACGCGCAATGCGCGCGTCGATGTTGTAGCGTTGCTGAAAATTAATGTACTCGAAGAGATCTCCACCTACCGTTCCCGCCGGAATGGAATTGCCGTACATCTCAATTCCGGCCAAGTGGGGAATCGCACCCTCCACGGGCATGAGTCGCTTGCGCAGGTACTCGTCAATCGTGGGGTCAATCTGTGGCGTGTCCATAGGAGAAACTGGCGCGGCCGCGACATGCCGGGCTCCCGGCCAACGGTGCCTCAAAGGCACAGACAGGACAGGCTCTCAGCAGCTGGCGAGCCAGAACAGATTATCGAGTATAAAAGCCGCCCTGAGGTAAGAAAAGCGACTTCATTGCTCTACGAGAAGGACGGCGCTGGTTACGGAAAGCGGAAGACATCTGGTCAGTGGGAGCGACAGCATGAACATTCATAGTCTGGAGATGATCATGTGGGTCGGACACTCTTGTGCGACGCCTTTGCATCTGGTTTTTGGGGTTCTGGCCGTGAACCCGGCGAAGACTGCGATTCTACAAAAGGAAAGTCCAGGTCAAGGGCGTCGGACAGGAGTGTCCGACCCACACTTGGTTGATCGATGAATGCGTCTTGAAATCAGATCGGTCCTCGAGATCGGCGCAAGCGGACCGCGGCGAAGAGGAATGCCGCAGCGACAGCCAGCCCGATCCACAGACCAGGCGTGAGCAGGAATTTCCCGGGAGTGAGCTGCATCAGCGGATCCATCGAGACAATACCCTCGGTGTAGGCGAGTCCGGCCACGCTATCACCCATGCGGTACTGCAGCAGGGCGGCGAAGTGCGAAGTATTGAAGGCAATCTTCTCGAGCACGCCGATCACGAGCAGTGGCAGAAAGGCCCAGAGGAATGCCGCGCGCCGCGCCCAGCCTGAAACCAGCAGCAGCCAGCACCAGATGGGGGCATACCAGAGCGCGTGAATGGCCACGAGATGGTATAGCAGCGCCATCGACATCTGGAACCACGACAACTGTGTCCACAGTGTCGCGATGCTTGCGCGGTTGCCTAACAGCACCACGGTGCTGAGCACCAGCATGATCCACTGCATGGCCAGGGTAATGACAAATGTAAGCAGGGGGATCACCACGATCGGTATGCTGGCCTTCGAAAGGACGGTCGTGAGGTCGGAAACCGGGAGCGATTTCCAGAACAGGATGCTGCGATCTCGACGCTCGCCGTGGAGCGCGTCGAGACTGTAGAACACCGCCACCACGAAACCAATCGCCATGATCAGGCCCGCGGCGAAGTTGTACGGCTGCGCAATCAATCTATGCTGCTGCATCGGATCGAGGGCCATCGCAGCGCGCATCTTGCCGGGCAGCCGAATCGTGCTGACCAGGAAGGCGAACAGGAACAGCGTGGCGGCAGCCAGGGGCGCGATATAGATCGAACGGTATTCCCACAGTTCACGCCGCACCGACCAGTACAGGCGCTGGGTGGGCGAAATGGCCGCAGGCGACACGACCCGCGAGTCGTTCATCTGCGACTCCCGGGCCGACGCGGACACTGCGTTCGATGGAGTATTCATCGCGTCCCTCCTTGCGCCGGGCCGGCCTGATTGCTCATGACCGCCACGAACAGGTCCGAGATGCTGGGGGTGCGCCCTTCACCCAGCGCGGCCAGTTGCTGGCGATCGGTACGGTCGAACAGCAGTACACTGCGGCCGAGCAGCTGGCGTTCGTGGATCGGCCTGAGTGCCCGTGCCGCCGTGACCTGTTCGGGATTCACGGTTACTTCCACATAGCGCGATTCGAAGTCCTCCATGTTGCAAGCGAAAACGATCCGGCCCCGGTCTAGGAACATCAGATCGGTGAGGACGTGCTCGACCTCTTCCACCTGATGTGTGGTCACCACGATGGTGCGGCTGCGATCGAAGTAGTCGTTCAGCAGAGTATCGTAGAACTGCTTGCGGTACAGGATGTCAAGACCAAGCGTCGGCTCGTCCAGCACCAGCAATCTCGCGTCAATCGCCATGACCAGGGCCAGGTGCAACTGGGTCACCATGCCCTTCGACAATTCCCGGACTTTGCTGGAGTGGCGGATGGCAGTCTTCGCCAGTAAGCCTTCGGCCTTGGCACGATCGAATCGCGGATGCACTCCGCTGACGTAATCGAGCGCCTGCGAAACCCGTATCCACCGCGGCAGCACGGCGACATCGGAAATGAAGCAAACATCGCACATGAGCCGGTCGCGCTCAGTCCAGGGATCGCGTCCGAGAACTCTCAGTTGGCCCTGGTACGGAGTGAGGCCGAGAATCGCGTTGAGCGCGGTGGTCTTGCCCGCGCCGTTGGGACCGATAATTCCGAGGATGCGCCCCTCTTCTACTCGCAAATCGACGCCGTCCAGCGCAACCGTGGTGCCGAAGGCCTTGCGCAGGCCGCGGGCTTCTATGCATGCCATGGATTCAGCGCTCCTCCTTCTTCGCTTTCGATCTCGCCGGGCGGGCTGCACCATCCTCCAGCAATTCTTCCGGCGTCAGGCCGAGCCGCTGGATGGTTTCATAAATCCGGGGCCAGTCTTCGGCAAGGAACTTCTGACGCTCGCCCTTCAGCAGCAGGGCACGCGCGCCGATGTTGACGAACATGCCGAGACCGCGCCGCTTCTCCACCAGTTCCTCATCTACCAGCTGTTGATAGCCCTTCAGCACCGTAAGCGGATTGACCCGATATTCGGCCGCGACATTCCGCACGGAGGGCAGCGGATCGCCTTCCTTGAGAACGCCGTCGAGAATCATCGCGACCACACGGTCGCGCAGCTGGCGGTAAATCGGCTGATTGTCGTTCCACTCACGGTCCATCCTGTTTTCCAGACAGCCCTTGCCTTACTTTACCTTACCTTACAAATCTGCTTTGTCAGCCTCAACCATCCGAGATGGCGTCAATCCCTTCAAGACTTGTTGCCATGTCGTGCATCCGACTCATGTTTCCTCCCCTGCAACGGCCGGGCCGGAGATACGCCGAAGACCGTCCAACTTTGACTCAGCCAGACAGTGATTAGCCGCGGAAAGTCGCGCGATCTTCATATGTTCGATGGGTAAGGCTCTTCTTGTGTACGCATTTTTGAAGCGAACTCGAATCAGCCAGAAAACCATCAACATCAGGGGCAGGAAACTCAGAAGATAAAGTACGCCCGTTTTGCGTAATATCGCCGGAAATAGATGTTCGCGTGCCAGGAATATGGAGGATGAGGCGATGAACAGCGCAAAGCACATGCGCCAAAGATGGCGCGCGATGCGGGGTGTGCCGGAAATCCCGCGGCGCACCAGCAAACGGATATCTCCCGTGGCTGCAAGCAGAGCGATGGAACCAAGGAAAAAGTAAGGCCCCGGGGGATATCCATGCTTTAACCCCGTGTGACTATTCGCCGCCTCTAACCCATAGGTCACGTTGAACGCTCCGATGGTCAAGGCAACCATGAGTGCTCCCCAATCAAAGATGCCGGGGCTCTCATCATTGCGCCTGGCGGTAATCCATGCCGTCGCTACCAGATAGAACGTGAGAGCGCCTCCCAGAATGTTGCCCGGTTGGGATTTCATAATCGCCAGATAAACTCCGCTCGCGGACAGGACCAGCATGGATACGACGAAGACGTTTCCAGCGAGGCCATGCCGGCGGGATCCTTTGCGGAGGAACACTGCGACAAATCCGGATAGCATTCCCAGAGTGCCCGCTACGATATGGAGAAACAACACTGACGATCGCACTTCCGCTCCTTCAATCCGCTACTTCCCACTGCCAGCACGTCGTCGAGCGTCATGGCGACGACGCGGTCGCGATGCGGGCGGGAAAATGGGCCGACTGTTGTTCTACTCGCGAGCCATCCCGTTTTCGCGCCCGTAAGCCCACTCGACCTACGACCAAGTCACTTTGTCCGCTGCAACTCGAAGTGAGCGTGAACGGGCTTGTCGCCGGGCTCAATGTACGTCCAGTCCTCGACGTGATGGTCCGCATCGACGAAGGTGAACTTTGCGTGGTCCATGTGCCCGTACTGCGTGCTGCCGGCGACATCGAGAAAGTCGAATTCCACCGTCTTCCCGTCCGGTGACATCGTCCCGGTCATGCGAGGCCGGTTTCCCGCATCACAATAGTGCGTGAGCAGCAAGCGGTCTTGGTCCAGATAAAGCATGGTGATCGGATCGTCGGGTCTTCCTGCTCCCGTCATCTCGTGCATGATCGCGTTACCCATGGACGTCACGCGCAGCGAGGTGTGCATGAGCTTGCCTTCAATGTCGGCTTTCTGCGGGACAGTGGTCACATGGCCTTCCCACGAACCCGCCAGAGTTTTCAGTTGGTCGAAGGACTTCTGCGCGTCAGATTGCGCGAAAGCCAGACTGGAGAGCGACAACAGAACTGCGGACAGCACAAAACGATGGGATTTCATGTCTCATTCTCCTTACGAAATTCATCTTCTTTTTTCTCTCGGGCCAGAGTCATTGGCTAGCGTCGATCAGCTGAACTCTGCCCATCAATCACTGTTATAGTTAACTATAACACTATGACAGATGTCAAGCGATTTCCTCGCTGCCCTGGCCGGTCGGAGTAACAGGTCAATTTCGTTTATTGGGAGTCCATGCGCGCAACTGCTTCGAGCGAACGGCTAGATCCAGGTTAGTCAGTCGGAGGAAGTTAGAACTCGCTTTGGTGGGTGGGTCATTCTAAATTTCACGTTCTTTCTGCGAAATTTAGAGTGGGGATGTTGGAGGCTGATCCAAACCAACAACCGTACGGGAAGGGGCGAGATCCAATGGCAGTAGAGGGCACGAAAACACGAACCCGTAGCCGGAATACTCTGGCGAGCTGTGCGCCGGCCCCACTCAAGCCAAAACCAGGCTTGAGTGGGCCACCCGTCGGGGCGGTTGCGAGAAAGGGAGAAGAGTCTTGGAGCCGGGTGTTGACGATCAGCTGGCGTAACCCAGCCCCGCCAGGACGCCTCGCATATAGGCAAAGCTGCTGATCACGCCCCGCAGCGGGTCGTCGGGATGGATTTCATATTCGAGGTCTACGAAGCCCTTGTATTTTGTCGCCACTAGCGCTTCAAAGATCCTCCGCACCGGCATGATGCCGTCGCCCACAGCGACCTGGCTCTCCTTGTCCTGAAAATTCGCCAGGTCCTTCATGTGCAGGTTGAACAACCGTGCGCCAACACTGTAAATCGCCTGGACTACATCTGTGCCGGCACGGGCGGTGTGTCCGGCATCGATGCAGCAGCCTATGCGCGGATCCATACCCTTTACTGCCTTCAAGACATCCAGGGGCGAATGCCACAACTTGTCCTCGGGGCCATGATTGTGGAGTGCGATGCGGATGTCGTACTCCCTGACGAACTTTTCGATTCGCGGAAGCGTCTCCGGTGCCGGATCACCGGCGACGATGACGCCGATACCCGCTCGCTTGCAGTATTCGAACTTGGCCCGGATGTCCGCATCTTCATCCTTCGCAAAATAAATGGTGCCCGCGGCGTGCAGCCTGACGCCTGCTGAAGAATAATCGGCCAGCGCTGCAGCTTCCTCCTGGGGATCTGTCGGAAGATGATCTTTGACGTCCTTGGCATTCAAGTCACGCACATTCAGCTGCTTCATGAAGCCGATCATCTGCGTGCGGGTGAAATTGCGGAAGGTGTAACTGGCCAAGCCCAGACGCACCGGCGATGCATGGTCGGCGGGTGGCCGCTCCTCAGCGGGCACAAAGCTGCCGAAAGCAGCCAAGGCTGCCGCCCCGGCGGCGCCGGTGCGAACGAAATTGCGACGGGAGCACACCTTTGTCATAAGCGGCCAAGCCTTCGCTCCGATAAGCACTCAGGGCGCGCGCAACCTTTATATATGTGGCGCCCAGCCCTTCTCGTATTCGCGGCCCCACATCTTCATCGCTTCTGGATCGCCCTGGATCCGCCCATCTTTGCTGTCGAGATGCAGCTCTCGGCCAACCTCCCATGCGATGTTGGAAAGCTGCAGCATCGTAACCGCAATATTGCCGACAGCAATGGGAGCATTGAGTTTCTCGCCTTTGCGGATTCCCGCGATGAAGTTGGTGAAGTGAGCGTCGGTCATGGAATCGCGGCCGAGCAGGTCGGTGGACGAGGTGGTGCTGCCAGCCTTAAATTCTCTCGTCTTGCTCCCTTTCAGATCGTATATCTCGTAGCCATCGCGATCGACCAGCACGGTGCCGGTAGTGCCCATGATGGTCGAACCACGATCGCGGCCATAATATTTCATTCCTTGGCAGCTCTTCCCTTCCCAGGTAATCATCTTGTCTTCGTACTCAAAGCTGGTCACGAGTGTGTCGTAAAACTGCCAGTCATCCTTGAAGTGGTATCTGCCGCCCGACGAAGTGACCCGCCGCGGGTAATCGACGCCCAGCGCCCAGCGGCAGACATCTACCTCGTGAGTACCATTGTTGAGCGCTTCGCCGGTGCCATAGATTCGGAACCAGTGCCAGTTATAGGGCTGCACATTGTCGGTATAGGGACGGCGCGGCGCCGGGCCCTGCCAGAGCTCCCAATCCAATTGCGGTGGGACCGGCGCTTCTTTACCTGTGCCGATCGACTTCCGCACGTTGCTGTACCACGCTTTGGCAAAGTACGGCCGGCCGATGATACCCTGGCCAATTCTTTCAATGATCTCGATGGTAAGCGGTGAAGAACGTTGCTGGGTGCCCATCTGCACCAGCTTGCGATATTTCTGCTGGGCCTGTACCAGCATCTCCCCCTCGGCGGGATTGTGGCTGCATGGCTTCTCCACAAAGACGTGCTTTCCTGCCTGCAGCCCAGCCACGGCCATCGGCGTATGCCAGTGGTCAGGAGTGGCGATGGTGATGGCGTCCACATCCTTCTGCTGGAGAATCGAACGGAAGTCTTTGTCCGACACAGGAGCCTCGCCCATCTCCTGCTGCACGCTATCAGCGAACTTCTTGAGTATGTTGCCATCCACATCGCAGACATGCGAGATGCGGGCGGCGCTCCGGTTCGCCTTGAGCGCCGACAGATGAGCGTAGGCCCGCCCATTAAGACCGATCACAGCAAAGTTCAGGCGATCGTTGGAACCGAGAATCTGGCCATAGCTTTTTGCCGTGCCCCGCACAGCCAGGCCCGCCGCCCCAACCGCCAGCGCATTGAGAAACTCCCGTCGTCTAACCATGTTCGTTCCCTCTTGGCGGGAGACCGTCGCTGCCCGGTCGCCCGCCTGACAGGATAACCTGTGATCAGAACGAGATTCGACTTTTTGCGGTTCGGATAAAGAGCAAGGAATGGCGGGTCGTTCACTGTCACTATCAATCAACGCACAAGAAACGGGCGGTGGGCCGCCCGTTTTGCCGTCCTCATCTGAAAACCTCTTCTAGTGGGAGAGCCGTTTAGAGATTAGAGTGGCATTTAGCACGCCAGCCTTTTCCCAAGTGCCCTTGCAGATCACCCGGTCCCCATCCTTGACTTCGCTGGACTCAATGTCGTTGACCTTTTTGTCACCGTGATATTGACTGACCCATTTCGTCGAGCTGTCGTACTTCACGGTTATCTCGGCGGTTGACGATCCCGTCTTACGTACAGTCAGGATGGATTTGTCCGGATCGCTTCTCACGACGGTGCCCTCCCAGCGGGCCTCTTTTGCCATCTTCTCTTTAGCCGGAGCCTGTTGCCCGAACACTGCCATTGACAGCGGAAGGGCAAGTACAGATGCGAACAGTACAACCAGTAGCTTCTTCCCCATGAGACTTCCTCCTTTTTCATCGGAAAGGTCAGGGTGTTGCGGCAAGAACAATAGCCCCCCCGAGGGAAAAGAACAATACCCCTGGCAAATGGCAGGGAACCTAAGAGGAGCGGAAGGGGGTACCTATACCTGGGGGACACGCAATGAAGCGGGCCGGTATGGGGATCGGCACAGCAGCCGTTGCCTTTTAGTTTGTCCAACGAGGCACAAATGGAGTAGACTTCGCCCGGTTAGCTTGGGGGAGGTTCTCGATGAACGCACTTCGCCTTCCGTGCCGCAGCCTCATTCTAGCCGTGGTGGCGTGTCTGGCCTGCCCGCTCTTCGCGGTTGCCTCAGATCAACCCACCCTCACCAAGGACCAGATCAAGCAGTTCCTCCTCACCGCCAAGGTGATTAAAAGTGTCCAGTCTAAGAAGGGCATCACCAACCCGTGGCGGCTCACACTTACCGACGGCACCGTGACCCACGACGGTTCCTTCCAGTCGGTTGATGAACACAAGCAAAGCGTGGAGTTTGGTTCCGGCACCGAGCTGAATTTCGTCGATTCCTACAAGTACAACATCGCTGCCTATACGCTGGCGGAGATGCTTGGCATAGACGACATGCTGCCGGTGTATGTCGATCGCAAATGGAAAGGCGAGGAAGGCTCGCTCAGTTGGTGGTTGCCGGTCAAGATGGATGAGGTGGAGCGCCACAGGCAGAATTTGACGCCCCCCGATCCGGACGCTTGGAACAATCAGATGTACAAGATTCGGGTCTTCGATCAACTCGTCTTAGATACCGATCCCAACCTGACCAACGTTCTGATCGGTGAGGATTGGAAGATCTGGAGGGTTGATTTTTCCCGATCCTTTCGCCTTCAAGGCAAGCTAAAAAGCCCCGACGACCTGGTCCGCTGCGACCGGCACTTGTTTGAGAAACTGAAGGCGCTGGACGGGAACGAACTGCAGGAAAAGACCAAGCACTACCTCAACAAGATGGAAGTGAAAGCGGTGATGCAGCGACGCGACCTGATAGTGGAGCGGTTCCAGAAGCTGATCGCGGAAAAAGGCGAGGCCGAAGTGCTGTACTGAGTCACATATCTTTTGAGCTTCGCTGCACGCCTTATTGCGATGCGTTTTTTGCAGACTAGGCACGGGCAGGGGGTCACCCTGTCATTCATGCAATGAGGATCGCGGGGTTCGTGTTAAGTTGAACACCGCTTGCTCTTTTGGGCCCAGGGCCATGGTTTCCGGTCAGATACCAACTTTTCCCGCAACTCGGTGAATAAGGAGAAAGATATGCTCAGGAAGTTGCTGATTCTGTTGCTCGCTTCGGTTCTTGCCTTGCCCCTGGCAACGGCGGTGTTCGCACAGGACGCTCCAGCCAAAGAAAAGATGGCGAAGGAGGCGCGCTGGGAAGGTAACGTTTTGCGGAGCAGTAAGGACAAATCCACCCTGACCGTGCGCAAGGTGGGTGCGTCGGACGAACGAACCGTTATGTACGACGCCTCGACGCGCTGGGTCAGTCAAGAGCACGGCAGTAAAAAGGTCAACGACATTACCGCCGACGATGTGAAGGACGGTGACCGGGTGATCTGTACCGGCACTTGGGACAAAGAAGGCGTACTCCATGCCAAACTGATCTCGAAACGGCTCACGGGCATGTAGTAAGTAGCGTTTGGCTTGTTGATGGTGGACCGTGCCATTGGAACCGGAACGGTGGAGGACGTGGTGTGCAAGTTCGCCGCTAGTTCCCGGCTCTCCTCCACGACCTCCGGTATCCAGGCCTTTTGCTCGGCGTTTGCGGGTTCTGGACTGTGGGACTACCCGATTTTTTCAACTTGTTGACTTATTTAGCGTTGTCAGCCTAAGATGCACCGCACTAGAGGACGTCCTGCGGAACTTAATGGTATTGTTCAAATCCGGCAGGGCTCGGCCGTAGGAGGCAGGAAAATGGTCAGCCCTCCAGTCTGGATTCATCCGCGCCGCGCTTGCATTTCCCTCCTCGCGCTGCTTCTGTCGGTCGGACTGGCGTGGGCGAAGCCCAAGAAAGCGTCAGTCGAGCCTTCCGAATCCCTGGTCGCCATCGGAGATGTTCATGGCGATTTTGACAACTTCGTCGCCCTTCTTCAACATATCGGTCTCATAGACAAGCAGAACCACTGGATTGGCGGTAAAACCACGCTGGTCCAGGTTGGGGATACCCTGGATCGCGGCCCCAAGCCGCGCGAGGTCATGGACCTATTGATGGCGCTGGAGAAAGAAGCGGGCCAGGCCGGCGGCCGGGTGGTGAGCCTGCTCGGCAATCACGAGATGATGAATATCATGGGCGACCTGCGCTATGTCACACCCGTGAACTATGCTAGTTTTTCCGACAGCAATTCCGAGAAACGGCAAAAGTCTGCCTATGAAGAATACGCGAAATGGCGCAACAAGCACCCCGAGTTAATCGCCGAGCTTTCCCAACCCATGGAATTAACTGAAGCAGAGTGGATGGCGAGGCATCCGCTGGGTTACGTTGAGCAGCGCGAGGCTTTCAGCCCCAAGGGAGAGTACGGCAAGTGGCTGCGCGCCCACAACGCCCTGGCCGAAATTGGAGGGGAGATCTTCTTGCACGGGGGCATTCATCCTGACCTGGCCAAGATGAAAGTTGATGCACTGAACAGCCGGATTCGCGACGAAATCAAGCAGTTCGATGCGACCAAGCAGTATCTCCAGGATGAAGGAGTGATCCTGCCCTTCTTTAATATGCAGGAGATCACTTTTGCCGCCCAGGCGCAAGTCATCGCAGAGCGCAAGTCGCGTGTTCCCGCGAGCCCGGAACGCCAGGCCAAAATCCTGGATTTTCTGAAGTATGGGGAGTGGTTGAGCGTGAAACCTGATGGACCCTTATGGTTTCGTGGCTACGACCAGTGGACCGACGCCGAAGGCACGGCGCAGATCGACAAGATCCTGGACGCCTACAAGGTAGCGCACATTGTCGTAGGACATACGGTTCAGAGGAGTGGGCGTATCCGGCCCCGTTTTGGAGACAAGGTGTTCCTGATCGACACCGGGATGCTGAGCAGCTACTACCCGGGCGGCAGGGCGTCAGCCCTGGAAATCTGCGGAGACACCAGATTTACCGCCAAGTATATGGACCAGCAGCTCGTACTGATCGACCCCGCCGCTTCGCCCGGAAAGGCAGCTTCGGGGGCTACCGCCGGGGTTGAGAAGGATACCGGGACTTCGGAAAAGCCTGACGCCTTACCAGCGGTTGGTGGCATCTGTCAGGCGATGGCGCCCCCGCCACAATAGAGGCGGTGACCAGGGAGAGTCTTCCATCAATGAAGAAGTGGATCGAACGCGCGCTGAACATCCACTCCGGCGATTTGGGGCGTGGCACCCTGCTATGCGCCTGCCTCTTTCTGGTGATCAGCAGCTACGTAATCGGCAAAGTGGCGGGCGCCGCGCTCTTTCTATCGCGCTTCCAGGCCAAGCAGCTCGCCTACGCCGATATTTCCAGTTCTGTAATCGTGGCCCTGGTGGTGGCGGGGTACGTGCTGGTGGCGCGGCGAGTCGCATTGCAGGGCTTGCTGATCGGCAGCACGATATTTTTCGCCAGCAATTGCACGATATTCTGGGCCCTGGCCCGCTATCGCCCTCACCTGGCCTGGCTGTTTCCGGTCTTCTACATCTGGGTAAAAGTCTTTGGCGTGCTGGCGCCGACCCAGATCTGGACTCTGGCCAACTATGTTCTTACCACCCGGGAGGCTAAGCGAGTTTTCGGGATGGTGGGCGGTGGCGCCATCTCGGGCTGGATCTTTGCCGGCTATTTCTCCAAAGCGATCGCCAAGACCTTTGGCACAGAAAGTCTTCTGCTGGGCATGGCCCTGTTCCTGTTGATTTGTACCGGGCTGATCGTCTTCATCTGGCGCAGCGGGCAAGTCGCCGTCGGCGGGGCGCACGGCTTGACAGAGGGATCCGCCGAATCCGGCCCACGGAACATTTTTTCCAGCATGCGGCTGGTCTTCTCTTCGTCATACTTGAGGGCGATCGCCGCCGTCATCTGCATTTCATCCCTGGTGACCACACTGACGGGTTGGCAGTTCCTCGCCCTGATGCAGCAGTTCCTGGTAAAGAAGGATCTAATAGCCGCTTTCTACGGCGACTTCAACTTCTACGCCGGCATACTATCGTTGTTCTTCCAATTGCTGTTCACCAGTAGATTTCTGCGCAGGTTTGGCATTGGTACAGCGCTGTTCATGCTTCCCGTCACGGTATGGCTGGGTTCAGCCGGCCTCCTGATTTTTGGTACGCTGAGCGCAGTAGTTGCGCTGAAAGCGGGCGACCAGGTGCAGCGCTATTCCCTGGACAAATCCACCACCGAATTGCTCTATCTTCCGCTCCCTAGCCGGATCAAGCTACAGGTTAAATGGTTTATCGATACCGTAATCTGGCGGCTGGGTGACGGCTTGTCGGGATTGGTGGTTCTGATTTTCGCCACCACTCTGCATTGGCCGGCCCGCCAGATTAGCTGGATTGCGCTGCTGTTTGTCAGTGGTTGGCTGGTGGCGGTTGCGGTTGCTCGCCGACAGTATGTCGCTACCCTGAAGGAGAGTATTTCCCAACATCGAGTAGACGTGGAGCACGCCTCCCACTCCGTACTGGACCGCTCGACCGCGGAGCTGCTGGCGACGAATCTCTCTGCCTCCGATCCCAAGGAGATCCTCTACGCCCTCAGCCTGTTTGAAGTGGAGCGGCAAAGGGCCGCACACCCGGTAATCCGGAGCTTGTTATACCACTCCTCGCCGGAGGTCCGGCAGAAGGCAATCACTATCCTCTCCCAAACAGGGGACAAGTCGGTGCGGCCGGAGATTGAAGCATTGCTGCGGGATCCGGATCTCAATGTGCGCACCGAGGCTTTGCTTTACCTTACGCACCATGCCCACGTTGACCCGCTGGAGTTGATGCGTGACGAGGGCGACTTTGCCGACTTCTCGGTCAGTTCGGCAGTGGTGGCATTTCTGGCGCGGCCGGGTGAGACTCAGATCCTGGAGGCTGCGCAGCAGATTCTGGCCAACATGGTCGGCGAAGCCGCGCCGGAGCGGCAACGTCACCGGGCGGAGGCGGCCCGCTTGCTCGGCGAACTCCCGGACTGCTTTGATCCCCTGCTCTCGAACCTGCTGGCCGACCCCGACCCCGTGGT
>JBARIF010000512.1:0-12074 GCA_049799615.1 Terriglobales bacterium
GCGCACCCCGATTCTGCGCCATTCCGCATCCAGAGTGAACAAGTCGCGACCTTCCCCGGCAACTGGGAACCGCTCGTCGGAAAAACAGTAAGGATTGTCACGGTGCAGAAAGCCACTGACAACGCCACCTCCACCAGCCCTGAAGCCAGGCTTGCCTTCGCAAAGTCCCTGTTCGATCAGGAATATGCCGACCTCATCCGTACTTCGAGCACCGTCGCTGGAGTGGTGGTGATTTTCGACTCGGAAGATGGCGGCATGATCGCGGCGACTGTGCCTACTCTGCGCCCGTGGAAAGCAGGAACCCTATCCGACCAAGCATTCTGGCGGCGCTGTCTCTTCGACCCTCCAGACGCCTTTGGATTGGTCGCCAACCCCTGACTGTCCCCGCCTACAAGCGTAAACCCGCGCGGCATCCTCCAATCGAGAAAAGCTCCGGGCAGCCTCCTGACGCTGGTCACCGCGACACGTTCGTCAATTCTCCGTGAACCAGGGTTGTGTCGGCTGCCTTTACCAGAAATATGGGGCTGTTGCAGCTAGTTGCAAATGGGATGCAACAGAAACTTACCACCATACTTGACGGCCCTAGAAGGAATGAATTCAAATCGGATCGCGTACTTTTTATTTGCAACCTAGTTGCATCTGTCAGATGCTACAACAGGTCGGTGATCACGCGCTGTCGACTTTGTGCAGGTCCAATGTCGGCTCCGCGGGAGTTTCCACCTATCAGACTCATGACCAGAAAGCCGCGTAATCGCTCCGCCAAACAAACCGCGCTGATTTCGGCAGCCACCAGCCTGTTTGCCCGCCGCGGTTACCAAGCCACCACGACCCGCGCAATCGCGGCGCGCGCAGGGTGTTCCGAGGGTCTGATCCACAGGTATTTCGGGGGGAAGTCCGGATTGCTCTTCGATATTGTGAAACTTCATGTCGCCCAGGGCGCGGCCACAACCATTCAGCATCCGGCCTCGGCCACTCTGAAAGCGGAAATCCAGAAACTGGTGGACTGGCAACTCGACCGCTTCTGGAAAGAGCGTGAGTTCCTCTGTGTTGCTTTCTCATGTGGCATTCTGCACCCCGAACTGGGCAATCTCCTCAGCCAATACATGCCCGCACGGGCCGGCCTGGTCGCTCAACGCATACGGTCCTACAAGGAGTGCCGCCGCTCGAATGACGACATCGAGGTGCTTGCACGCACGCTGGTGTCTCTAAGCTTCGACCTGGGCTTCATCCGGCCCGCCATTCTTAGACAGAACCGGCGGCAAACCCGCAACATTGCCAGAAGAGCCGCCGCTCTCCTGAGCCGTAGCGTCCTGGCTGGTCGCGGTTGAAATATTCTCAATGTCAACAGACTGCATCCGAGGAAGAGTCTATCGGCCCATGAAATTGCGCAATTTTCTGCTGCGCGCCCGCCCAGATATAGGCCATCACGAAATGCGGCACCGGTCGGGCTTGACATTAACCCATATTTCTGCAATTATCGAAATATGCCATCGACCTCAATCCGGAAGGACACGGAGAACGTCGCCAAGTACGCCGACATGCTTTCTGCCATGGGCACGGAGCCGCGACTTCGAATCGTGCGACTGCTGCTGTCCGCGCATCCCGACGGCATGGTTGTAGGCGAAATCCAGTCAGAACTCGACATTCCCAATTCCACGCTTTCGCACCACCTCGAGAAACTCAAAAATGAAGGGCTGGTGAACGTACGCCGCGAAAGCACGTTCCTGCGCTACACCGCCGACACCGAAGCGCTGCAGGAGTTGCTGCAGTTTTTGTACGCGGAATGCTGCACTCGAAATAAGGCAGTCAAACCGCAGGATATCGTCCAGCTTTGTAAATAGGAGAGGGTCAGCCATGAGCAATACCACCATCAAGGATGTAGTCAAAGAAAAGTATGGCCAGGCAGCCTTGCGGGTGAAGGCTGGCGGAAGCAGTTGCTGCGGAGCGACTGCGGCCAGCGCCTTATGCTGTGACCCAATCACGACCAACCTGTATGACTCCTCCCAGGCCGGACAAGTCCCGGAAGAAGCCATGCTCGCCTCGTTAGGATGTGGCAATCCAACGGCTTTGGCCCACTTGAATCCAGGAGAGATTGTTCTCGATCTCGGCTCCGGCGGCGGTATTGACGTACTGCTTTCAGCCAGGCGGGTAGGACCCGCGGGCAAAGCCTACGGACTCGATATGACCGACGAGATGCTGGCGCTGGCCAATGAGAACAAGCTCCGGGCAGGCGCTGAAAATGTTGAGTTCTTGAAGGGTGAGATCGAGCATATTCCCCTGCCCGACAACTCCGTGGACGTGATCATCTCGAATTGCGTGATCAACCTCTCCGCGGACAAAGATCGTGTCCTGCGAGAAGCCTTTCGCGTGCTCAAACCTGGCGGCCGCCTTGCGGTTTCCGATGTTGTGACCCGAGGCGAAATTGCACCGGAAATCCGCCAAAGCGTGCTCCTGTGGGTCGGCTGTGTGGCGGGAGCGCTCGCAGACGACGAATATCGCAGCAAACTCGCCGCCGCCGGCTTCGAGCGGATTGACATCGAGCCGACACGAATCTATCGGGCAGAAGACGCGCGCGCGATTCTTGCCGCCGAAGGCCTCGATGTCGATGCCATTGCACCACAGGTGGATGGCAAGTTCATGAGTGCCTTCGTGCGGGCCGTCAAGCCGGAGAGTACCGGCGCGAAGCAATGTTGTGGACCAACCTGCTGCAGCTAGGAGATGCGATATGAAAGGGCACTACAACGTCTTGTTTCTGTGCACCGGCAATTCCGCGCGCTCCATCATGGCCGAGGCAATTCTGAACTTTAAGGGCAAACCTAATTTCACCGGCTACAGCGCGGGAAGCCATCCCTCAGGAACCGTTCGGCCGGAGGCCTTGAAGCAGCTCGAAATAGCACACCTTCCAACTAAGAACCTGCGCAGCAAGGCATGGGATGAGTTCTCTCTTCCCGGCTCTCCCCAGCTCGACTTCGTTTTCACGGTTTGTGACAATGCTGCCAAAGAAATCTGCCCGATTTGGCCGGGACAGCCGATGACCGCCCATTGGGGTGTTCCCGATCCCGCGGCGGTTCGCGGAAGCGCGGTGGAGGTGGAGAGGGCATTTCGCGAAGCGTTTTTTGTCCTGGATCGCAGAATCAGTTTGTTTCTCTGCCTCCCGCTGAAGAGCCTCGACCGCCTTGCCCTCAAACGGGAGCTCGACAACATCGGCCACACTATGACACCGGTCACGCACGACTAGCAGGTATTCTCGGCAACCAGGCGAGTCTCGTCGCCCTGCGCCACCTCAGGACCATCAATGAAAGCGACCAGTCGTCTCAGTTTTCTCGACCGTTATCTGACCGCGTGGATCTTCTCCGCTATGGTCGCGGGCGTGGTACTGGGCTGGCTGGTGCCTGGAATCGTCCCCTTCCTGAATCGCTTCAACCTTGGTACGACTTCCATTCCGATTGCGGCGGGACTGATCTTGATGATGTATCCGCCTTTCACCAAGGTGCGCTATGAGGAACTGCATGAGGTATTTCGTAATAAACGGGTGCTCGGCCTCTCCCTGGTACAGAACTGGGTTGTAGGACCAATTCTGATGTTCATTTTGGCCATTGTTTTTCTGCGCGGATATCCCGAATACATGGCCGGCCTGATCATGATCGGTCTCGCACGCTGCATCGCCATGGGAATTGTCTGGAATGAGCTGGCCCGGGGCGATACAGAATATGCGGCCGGGCTGGTGGCTTTTAACTCCCTTTTCCAGGTCTTCTTCTATTCTTTCTACGCGTGGATCTTTATTACGGTCCTTCCCGCCAGGCTCGGCCTTCAGAGTACCGTCGTCAACGTTTCCATCGGGGAGATTGCAAGGAGCGTCTTTATTTATCTCGGCATTCCGTTTCTCGCCGGGTTCCTGACTCGGACGGCACTGGTTCGTGCCAAAGGGCGCGAATGGTACAACCGGAACTTCGTTCCGCGCATAAGCCCGCTGACCCTGGTCGCCCTGCTATTCACAATTGTGGTGATGTTTTCCCTGAAGGGTGGATACATCGTTCGCCTGCCCTTGGACGTTCTCCGCATCGCAGTGCCGCTGCTGATCTACTTTGTGCTGATGTTCCTGGTGTCCTTTTATATGGGAAAAAAGCTGGGCGCGGACTATTCCAGGACCACGACGCTGGCATTCACCGCCGCCTCCAATAATTTTGAACTGGCCATCGCAGTTGCCGTGTCGGTATTTGGCATCAACTCAGGGGCCGCATTTGCGGCGGTCATCGGCCCCCTGGTCGAGGTGCCCGTGATGGTCGCCCTGGTGAGTCTGGCCTTGCGCTTTCAACGGCTGTATTTCCCTGACCCACAACCGATCACGATTGATCCGGTTTGCTCACCCAGTGTCCGGTAACTGCTGCGCGGCCCCGCCAGTTCCCCCTCTCAGCGAAACGCAAGTCGACGAAAGCTGGTTGCGAATTAGGCCGACGCTGAGGCGGCTACGCTCCGCTGCATCATCAGAAAGCTGTCGATGCACTGTGTCAGCTGAGAGTCCACTTCGTCCGCAATCAGCATAATGTCCGGCAGTACTAAACCGAAATCTACGGTGGCCAGGTTACGTTGGATGGTCTCGAAGAGGCACACTTGCAGGATGCGTGACTCCTGCACCAGCAGGGGAGCGGTGTAGCCCTGGTCGTAGCGCAGTCTTCCGTGCGCCACCGCCGCGGCAGAGGGACTGCCAATCGCCTCCAGGACACGCAATGCGCGCAGACGCGCCGTGATGTCCTTGATCATTTCGGGAAGATGTGCGGTGCGCTCTTCCGCCGTGAGCGGTAGGGCAGCCAATTCGTTCACGCTGTCCACTCGTGACAACCACCGTTGCATCGTGATGGAGGCGTCGCGGTCCAGAATGGAAGCAACAGTTTCCTTGGTTGGTCTGGGAAGCGACTTACCTGTTTGTCTCTTGCCTATGAACTCGGCAAGCTTCTCCACATCGAAGGGCTTTACCAGCACCTCATCGGCCTGCAGAAGAATATCAGCCATGGCTTTCTGCACATCAGGATAACCACTGACCACGAGCGTCAACGCCTCGGGTTGCACGTGACGCATGGCAGTCACCACTGCGAATCCGTCGCCTGCCTCCGGCATATGGAGATCAGTAATGAGAACATCGAAGGACTGCGTGGCAATCTGACGGAGAGCTTCGTTGACCCCTATGGCTTCAACTACCTCGCAGCTATTTCTTTCCAGCGACCTTCGCGTCAGGAAGAGGTCATCTCGATTATCATCGACCAGCAGGACCTTCGGTCCGGTCATCGGGTTACCTCGACTTCATTCTCTGCTGCCAATCGGGGGCCGCAACTGGCGCCTGCACGGGTCGTCCGTCGGCTGAAAAAAGCGCTTGCTGCGCCTCGTGATCCAGCTTACCAGCTAACACCAACATCGTACCCTTGTTGGCCGACGCAAACTCGCGCGGGCCGCACGAAGGGCTATCACGATATAACTGACTCTCCCGTTTTGAAACTCGCCGGTTTTGTCGTGCAAGCTCAACCGCAGACTTGCCTGGACCCTGGATCTCGCAACAGATCTCGAGGCCATTTGGCGGCGCGCAACCGTAATTCCACCATACCTTCCGCGCAGTCCGACTGGTTCTGTCTCGACATTACAGCCCTCCTTATAGTCACCGGGTTCCCGGCCGATTTTCTCTGTAACAAAATCCAAGTTCCTGCATTTATTCGTGTGCTCTGTCGATAGAGCCTGGCGGGGGGCAATCATGATCACAGCCAAAGTCGAACTGACTCAACCACTTAAACAGCAGCGCCAATTTGTGGCCCAGAGCGGCAGTGGCCATCACCTGCTGTTAGACGATCCAGCCGGAGGTACTGGCCCGAAGCCGATTGAACTGGTTGCCGCCGGGTTGGCTGGGTGCACTGCCTTCGATGTCGTCACCATCCTCCGCCAGAAGTATCGCCAAAAAGTCACCGGTTACGAGGTTCGGGTCGAAGCCGATCAAGCGGAACGCCCACCCCAGGTGTTCACAGCTGTGCGAATCCACCATGTCGTAACCGGCTTTGAACTTGACGTGGCGGCGCTCGAGGAGGCTATCCGCCTCTCCGAGGAAAAGTATTGCTCGGTGGGGGCGATGGTGCAGAAGACCGCGAGTTTTCATACAACTTACGAAATCGTGGAAGACAGGACTGAGTGGATGAAGCCAGCCCAGACCGCGGGAGTGCAAGGTTGAAACGCTTGTTCAAGGTGGTTCTGAGCATCGCTACGCTGTGGCTGACTTGCATGTTTGCTTCGGCGCAGCAAGAGGCCCAGCCTGCGTCTCTTACTTTGAAGCAGGCAGTGACGATCGCCTTGGAGAAAAACCCGCTGCGCAAGGCGGCGATCGCCGACACGAAAGCTGCATCTGCCGGAATTCAGCAGGCACGCTCGTTCCTCATGCCGCGCTTGAGCTTTTCTGAGACCGCGACTCGGGGTGATGATCCCGTTTATGTGTTCGGCAGCAAGCTGAGGCAACAACGCTTCACCACGGCAGACTTCGCGCTGAACAAACTGAACTCACCTCTGCCCTTCGGCAACTTCACCACCCGGTTCGGGGGGAACTGGAACCTTTTCGACTCCTTCGCCACCTGGCACGGGATCAATCGGGCAAAACACATGAGCGAGGCCGTCGGACACCAATTGGACCGGACCGATCAGGAGATTGTCTTCCGGGTGGTCAGTTCCTACTACGACGTTCTATTGGCAGCCAAGGAAGTGGAAGTTGCCGAGCAGTCGGCCAAAACTGCCCACTCGATCATGGATCGTAGCCAGGCGAGATTCGACAGCGGGCTGACTGTAGAGTCAGATCTGCTGACCGCGAAGGTTCGCATGGCAGCGCGACAGCAGGAAGTGATCCGGGCCAGGAACACTCTGGAAGTGGCGCGGGCACAGCTGAATACAGCGATGGGCATGCCGCTAGATTCTCCGTTCCAGATCACCGGAGAGTTGGCTGAACGCACCTTTTCGATCCCGGCCATGCAGGATATAGAAAAGCAGGCACTCACAAATCGGCCTGACTTGAAGCGCATTGCCTCCGAGGAGGCGGCCCAGCGGCAGAACGTGTCGGTGGCCAAATCGTCATTCGGCCCGCGGGTGAATGCCTTTGCCGGTTGGGAAATGGATAACCCGACGTTCGTCGCCGGTGGAGGGGGAAACAACTGGCTGGGCGGGATCGAAGTGCAATTCGACATCTTTCAAGGGGGAGCCAAACGGGCGGAACTCTCTCGCCAGCGGGCCCTCGAAGAAAAGGTTGTGGCGGTGAAGCAGGCAGCTAGCGATGCGGTTCGCCTCGAAGTCAGGCGGGCCTATTACGAGACGGATGCCAATCGGCAACAGATCGAAGTAGCCCGAGCTGCAATCGCCCAGGCACAGGAGAGTCTGCGCATCAACCAGGACCGCTACGACAGCGGGCTGACCACGATTACCGACCTGTTGGGTGCTGAAGATGCGGCGCGCCGCAGCCAGACCGACTACTGGGAGGCCGTGTATCACTTCCAGACCAGCTACGCCAACCTGGAGTTGGCCAGTGGAAGCTTGAATCCGCAATCTCCGGTGGTGATGCCATGAATCGTATGAATACTGGATCCCGACTCTCGCTTCTGGCGCTGATCGCGGTGGTTAGTCTCGCCGGCTGCTCCACCGAGCAAGTCCGTACGACCCCGCCGCCGGAAGCCGTGCGAAACCTTCCCGTGCTCGCCGTGCAGCAGGCCAACGTGCCCGATGTGCTGGAAGCGGTAGGCACCGTACGTGCCGCCCGAACCAGTGACGCCGCCAGCCAAATGATGGGGAACATCGTCGAGATCCGGGCCCACGAAGGAGACCATGTTCAGCGTGGTCAAGTGCTCGCGCTGATCGACGATTCCCAGCCCCGAGCCGCAGTCGACCGCGCGACGGCAGCTAGCCTGGCCGCTCAAGAGCAACTGGTTGGAACCGATTCTGATCTGGCCCTGGCGGAATCGACTCTTAAGCGCTATCAGAACCACTACGAAAAGAAATCGGTGAGTCCGCAGGAGTTCGACGAAGTGAAAGCTCGTCATCAAGCGGCTCTCGCGCATCGCGATATGGCAAAGGCAGGCCAGGCTCAGGCGCAGGCAGCATTAAGCCAGGCACGCACTTCTCTGGATTACGCGCGGATTCGAGCGCCATTCGACGGCGTGGTGACGGAGAAGAAAGCCGATTCCGGCACGCTGGCTTCGCCCGGTATGCCGATCTTCACCGTCGAGGACGTGCGCCGCTATCGACTCGAGGCCACCGTCAACGAGAACGATCTCCGGTATGTACGAACAGGAGAGCAGGTTTCGGTCGTCATCAATGCCCTGGACAACGCGAGTCTGAAAGGTAAGGTTGTGCAAATCGTCCCAGCCGCGGACCCCGCGAGTCGCACGTTCCTGGTGAAGATCGAGTTACCCACAGACCCACATCTGCGTTCGGGGCTGTTCGGGCGAGCCCAGTTTTCTCGGGGCCAGCGGCAGGCGCTGTTGATTCCGCGCTCGGCGGTCGTCGAACGCGGCCAATTGCAGGGCATTTATGTGCTGGACCAAAACAAGGTTGCGAGCTTGCGCTATATCACTCTGGGGAGACCCTCCGGGGCTGAGGTCGAAGTGCTGGCAGGCCTCCAGGACGGCGAGCGCCTCGTGGCCAAACCGGGTGCTGTGGACCTGAATGGCAAACGGATTGAGGTCCAGTAATGGGTGATAGCCAATCCAAATCGGTGATAGTACCCGCGAGGGGCTTACGCCTGGCCGGTCGCATTGCCCACAGTTTCATTGATTCGAAACTGACGCCGCTGGTGATCGTCGCTGCGCTGCTTCTGGGTGCTTTCAGCATTCTCAAGACCCCACGGGAAGAAGAGCCCCAGATCGTGGTACCCATGCTCGACGTTTTTGTTCAGATGCCGGGTGCATCGGCTGACGAGGTGGCGCAGCGCGTCAGCCTTCCCATGGAAAAATTACTGCGCGAAGTGCCGGGCGTTGAATACATCTACTCGATCAGTCATCCCGGCGTGAGCATGCTGGTTGTGCGTTTCTACGTTGGCGCCAACGAAGACGATGCGATCGTACAGACCTACAACAAGCTCTACTCCAACTTCGACCGTATCCCGCCCGGCGTCTCACAACCGATTATCAAGGTCCGATCGATCGACGACGTGCCGATTATGGCCCTGACGTTGTGGGGGAAAGACTATGACTCTTATCGCCTGCGGCGAATCGCGGGTGAGCTGGAAAACTCGCTGAAGCCGCTCAATGACGTTTCTGAGACTAAGATCATCGGTGGGCAGCCTCGGCAAATACGAGTAGTGCTCGACACCCAGCGGCTCGCGGCCTACGGCCTTACGCCGGGCACAATTGTGGAGCAACTCCAGAACGCGAACAGCCGTGGCCAAGCCGGTAGTTTTGCGCGTGACAATCGCGAATTTCAGGTCGAAGCCGGAACTTTCCTGACGAGTCTCGAAGACCTGCGTCAGGTCGTGGTCGGGGTTCACGCCGGGCGCCCCGTCTACTTGCGTGACGTGGCGGAGAAGCTGGAGGACGGCCCCGCAGAAGCCAACGCCTACGTGTTGTTTGCCAATGCTCACGGTGGCGCAGGACAGACGTCCGGCGCTGAATATCCCGCGGTAACCATCACTCTTTCCAAGCGCAAGGGTACGAACGCTACCGACATTTCCGCGCGGGTGCTGGACAAAATCAACGCTTTGCGCGGCTATGTGCTTCCCGATGACCTGAAGGTCACGATCACGCGCAACTATGGCGAGACCGCCAAGGACAAATCCGACGAACTTCTCAAACATCTTCTGATCGCAACCTTGTCCGTCACCTTGCTGATTGCCCTTGCTCTGGGCTGGCGGGAGTCGGGGGTCGTACTCCTGGCAGTGCCGGTCACGCTCGCCCTCACGCTCGCCGTCTTCTACCTGTATGGCTACACCCTGAACCGGGTCACATTGTTTGCTCTGATCTTCTCCATTGGCATCCTGGTCGACGACGCCATCGTAGTGGTCGAGAATATTGTGCGCCATTTTCGCTTGCCGGAAAGCCGAGGGCGATCTTTGTCTGACGTCGCGGTCGAGGCGGTGGACGAAGTTGGCAATCCTACGATCCTTGCCACCTTCGCGGTCATCGGCGCGATTCTTCCCATGGCCTTCGTCCGCGGCCTGATGGGTCCATACATGCGCCCCATTCCAGTGGGAGCGTCTGCGGCCATGTTGTTTTCGCTGATTGTCGCTTTCGTGGTTTCTCCGTGGGCGGCATTGAGGCTGCTGAGGAAATATGCGAGCAGGGGTGATCATCCCGGGCACGAGACCGAGGGTTGGACCACCCGCCTGTACCGTCGGATGATGAACCCTCTCATCCGTAACCCTCGCCGCCGCTGGATGTTTCTCGGTGGGGTCGTGCTGTTGCTCCTGGCCGCGGTCACTTTTGTCCCGTTGAAATGGGTTCGCGTAAAGATGCTTCCCTTCGACAACAAAAGTGAGTTCCAGGTCATCATTGACATGCCCGACGGCACGCCACTGGAACAGACGACCCGCGTAGCGCAAGCCCTGGGACAGTATCTCGGCCAGCAGCCCGAGGTTATCAACTACCAGATCTATGCCGGCACGTCCGGTCCTTACAACTTCAACGGCATGGTTCGACATTATTTCCTGCGCAATAAACCCAATCAGGCTGATATCCAGGTGAATCTGCTCTCCCGCCACGATCGCAAGGCGCAGAGCCACGAGATCGCACGAAGACTGCGGCCGGAGCTGGACAAGATTGCCGCGCCCTTCGGGGCGCGTATCAAGGTAGCCGAAGTCCCGCCTGGTCCGCCCGTGCTGCAAACTCTGGTCGCCGAAGTTTACGGGCCGGACTACAAGGGGCAAATTGAACTGGCCGCTCAAATCAAAAAAATCTTTCAGCAAACACCCGGCGTCGTGGATGTGGACTGGTACGTTGAAGACCCGCAAACCAGGTACGACATGAAAGTGGATCTGGACAAGGCAGCACTCCACGGCATCTCGCCCGCCGACGTGACCCGCACTCTGCAGGTGGCGCTCGGCGGAGCCAATGCGGGCCTGCTCCACGATCCCCGATCGCGCGAGGATATCCCTATCCAAGTGCGGCTGGCGCGCCCGGATCGCTCGGGAATTGAAGACCTTGGCAACCTGAAGCTCCCGACGCCCTCCGGTGGGCAAATCGCTCTGCAGGAAGTGACGACCCTTCAACAATCAACGATTGATACCAGCGTGTATCGCAAGAATCTGCAGCCAGTCGTCTACGTGACGGGAGATGTGGCGGGCGGAGAAGAGAGCCCTGTGTACGCCATCATGAAGATGAGCGAGGCCATCGACAAGATCAAATTGCCTGATGGCTATGGAGTAAAACAATACAAGGGCACGACCATGCCCGAGCGCACCGACCGCTTTTCCTTGAAGTGGGATGGCGAGTGGAACATCACCGTGGAAGTCTTCCGCGACCTCGGACTCGCCTTTGCGGCTGTCTTGGTCTTGATCTACGTGCTCGTCGTGGGATGGTTCCGATCCTTCATCACGCCGCTCGTCATCATGGCGCCGATTCCGCTCACCCTGGTCGGCATTCTGCCCGCCCATGCTCTGATGGGAGCTTTTTTCACTGCGACCTCGATGATCGGCTTCATCGCTGGAGCCGGCATTATTGTTCGCAATTCCATTATTCTCGTGGATTTCATCGAACTGCGCCGCTCACAAGGAATGTTGCTGGAGGATGCCGTAGTCGATGCGGGCGCGGTCCGCTTCCGTCCGATGCTGCTGACCGCCGCTGCGGTCGTGGTGGGGGCCAGCGTGATTCTGTTTGACCCGATTTTCCAGGGCTTGGCAATATCATTAATGGCGGGAGAAGTCGCTTCGACCGTTCTGTCGAGAATGGCGGTGCCAGTTCTTTACTACTTATCGCAAAAGGGACGGTCGCTTCCACCAGGGCATCTGCACTCGCCGGAAAATGTGGCCGAATGCGAGACACCGCAATGCGAAGTTATGCCGAACACTGTGTAATTCTGAAGGAGAATTGTATGACCGTAGAACGTGCGCTTCGTTTGATCGCTGGCAGCTT
>JBARIF010000513.1:0-12313 GCA_049799615.1 Terriglobales bacterium
CACCTGTTCGGCGCGGCGGCCCGTTGGAATCACGTCCGCGCCGGCTTGGGCCAGCGCCCGGGTGAGAGCAAGTCCGATGCCACTGGTGCCGCCGATCACAACTGCAGTCTTTTTCGTCAGATCAAGAAGCGGATGACCCATCAATCACTCCTCGTACATGCCTGTCCTAGAGGAATGAATTATAAGGTGTGCAGGGTTGTTTTAGAGTTCCTGCAACGTCTCTTTAGCTTTTCCAATTTGACAGCGCCGGCGCCCCTGCCTATCGTTTGAATGCTGGTAGGGTTACCTTAGCAAATCCAAAGAGTGGAGTTATGACCCGGAGATTTGCCGGGTCCGGTCCCGCCATCGAAAACCTCCGGATGTTGAAGTCTTCCGGCCGCTATGACATCTTTTATAACTGGAGTCACGCTCACGGAGGAACAGTTTTGAAAGCCATCGTCCGCCTATTTCAAGTTTCGCTCGCTATATTCGTCATTGCCGGCGTGTGCCTGGTCTCCCCGGCCTCGGCCCAGAACTCAAATTTCCACAATGCGCCGGAGTCGGCCAAGGCGCTGAAGAACCCTTACCAGGGTCAGGCGACGCCCCACGCCAAAGCGTTGTTCCATCTGCGTTGCGCGCGCTGCCATGGTGAGAATGGCGAAGGCTCGGGCAATATTCCTCCCCTGAAGGCGGAAAAGATCAAAGAAGTGATGCCCGGTGAACTTTTCTGGTTTATCACTAAGGGCGATGTGAACAATGGCATGCCTTCCTGGGCCACTTTGCCCAAGCAACAACGCTGGCAGATCGTGAGCTACGTGCAAACGCTGGGGCAACCGCAGAGCGCGCAGGCCAGCAGCGCGCCCGCAGCGCCGATGGCCGCCGTGAAGTTGAACGCGCCGCCTCCGAAGCCACCCTTCACCGACTTCCGCTATGAGAAGCCGGAAGAAATTCGCAAGATTACGGTCAAGGATTTACCCGCTCCATTCGCGACCGCATCTGCCGGCAATGGCCCCCGGGTAGTGGCGCGTCCGGAGGGGGCATGGCCGCAGGTCCCGGCAGGCTTCAAGGTAGAGCAATACGCCAGCGGCCTCGATAATCCGCGGATCATTCGCACCGCACCCAATGGCGACATTTTCGTCGCCGAGACTAAAGCCGGTGATGTCAGGGTATTCCGTGGGCTCACCAGCAACGGCAAGCCCGAGCAGGTGTCGATGTTCGCCGACCGCCTGAACGAGCCCTTCGGCATCAGCTTTTATCCTCCTGGCCCGAATCCGGAGTGGGTCTACATCGGCAACACGGACTCGGTGGTGCGCTTCCCCTATCAGAACGGTGATATGCAAGCGCGCGGCCCAGCGCAGCACCTTGCAGACTTGCCGGCAGGCGGGGGGCACTCCACACGTGATATTCAATTCTCGCCCGATGGCAAGAAGATGTTGGTCTCCGTGGGCTCTGCCTCCAATATTGATGACCCGGACGTCACGCCGGCAGAAAAGAACCGCGCCGATGTCCTGGAGTTCAATCCCGACGGCTCGGGCATGAAGGTTTTCGCATACGGAATTCGTAACTGCGTGGGGCTGGCGACGAATCCGAAAACCGGCGAGTTGTGGTGCTCGGTCAACGAACGCGACGGGTTGGGCGACAATCTCGTTCCGGATTACATCACGCATGTGCAGGAGGGTGGCTTCTACGGCTGGCCCTGGTGGTACATGGGCAGCCACCAGGACCCCCGGCATGCAGGTAAGCGTCCCGAACTCAAGGACAAGGCCATCGTTCCCGACGTATTGCTGAACCCACACAACGCCTCGCTTGGGATTACTTTTTACGATGGCAAACAATTTCCGGCGGAATACCAAGGCGATCTCTTCGGCGCCGAACATGGCTCTTGGAACCGGGCGGTCCGGGTGGGCTATGAATTAATCCGCGTGCCTCTGCATCAGACCGGGCACGCCAGCGGCGAATACCAAGACTTCATGACCGGATTCGTGGTTGACAACGAGCACGTGTGGGGACGTCCGGTATCGGTTACGGTCGCGCCGGACGGATCTCTGTTGGTCACCGATGACGGCGGCGATTGCATCTGGAGGATCAGCTACACGGGAAAGTAGGCTGCACGCATGAGAACGAATGCTCTCACGAGAGGGCATTCGTTATCGCGCTGATCGAAAAACATCATGCCAGGCCCGTCCTTTTCGCGTCGAAAATTCCTGCAAGCTGCGGGATCGATCGCGGGCACTTCTCTGCTTCCTCCTGTTGCCCTGTTTGGCCAATCGACCGTGGCGCATTCTCAGGAACCGGACTCGCGGACAGGCGACGCTCCGGACTACGCCCTGACCATCGCAGTCAAGCCCATCGAACTCGCTCCCAATCGCATCATCTCTACGACCACCTACAACGGCCAGTTTCCTGGCCCGCTGCTGCGCCTGAAAGAGGGCCAGCAAGTGACCATCGACATTCACAATCAAACCGACCGTCCTGAACAGTTGCACTGGCACGGCCAATTCCTTTCCACTGATGTGGATGGCGCCGCGGAAGAGGGCACGCCCTTCATCGCTCCCCATGGCAGCCGCCGCATTTCGTTTGTCCCGAGGCCCTCGGGATTTCGCTTCTATCACACCCACGTCCACGCCAGCGCGGACCTGAGCGCAGGGCAGTACAGCGGCCTGGTGGGGCCGGTGTACATCGAACCGAAGAGCCATCCGGGAGATTACGATCGCGAAGTCTTTCTGACCTTGAAGGAATTCGAGCCCACATACAGCCGCGGCGGAGATATGGCGATGGATTTTCTGTCCCCGGCAACGGTAGAAACTTCCCTCAAAGATAAGGGCGAGCGCGCGATGAAGGCCTCTCTTGCGAAGGGCGCTCCTCACGGCCTCGAGGTTGGGTACGGCGCCTTCACCATCAACGGGCGGATGCTGGGTCATGGCGAGCCCATACGGGTAAAGCGAGGTGAGCGCGTGCTGTTCCACGTGCTGAACGGAAGCGCAACCGAAATCCGCAGCCTGGCCCTGCCCGGACACAGCTTCACCGTCGTTGCCCTGGATGGAAACGTGCTTCCCAAGCCGACGCGCGTCCCAGGGCTCTGGCTGGGTACGGCAGAACGGGTCTCTGCGATCGTCGAGATGAACCATCCCGGCATTTGGATTATGGGCGATCTGTCGGACGACGACCGCCATCACGGGATGGGTATTGTGGTCGAATACCCGGGAGAGAAGGGCAAGCCGCAGTGGGTCACTCCGAAACCGTTCCGCTGGAACTATGCCCACTTTGGCGGCACCGAAGTAGTCCCTGAACCTGACCAGACCTTCGACATGACTTTTGCCAAGCAAAATGCCGCGCAGGATGGCTTCAACCTGTGGACCATCAATAATGTCGCCTTCTCGGAAGAACGCATGCAAACCATGCTTCGCTTGGAAAAAGGCAAGCGCTACCGGTTGCGAATGCACAACGCTAGTGATGACATCCATCCGGTCCATCTTCATCGCCACAGTTTTGAGCTGACTCAGGTTGCCGGCCAAAACACTTCCAGCGTGATGAAGGACGTCGTGATGGTCGGCGGATATCAGACCGCCGAGATTGATTTCACAGCGGACAACCCCGGGCTCACGCTGTTTCATTGCCATCAACAGCTGCACATGGATTTTGGCTTCATGGCTTTGTTCGACTACATCTAGTCGCCGGCAGATCCGCTAACCCTTTGACTCATGTGATCCATAAATTTGACGCTCTGATTCTCGGCGGCGGCGCAGCCGGACTGATGTGCGCTATCGAGGCGGGCAGGCGGGGACGGCGCGTGGCTGTCCTCGAACTTGCAGAGCGCCCGGGGAAAAAGATTCTTATCTCCGGCGGCGGACGCTGCAATTTCACCAACCTCCACTGCTCGGCGGAAAACTTTATCTCGGCCAATCCCCACTTCCCCAAGTCGGCGTTGGCGCGCTACACCCCTGAAGACTTCATCGCCCTGGTCGAGAAGCATCACATCCCCTATCACGAGAAGACTCTGGGCCAGCTTTTCTGTGATCGCTCAGCTCAGGAAGTTCTGGACATGCTGGAAAAGGAATGTCGCGAGTGCCGAGTTCAGCTGTTCACCAGGACCGTAGTAGAAGAAGTGACACGCACCGTTGAATTCGCGGTCAGGGCCGGGGAGGCAGAATATCGCGCGCCCGCGCTGGTCGTGGCCACGGGTGGCCTATCAATTCCAAAGATGGGCGCCACTGGATTTGGCTACGACCTGGCGCGGCAGTTCGGATTGAAGATCCGAGAGACCCGGCCTGGCCTGGTGCCGCTTCTGTTCGGCGCCGAGGATGGCCGCCATTACACCGATCTGGCGGGCGTGTCCGCGGAAGTCATGGCTGAGTGTAGCGGCCAGCGTTTCCGGGACAAAATGCTGATCACGCATCGCGGGCTCAGCGGCCCAGCCATCCTTCAGATTTCGTCATATTGGAAGAAGCCGGAATCCATCTCGATCGACCTGGCCCCGGAACAAGCCGTCACCGCGGAGTTTCTCGTGCCTGCCGCTCCGCGAAACATTGCGTCGCTGCGAGCGGCGTTGCGCCGATTTCTCCCCAACCGTTTTGCCGACCGGTGGCTGGATATCCATGCCCCCAAAAGCTGGACGAACGCCTCGCTGCAGGAACTCGAGCGCACGATACACGGCTGGACCGTGCTCCCGTCGGGGACCGAGGGCTACGGAAAGGCCGAGGTGACAGCGGGGGGCGTGGACACCGACGAATTGTCGCCGAAAACTATGCAGAGCAGAAAAGTTCCCGGCCTGTTCTTCATCGGGGAAGTGGTGGACGTGACCGGACACTTGGGCGGCTTCAATTTTCAATGGGCGTGGGCATCGGGCGCCAGCGCGGGGCGGGCGTTGTAGGGCGAGCCTTGCGCGAACTCGTTCTTGACGGGAAGAAGCAGTGGGTTGATGATCTTCTGTCCTTTGTGGGCGATTGAAACTATCCCTGGAGATGGAATGACCCGCACTCTCTCCGTTACCCGGTGGCGAATGCCGTCCCTGCTGCGGGCTGCGTACCTGGGCTTTCTGTGTCTTGGCCTCGGAATCGCTTCCTGGGCTGCGTCGTCTCCTCCAAAAGTCAAAGCCCTGCACATCTATTTTGTGGATGTCGAAGGGGGACAGGCCACACTGTTCGTCACGCCCGCTGGGCAATCGCTTCTGATCGACACCGGCTGGCCGGACAATGAAGGCCGCGATGCGGGACGGATTGTCGCCGCCGCCAGGAAGGCAGGCATCAGCAAGATCGACTACGTCCTGATCACCCATTTTCACCAGGACCACGTCGGGGGAGTTTCACAGTTGGCCGCGCGCATTCCGATTGGGACATTTATCGACCACGGAGAAAATCGCGAGACCGGCAACGCTGCAACGGTAAAAGACTTTCAGGCCTACCAGGCGGTGCTGGCGACGGGAAAGTACAAACACATCACGGCCAGGCCCGGAGATGTGCTCCCTATCAAGGGCATGCGGGCGACGATTGTCAGTTCGGATGGGGCGCTGATCCAAAAACCACTGGCCGGTGCGGGAGAAGAAAATCCCGCCTGCAAGGGCGCTGAGCAGTATCCGGCAGACACGACGGAGAACCTGCGCTCCCTGGGAACGTTTATACAGTTTGGAAAACTGAAGATCCTGGACGTGGGCGACCTGACACATGACAAGGAAATGCCCCTGATGTGCCCCGTCAATAAAATCGGCAGGGTTGACATTTACGTCGTCTCACATCATGGCTGGGCGCAAAGCGGCAGCCCGGCGCTGGTTTACGGCATCGCTCCCCGCGTAGCGATCATGGACAACGGAGCCAGGAAGGGCGGAAGTCCTTCGGTCTGGGACATCATCGAGAAATCACCCGGCCTGGAAGACCTGTGGCAACTGCATTTTTCCGAAGAAGGTGGAGCAGCGCATAACGTCGCCGCGGAGTTCATCGCCAATCCCGACGGCCCCGACGCGGCCCATGATCTCGAGTTGACGGCCCGCCACGACGGAAGCTTTGAAGCCTTAAATTCCCGTACGCAGAAAAGCAAGCTATATCCGGCGCGATAAAACGACGCGGGCGATGATCTGTAGGCGGCACAGCACTCCAAAATCAGGCAGAATCGAGGACCTCGGCATTGCTGCGCTGGCGAATTGCCATTCTGGTTAGCGTTGCTATCGCGATCAGTTATCTGGACCGCCAGACTCTTCCGGTGGCCGTCAGCGCGATCGCGAGGGATATTCCGCTTACCAACCAGCGTTTTTCCGCGCTGCAGTCGACGTTTCTGCTTTCCTATGCGTTGATGTATGTCGGCGGAGGAAAGCTGGTGGACGCTTTGGGCACCCGCATTGGATTCGCCGTCATCATGGCGTTCTGGTCGCTGGCCAATGCCAGCCATGCCCTGGCTACCAGTTTCGCCATGCTGATGACCAGCCGATTTCTGCTGGGCCTGGGAGAAGGCGGCGGCTTTCCTGCAGCCACCCGCGCCGTGACCGAATGGTTCGCGGTGAAAGACCGGGCGACCGCGATGGGAATCATTAACGCGGGAACATCGGTGGGGGCGGTGAGCGCGCCTCCGCTGATCGCTGTGGTCTTGAGTTATGCGGGGTGGCGCTGGATTTTTGTTGTCACCGGTGCTCTTGGATTGTTGTGGACGTGGTGGTGGATTGCAACTTATTTTCCGCCGGAGAATCCTCCCGAGCCTGTGCGCGAGCGAATTGCTTCCGCCGATTCTACGGTCAACCTGCGCTGGATTGATCTCCTGCGAATTCGCGAGTCCTGGGGCCTGGTCAGCGCCAAATTTCTCAGCGATGCGGCCTGGTACTTTTATCTTTTTTGGCTTCCGAAATATCTCTACGATGCGCGCGGATTCGACGTGAAGGCAGTGGGCACTTTTGCCTGGATCCCGTACGCAGCAGCCGGCGTCGGTTGTCTTCTCGGCGGATGGTTCTCGAGTTACCTGGTGCGGCGTCAATTCTCGCTGGGCATGGCTCGAAAGCTGGCGCTGGGGCTGAGCGCGGCGGTGATGCCATCCATCCTGCTGGTGCCGCGGCTCCCGGTGGCTTGGGCGCTGGCGATATTCAGCCTGGCATATTTTGGACAGCAATCGTGGTCCACCCTGGTCATGGTCCTTCCCACAGATCTCTTCCCTGCTAGAGTTGTCGGCTCGGTTGCGGGTCTGGTGGGCTTCGGAGGAGCCATGGGTGGAATCGCGTTCGGTGAACTGGTGGGATATCTGCTGGACCACGGCTTCGGCTATGGTGTCGTATTCTCATTGGCGGGCACGTTTCATGTCGCCGCTTTCGTTATCATTCTGGCTACCGTTCCAGTGGTCCGGTCCCTGGACCTGGAACGCAAACTGAGTTCCGCGGGAGCTTGATGCTGATTAAAGAGATTCGTACACGAGTAATGCGCTGGCGCGGAAAGACGGTCCCCTTGCCGCCTCATTTCTGCACCAATCCCATGGACGTGCTGAACTTGCCGGAAGCCTCGATGCAGACGTTCACCTTTCATGGCTGGCTGGTGGTTGAAATCTTTACTGACGACGGGCTGGTGGGAATTGGGAATGCCGCGCTCGCGCCCCAGGTCACGAAGCAAGTGATCGACCTTTATCTTAAGCCCCTGTTGATCGGGAAGGACCCGTGGGACGTGGAGTTTCTCTGGCAGCACATGTATCGCAAGACCATGGCGTTCGGCCGCAGAGGCATCGGCATGGTTGCGATCAGCGCCGTGGATATTGCGTTGTGGGACCTTATGGGAAAATCGGCGAAACAACCCGTCTATCGGCTGCTGGGGGGCAAAACCAAGCCGCGGATTCCGGTCTACGCCAGCCGGCTTTACAGCGTCGAGTTGAACGAAGTTGCCGACGAGGCGAAGCATTACAAGGCTGAGGGCTACAAGGCCATGAAACTGCGCTTTGGCTGGGGACCGACCGACAGCGCGGCCGGCATGCAACGCAACCTCAATCTGGTGCGCACCGTGCGCGAGACGGTCGGAGATGGCATCGACGTGATGGCCGACGCTTACATGGGATGGACGCTCGACTACGCCAAGCGGATGCTGCCGCTGCTCGAACCCTTTAACCTGCGATGGCTGGAAGAGCCTGTCATCCCCGATGATGTGCACGGCTACGCTGAACTGAAGTCATACGGGCGAATTCCGATCGCGGGCGGCGAGCACGAATTCACGTCCTATGCTTTCCGCGATCTGCTGGAGGCGCGCGCTCTGGACTACATCCAGTTCGACACCAATCGCGTCGGCGGCCTCACTCAGGCCCGCAAGATTGCGGCGCTGGCTGAGGCATATTCCGTCCCCGTCATCCCCCACGCCGGCCAGATGCACAATTATCACGTAGTGATGGCCAGCCTGAATTCGCCTATGGCGGAGTACTTCCCGGTCGTCGATGTGGAAGTTGGCAACGAACTGTTCTGGTACATCTTCAACGGCGAGCCAAAAGCCGAAGACGGCTTCATCGATCTGGATGAAAATGTTCCCGGGCTGGGACTGACCATCAACGAAGCGAAGTTGGAACAGTTTGAAGTTAGCGAGTGACCTCTATGACACGACTCGTCCAACTCGGACGCGCCAATGAAAGGCGGGTGGCGCTTGTCGAAGAGCCGCACCTGCGCATGCTCGATGGTTGCAGCTCGATTTACGAATTGGCCCACGCTGCCATCACCACCGGCGTAAAGCTCAGCGCTCTGGCTCGGCAGAGGGCTACAAGTGATCAGCTCGACTATGACCCTGTCTACCGCGGACAATCTGAATGGCGCATTCTGCCTGCGATTGACCATCCACAGGAGCCCTCGCGCTGCCTGGTGTCAGGAACAGGGCTCACGCATCTGGGCAGCGCCCGCAATCGCCAGAGCATGCACGCCTCCACCGAAGCGGAGCTGACCGACAGCATGAAGATGTTTCGCTGGGGCATCGAAGGCGGGCGTCCAGCATCAGGATCCATCGGGACGGCTCCGGAATGGTTCTATAAGGGCACGGGTACATCTCTGCGCGGCCACGGCGAAGCGCTCGAGGTTCCGGCCTACGCCGGTGACGGCGGCGAGGAGGCGGAGGTTGCCGGCATCTACCTGATTGCCGCTGACGGCCAGCCCCTCCGCATCGGGATGGCTTGCGGAAACGAATTTTCAGACCACGTATTCGAGAAGACGAACTACCTCAACCTGGCGGCGTCGAAGCTTCGCACCTGCGCGCTAGGCCCCGAACTTGTCGTGGATCCTGGCTTCGCGTCGGTGCCGGTGGAGGTAAGGATCGAACGAGCCGGCAACCTGCTCTGGTCGAAAACATTCCGCAGCGGCGAGAGTGAGATGTGTCACAGCCTGGCGAACATTGAACATCACCACTTCAAATACGAAGCCCATCGCCGCCCGGGAGATGTTCACATTCATTTCTTCGGGACCGACTGCCTCAGCTTCAGCGATGGGATCAACATGCAGGATGGGGATGTAATGCAGGTCTCGATCCAAGGCTTTGGGCGGCCCTTGCGCAACCCGGTGCGGGTGGCCGGAAGCAAAGCGGAACTAATCAGCGTGAAAGCTCTGGGGTGAATCATGGCAAAGCAGCGCGTGGCGATTATCGGACTGGGAATTATGGGAGGCGGGATGGCGGGACGCCTGCTCTCCGCAAATTTTCCTCTCAGCGTGTACAACAGAAATCGCGACAAGTCTGCGCCCTTCGCCGGCGCGGGCGCGACCGTCGCTGAGTCGCCGCGTCAGGCCGCGGTTAACGCCGACATTGTCATGAGCATGGTCGCCGATGACGTTGCCTCCCGGGGCGTCTGGTTGGGGGAAAATGGCGCGCTCGCCGGGGCCTCTCACGGCGCCGTGCTCATTGAATGCAGTACCCTCACCGTGGGCTGGGTCAAGGAGCTTGCAGCAGCGGCCGCACAGCGCGGATGCGAGTTGCTGGACGCACCCGTCACCGGCACCAAGCCCCACTCCGCGTCCGGAGAATTATCCTTCCTGATTGGCGGCTCGGAGGCGGCGCTTGCCAAGGCCCAGCCTGTTCTTTCGGTGTTGGGACGCGAATTCATTCATATGGGCCCGACCGGAAGCGGCGCGCTGATGAAGCTCATCAACAACTTCATGTGCGGCGTGCAAGCCGCTTCGCTCGCCGAAGCCGAATACATGATAGGCGCCGGCGGCCTCGACCTGGAGAAGGCGCTCGCCATCCTCACCCACGGAGCCCCGGGCAGTGGCCTGGTGCAGAGGGCCGCGGCTCGCGCCTTTGCTAATGACTTTACTCCGAACTTTCCGCTGCACCTCATGGCAAAGGACCTTGGGTACGCAATCGGTGAGGCCTCCCTCCTCGGCCGCAGCCTGCAGACTGCCACCTCAGCTCTCGCCATATTCAAAGACGCGATCGCCAAAGGCTACGGAGACCAGGATTTTTCCGCAGTGACCAAGTCGCAGCAGGAACGCTCGCAGTAAATCTGTCGAACCCACGGAGGACGGGCGTCCTCGCCTGTCCCGCGGCGCACCTGAAAAGATGGGCGGGGACTCCCGTCCGCCATGTTGAGTCGCATTACTCCCACGCGATACGGATGAGCGAAATCCCCTGTCTGGGCAACTCAAATTGCAGATGCGCGGCGCCTTGCGCGATCGGCACCCACGCCGGCGAAGTGAGCAGATGCAACTGGCCGGCATGCTGCAATTGTTCGTACTGCGCTTCGGTAGGTGCTTGCGGCGACCCCATTTCCTTCCACGCCGCGAATGCATTGCTGTGATTGGCATCGACGCGGAAGTGTTCGAGCAAGCCGCGGCTGCTCTTTCCAGGCAGTCCGCTGACAAACAGGTCAATCGGAGTTGCGGCAGCGGCAAGATCATCGTCGTGGTAATTCCAGATCAGGACTTCGACTTCGTGGTCTTTTCGGGCGGCAATCACATTGATGTCCGGCTGTCCGCGCACGCCGTTGCGGATGACGTCCTCGGAAGGCAAGGCGCCTGAACTGGTGGCGGTGATGCGTTCGCTGCCCATCAGGCCGAACATCCGGAACGCGTTCAGCACCGCCTTGTCCACGCCGTTGGTGGCCAGTGTGCGGAAGCCCTCAAAGTACGGCTGACCCTCGAATTCAAACGCCCAGGTCACCGCGCCCAGGAAATTGATGTGCTCACGGCTGGCTAGAAATAAGATGTTGTTCAGGGTCTCAGCCGTGTATACGGCGTACAACGGTCCGTTGCGATAGGAATTCTGTGGATTGGTTCGCGCCGAACAGGCGGCGCATCCTTCCGGATCCGACTCTCCCAGAATGATTGGAGTGCTACGCCACTCCGAAAACGACGCCACGATCTGAAAGCCCCTTTCGATCGCGGCCAGCTGGCGCGCGATGCCCATCTGTACGTGATCGCCTTGCCATTTCGGTGAACCCTTAGGATGGAAGCTGATAAAGTCCAGCCGCGATCCGGTTTTTCCGGTCACATAGTTTGGCCGGTGAGCGCAATGGTCGAGGAATGACCGCAGAAATTCCGCCGCCTTGGGATTGCCCGGCCCGGTGCTGTCCGGACCTCCGATGCGGGCCTCCGGCAGTGCTCGCAGGACTGCATCCACGCTGAAATCGTATAGCTTGAAATATTCCTCCGCCGTTCCCTGCCAGTAGTCGATGTCAGGCTCGTTCCACACTTCCCACAGCCAGGTTTTTACTTCCGAGTCGCCATAACGCTCGCGCAAATGATGGACAAAATGAAAGACGACTTCCGACCATTTTTGATAGTCCTTCGGCGGGTAGGCCCATCCGGTATAGATCGAGCCTTGGGGAAAAGTATGACGATAGGGCTCCGGGTGAGTTGACAAAGCTTCCGGCATGAAGCCGATTTCGACCAGGGGCTTTATGCCCGCTGCGTGAAAGGTGTCGAAAATTCTGTCGAGGATGGTCCAACTATAGACCGGGTTGCCCGCCGCGTCCTCCGTGTAAACGTTGGTCGATCCCCACTTCAGTGATGCAGCGCCCTCGCCCGTGGTCAACAGATTGTGCACCCGCACGTAAGCCGGCTGGGGAGCGAGCGCTGACACCTCGCCGAGCAGCTTCCTGCCGTTGGCCGCATAGGTGTAGTTGGGCTCGTCATAGCCAAAGTAGTTCCACATGGGAGAGAGTGGGCCCTGGGATTGATCGAACTGCACCAGAACATTTACGTTTTTCTGCGACCACGCGCATGGTGAGATCAGCAGCAAAAAGACAAACGGCCACAGGAAGGGGGCGAGGGACCCGGAGTATGTCCTCACATGATTGTGGCTGAATTCCATTGCACGCTCCAGAGCTCTAGCAACTTTTTAAGGTACCCGTAGCGCCGCGGTCCCTGCGGCTGTCGCGTGGGAGCGTCCCGCCAGCACCCCGCAATGCTCAAAGC
>JBARIF010000514.1:0-1855 GCA_049799615.1 Terriglobales bacterium
AGTCAAACTGGGTATGCGTGTGTTGCGTGGCGATACGCTGATAGAAACCATTTCCGTAATAGTCGGTGTTCTTCGATGGCGAGGTCTCACCGTCGAATTGAGTGTTGCACCCAGCTACTTCGCCGCAGTTTCGAATGGAAGGCCGGTGGCCCCAATAGAAGCTCTCGCTCATCCTGAAGTTCGGAGTGAAAGCATGGTCTACGCGGAACTCAATGGTTCGGGCATTCAAGAGCCAGGTCTGATCGCCACTCGGGTTCCCCGCCACATTGAAGGCGTCCCCGGCGCGGTCCGGGTGAACCATGAAGCCCGCAATGCGTGAAGCTACAACGCTGAGGTTGGGATCGCCCGCAGGAATAATGTTGCCCGGGTACGGATCGCGGACAGGAACTCCGCCGACCAGACGAGTAGTGGAAGGATCAAAAATCTGGCCCTGGAAAACCGGCCTGCCCAAAGCATCCGTGGCGATCTGGTTGGTGGTCAACAACGAACTGAAATCTCCCGCTTTGAAAGCGTCCGTTGGCGTGGTATTGCCGAAACCGGGCAGAACGCCTGAGCGGTAACGCGTCCAGTCAATATTGGTGAAGAAGAAGGTCTTGTTTTTCCCGTCGTACACATGCGGGATAACGACTGGGCCGCCCAGGGTAAAGCCGAAGGCGTTGTTACGTACTGGAGTCTTTGCACGCGATGTGCACTGGCCTGCCGCATTGCAGTCGGCGTCGAAAAACCCGCGCGCATTGAGCGCATCGTTGGCGAAAAACTCGTACGCGCTTCCATGCAGCTGGTTGGTGCCGGACTTGGATGTGTACTCGATGAATCCGCCACTGGTGTGGCCATATTGAGCTGAGTAAGTAGTGGAGATGACCTTCATCTCCTGGATGCTCTCGGCCGGGGGAGCGCTTTCCTGGCTCTGCTGGTGACCCACTGCGTAACCAAAGGCGGCGCCATCGAAGAAGTTCTCCGTGGCCATGGTCTGGCCGCCGTTAATGCGGGAGTTGAACTGGCTCCCGCGGAACATCGGGTCGCCATTGGGCTTCATGGGAAGGTATCCGGGCTGGATCTGCAGCATGGCCTCGGCCAGCCGAACGTCTCCCGCTGTAATGATGGGGATGTCGCGATAATACTTCTCGTCTACCGTGTGACTCACGTCAGGCGTGGTCACCTGGAGCTGCTCGGCTCCGGCCTTAACCTCAATCGACTCTGAGACCGATCCCACGGCCAGGGTGATATCTCTACGGATCGTTTCCGCGCCCAGCAATCTTATTCCGGAATTCACCGACGTCTTGAATCCGGCGTGATCGACAATCACCGAGTAATTGCCCAGCACAAGCGGCGGAGTTGCGTAAGCGCCGGAATCGTTAGTTACCAGCGCGGTTTCGACTCCGGTGTCCTCATTGCGCACCTTCACTGTGGCGCCGGAAACGCTGGAACCCGTTGGGTCAGTTACGACGCCGGTGATACCCCCCCGGTCAGATCGTTGCGCCTGAAGCGGACCGCTCAGGCCGAGAACTGTAAGAATAGCGACAAGCCCCACTACGAGGTAGGATCTCATTGCATCACCCTCCCGATTGAGCTTCCCCAGGGTGCAATGCAGCACGGCAAACAGAAATCCAGAGGCTCAACAGGGGCCCCTACTAGTTGCCGCGAGTAAACGATTGCTGCATTACGCGGCAAACTACTCCCACCCGATATTGCTTGTCAAGAAAAATCTAGTTCTTTTGTATTATTGCGGCGGCAGCCGCCCGGAAGCTCACATTTATCGCGTTAAACCATTATACGATAATGACTTACTAGCATGACGGCGCTGAATTTGCCGGCCGAGCCAAGCTCCCGAGCCCTGTCGGTAGCAGATGATAGC
>JBARIF010000515.1:0-3825 GCA_049799615.1 Terriglobales bacterium
CGGCCAAAGACTCCTCTCCTGATATCCTGAATTCGATCTCTCGTGAAATTTCAAGTGCAAGACTCCCCGGCGTCTACCGGCGCCGAGAACAAAATGGTGGGCCGCCTGCTAATCGGCCTACTGGTGCTGGTGTCTGCCCTGGTAGGGGCCACGGCCGGGCTGCTTCTGGTGTACTCCACTGACCTGCCGCAGGTTGATCAACTCGAGCACTACCGCCCCAGTTCCATCACCGAACTCTACGACGACCAGGGACGCACCGTCGGTTCCTTCGCGTTGCAGCGCCGGGTGGTCGCCACCTATGACGACTATCCTCAGGTGCTGCGCCAGGCGCTGATTTCGATCGAAGACAAAGAGTTTTACCGGCACTGGGGCATCAACGTCTGGCGGATCGCCGGCGCAGCTTACCGCGATATTCGCTCTGGCGGCCGCGTGCAGGGCGCCTCGACCCTGACCATGCAACTGGCGCGCAATCTTTTTCTCTCGCCCGACCGTTCGTTTCATCGCAAGATTCAGGAAGCGCTGCTGGCTGTCCAAATCGAACGCCGTTTCACCAAGGCCCAGATATTCACCCTGTACGCCAACCAGATCTATCTCGGCCACGGGGTTTACGGATTCGAGGCCGCCTCTCAGTTCTACTTCAGCAAGCCGGCGAAGAAACTGACCCTCGACGAGGCCGCGCTGCTCGCCGGCCTGCCCAAATCGCCGACCTACTATTCGCCCATCACTCATCCTGAGCATGCTCTCAAGCGCCGCAACCTGGTAATCAATTCCATGCTCGAGGACGGCGAGATCACGGCGCGGCAGGCAACGGTGGCCCGCGATCAGCCTATCCAGTTGGATCTGGCCCATGATCCGGATTCCCTGGCGCCGTATTTTGTCGAGGAAATCCGGCGTTATCTGGAGGGTAAGTATGGCAGCGACCAAGTCCACGAAGGCGGCCTGAAAGTTTATACGTCGCTCGACATGGACCTGCAGCGCGCCGCCAATCGCGCCGTGTTCGACGGTCTAGACGCGTACGATCGACGCCACGGGTGGAGAGGCCATCTGCAGAATGTCTTGACCGGGGATGTGACGATGGCCAACTACCAGCATCCGGACTGGGAGAGCGATCCTGAGGTAAACAGCTATGTCCACGCCCTGGTGACAGCCGTGACGCCGGCTTTCGCGAGCGTCCGATTCGGCCGCTACTCGGCAACGCTCACCGCTGCCGACGCCGCCTGGACCCGCAAGCGGCTCCCGTCCGTCCTGAAGCCCGGCGATATTGCCTACGTGAAGGTGCTGGCGCTGAATACCGACGGAAAGGCGCGAGTGAGCCTGGAGGAAGACTCAGGCGTGCAGGGCGCGCTGGTAGCCATTGACAACGCCAGCGGCGAGATCAAAGCCATGGTCGGCGGGCGCGATTTCAATCTCTCCAAGTTCAACCGTGCCACCCAGGCGCTGCGCCAGGTCGGATCGTCGTTCAAGCCCTACGTGTACACCGCCGCTATCGACCGCGGCGCCACGCCGGATGACACCATCCTCGACGCGCCCATCTCTTTTCCCATGCCTAGCGGCCCGGCGTACGAGCCCCACAATTACGACGAGAAGTTTGAAGGCACGATTACGCTGCGGCGCGCGCTGGCCCAGTCGCGCAATATTCCCGCCCTGAAACTGGCCGACAGCCTCGGGATCAAGGTCGTCATCGACTACGCCCATCGCTTCGGCATCACCTCGAACATCCCACCCTACCTGCCGGTGGCATTGGGCGCGGTCGAAGTGACCCCGATGGAGCAGACCTCCGCTTTCAGCGTCTTTCCCAATGATGGTGTGCACATCACGCCACGTTACATCACCAAGGTGACAGACTACGAAGGTCGTACCCTGGAAGAGAATTTCCCTGACGTGCGGGATGCGGTGAGCGCCCGCACCGCGCGTACCATGACGGCGATGCTGCGCGAGGTCGTCCTGCATGGCACCGGCATCGCCGCATCGACGCTGAAATATCCTCTGGCGGGAAAAACCGGCACCACCAACAACTTTACTGACGCCTGGTTCGTCGGCTTCTCACCGTCGATCACCTGTGGTGTCTGGGTCGGCTACGACGAGAATAAGTTCCTCGGAGCCCGAGAAACCGGCGCCCGCGCCGCATTGCCTATCTGGATGGACTTCATGAAGGCCGCTCTGGCCGGAAAAGACCCGGGAGAATTCCAGCCGCCCCCGGGCACAACGCCGAACCCGTCGGCACAAAACGTGGACACGCCAGACACAGCGCGGGCAGGAGACGAAGCTCACTAAGCCGCTGCCCTGGTGGGGACGGATCCCACGTAGGGACGGGTCTCCGACCCGTCCAGGCCGAGCGCAGCTCGGCTAGGTCTCCCTTAACGCATGCATCACGGTTTGCCGTTCAGCCGGAATCGCCGAGGCCCGTGGGGACAGCCGCCCCCGGCTGTCTGGTCGAGCACAGCTCGGCGATATTACTTTTTCAGCGCGGCAAAACTTTCATCCAGAATCCGCGCCGCCTCATCCACATCAGCCTTACCAATATTCAGAGGCGGCGACATCCTGATCACATTGCCGTAAAACCCGCCCTTGCCCACCAGCAACCCGCGCTTCCGCGCTTCTTCCATCAGAGCATTCGTGCCCGCCGACGCCGGCTTCTTGGTTTCGCGATCTTCCACCAACTCGAGCGCCTGCATCAAGCCCATGCCGCGAACGTCGCCGATAATCGGGTGCTTCGCCTGCAATTCTCCCAGCTTCTGGCGGAAGTATTCGCCCACCACCGCCGCGTTCGTCCGCAAGTCGTCTTCTTCGATGATGTCAATGACGGCGCGCGCGGTCACGCTGGTCACAGGGTTACCTCCGAAGGTCGAGATCGTCATCCCCTGAAATGAGTCCGCGATCTCAGGCTTGGCCACGGTCAGGCCGATCGGCGTGCCGTTGCCTAATCCCTTGGCGGCGGTAATCATGTCGGGCTCGACTTCCCAATGTTCGATGCCGAACCACTTGTGACCCGTGCGTCCCCAGGCGGTCTGCACTTCATCGGAAATAAAATCGCCGCCGTATTGTTTGACAATGCTGAAAGCCAGCTTGAAATATTCCTTAGGCGGCGTGATGAAGCCGCCCACACCCTGTATGGGCTCTGCCAGGAAGGCTGCAATGCGCCCTGAGGTCGAGAACTGAATCACACTCTCGATATCTTTTGCGCAGGCGACTTCGCAGGACGGATATTTCAACCCCAGCGGGCAGCGATAGCAATACGGATTCATGGCATGCACGATCCCGACTTCAATCGTGCCCTTGCGCCAGGTGTTCATGCCGGTGAGACCGCGGGTCAGCGACGAGCGCCCGCTGTAACCGTGGCGCAACGCCACCACCTCAAAGTTCCCGGTGTGCATGCGCGCCACCTGGATCGCGGTCTCGTTGGCCTCGGTTCCGCTGTTGGTGAAATAAGATTTCTTCAGCGCTCCCGGCGTGATCTGCGCCAGCTTCTCGGCCAGTTCGACCATCGGCACATTCGGAAAACACGTGGACACGTGCTGCATGCGATCGATCTGCTCCTTGGTGCGCGAAGTTACCCGCGGATTGCAGTGGCCCACGCTGATGGTCACAATGCCGCCGAAAAAGTCCAGATACTTTTTCCCTTCGACGTCCCACACATGCTGCATGGAGGCGTGGTCCATGGGCAGGGGATCGGAGTAGTAGGTTGAAACCGAAGGAAAGATGTACTCCTTCTGCTTGCGATTGATCTCTTCGCGCGTCAGGTGCGACTTCTCAGCCGGAACAATGGTTGTGCTCATGCTGGACCTCAGGCAGAACGCCTAGTTGAGAATGTGGACCTTACTTGAG
>JBARIF010000516.1:0-6696 GCA_049799615.1 Terriglobales bacterium
CGCCCCATCATTGTCATCAAGAAAAAAGGTGGCCACGGGGGCCATCATGGCGGAGCCTGGAAGGTTGCCTACGCCGACTTCGTGACCGCCATGATGGCATTGTTCATCGTGCTTTGGCTGATGAACAGCAGCAAGCAGATACAGGTGGCGGTGGGCGGCTACTTCAAAGATCCCACTGGGACTTCCAAAAAAGTGGGCAGCAACCAGATTGGCTCGGGTGAAAACTTCACCCTGACCAAAGACAACATGCCCAAGCTGAAAGAGGAGCTTCAGAAAGCGGTCCGGCAAGTCACCAATTTCGATAAGCTTAAGAACCAGATCGAGATGACGATAACTTCGGAAGGATTGCGGATTGAACTGCTGGAGTCGTCCTCGGGCACTTTTTTTGAGAGCGGCAAGCCGGGGTTGAATGACGATGGGCGCGAGTTACTGGTGGCCCTGGCGGGACAACTGGGTAAGCTTCCCAACCACATCTCGATTGAAGGCCACACCGACGCGAAACCGTATGCCTCGAAGCGGGACTACAGCAACTGGGAACTCTCCTCCGACCGCGCGAATGCCGCACGGAGACTGATGCAGGCTTCCGGGCTGCGCGCCGACCAGGTTTCGCAAGTGAGAGGCTACGCCGACCAGAGGCTGCGCGTTCCGGGCAACCCCCTGGAGCCTTCGAACCGCCGTATTTCCCTGATCGTGCAATACATCGTCAAGGATGAAGATGAAGAGCCGGTACAAGCTCCGAATGTCGAAGCGGGCGCGAAGGCTGGGGAGAATCAGGACAGCCAACACTAGAATGAAGACTCTTGCCGCCGAGAGGGACGCGGCATCCGCCCCATCTCGCGATCTACGAGATGGATTGGATGAAGCGCTGGACCTGCGTTCGCTCTTCTGAAGAGGAGTAGAGGAAGTTCAGGCCACAGCGGCCGTCCTGACAATATTCAACGTTGCCCGGGATGTGCAGCGGCGCGGTGCCGCCCGGGAGCAGCATCCTTATCGCGACCTTGGTCTTGGGATCCAAAGGCTGGAGCAGCTCTGCGGCAAGCCCGTCTTCGCTGATATCCGTGCACTCCGCTTCGTAGCGTTCTCCGGTGGCGATCACTTCCAGAGAGAAGCTGAAATTCGCAGAGACGCGGGGAGCGCGAAAGCCGAAGGGCCGAACAGAAACGAAGTCTTCATCGCTTTTCATCGAAATCGATTAGAACTCCCCTCGTTGTGCCCCATCTACCGCGCGAGGCTTGTCTTTGAATCAGACACTCTGTCTGGAAAGCTTACACCTCGGAAACGCTTCTACACCCGAATTAGCACAAAATTAAGCACCAAGCTGTTGGCATGACAATTGCATTAACCGGGATTGCTTCTCTTCCAGGGAGCATTTGCTTGGGGCGGCACTGTGAACGCAAAGGTTCTCGCGATGCCGCAGTCTTTCGGGAATTTTATCGGCACATCAGTTGGTTTTCTTCAGCAGTCTGGCTGTCGACTTTGGCAGCAACGTTCTTGTTGAACTGGTTCTACAGCGCGCGCCGCTGGGAACCAGGTTTACGGTTAGGAAAGGGCCCTGTGAACACCGAATTGCGGCGTCAGAGCAACTCAATTCCTCAAGTTCTGGTGGCGGAAGACGATGTGCCACTAGGCAATTTTCTCCGGCGCCATCTGGAGTCGGAAGCCTACGGTGTAAAACTCGTGGAGGACGGCGAGTTGGCGACCGAAGCCGTGACACAGGACAAATATCACCTACTCATTCTGGATTTGAATATGCCGAAGATGGATGGGCTGGCGGTGTTGAACTACGTCCGCCCCAAACAGCCGCAACTCCCGATTCTGGTTTTGACCGCCCGGACTCAGGTGGAGGACCGGATTCTCTCGCTGGACAGCGGCGCCGACGACTGCATGCTCAAGCCGTTCTCGTTTTCCGAGCTCACGGCGAGAGTGCGGGCGCTCTTGCGGCGCAATCCCTACCTGCCGGGGACTCCTCTGCAGGTTGGGGAGCTGATTCTCGACAGCCGGGAATATCGGGTTGAGCGCGCGGGCAAGCGAATCAACCTGTCAGGCAAGGAATTTGCCCTGCTCGAATACCTGATGCGGAATGCCCGCCAGACCGTCACGCGGGCCATGATCATGGAGCACGTTTGGAACATGCCATTCGATAACTCCACCAACCTGGTTGACGTGTACGTGAAGTATGTACGCGACAAGGTGGACAACTCCGAGTTTTCCACGCCAATGATCCGAACCGTAAGAGGTGTGGGATACGTGATTTCGGACAACTGAAGAAAGCATACTGAGGAAACCAATGCACACCCATCCCCACAGTTCCGCTGCTCAAGAGAAATTTCTGCGCATGCTCGCGGCCAGCATGCACCAGATGGCGCAGCCCATGGCGACCATCCAGGCCTCGCTGGAGATGGCCCTGCTGAGCCCCACTACGGAGACGGAATACAAAGAGATCGCGGAAAACATTCTGGGGCAGCTGCGCAGCGCGGTGGAGAGTATGCAGTTCGCTGCCCGCCTGGCCAGGTTTCAGCAGCCCGCGGCCGATGTGCGCGACGTACTCCTCAGCGTGGTTCTGGAAGAGGTCATTGCCGGCCTGCAACATACCCTGGACAGCGCACAGCTCCGGCTCCTGTTTTTCCGTCCGGAGCACGAACCCTTGATACATGTTTCCCCCGCTCGTTTGAGACAGATGCTTTTCTATGTACTGCAAGCGGTGCAGGGTTACTCCCGGCCCGGCGACCTGGCAAAGATCGAGATCCAGGGGCCGGCGGACCATCTGGTATTGCGGATCAAGCACTCTCCTGCGCGCAGCCACGAGAACTCTCCCACCCGGCCATCCTCCGATGACGTAGTGGACAGAGCTCTCGCCCTGGCGGACGCCATTGTGACCGGTGGCGGCGGTGAGTTCAAGGTCGGCACCAGTCCGTTGCTGATCGTTGCCGATTTCCCGGTGAAGCTCAAGAACAAAGACGTGGCAATCGACCAAAGCAAGGTGGCCGATTTTTCCAGTTCGCAGTCGTCAGCCGGTTCGCATCGTTTTTTCAAGACGTCTTGAGGGGCGGGCAACACGCCCGTCGCCCTGCTAAGCGGAGGATGGTTTCCAGAAGCCTATGAGCATCGTACCCATGCCTGTGTGTGACGCAGTTTCCGCTGTACTAATTGTCAGCCCCAATGGCGAGTTGCGCCGTGAGTTGATGTCGCGGATAAAGTCGGAGCGCTGGCACCTCACGGAGGCAGTCAGCGGAGCGCATGCGCTCGGCCAACTCGAGGCTGAAGATTTTCAACTGCTGTTGCTCGATCCTTCTCTGCCGGACCTGAACGTGAACGAGTTTCAGAAGCTGGTGCGCACACAATTTCCCCACCTGCAGATCCTGCCCCTGGATCGACAAACCGGATTGCCACTGCCGTCCTCATCTCGCGCCCCTCTGGGCGATGAACTTGCCGGACTATTGGGAAACAATATCGTGGTCACCCCCACAGTGGAGATCCTTGGCCATGAACAGCTGAACAAGGCCGTCAGCCCGCTGCCTGGGATGATCGGCACTTCGCTGGCCATGCAGCGCGTTTACCACATGACGCAACTGGTCGCGCGCCGCGACACCACCGTTCTTGTCCTGGGACAAAGCGGAACCGGAAAAGATCTGGTGGCCCAGGCCATTCACAATCTCAGTCCCCGCAGATCGAACCCTTTTGTAGTAATCAACTGCGCCGCCATTCCTGAAGCCCTGCTTGAGGCTGAATTGTTCGGCTATACCAAGGGAGCGTTTACCGGTGCGGTGCAATCTCGCATTGGACGAATTCACGCCGCACAGGGAGGAACTCTTTTCCTCGACGAAATTGGAGATCTACCCCTGGGACTGCAGTCCAAGCTACTGCGATTTCTGGAGCAAGGCGAGGTGCAGAGACTGGGTAGCACGGACAGCTTCAAGGTGGATGTGCGAGTGGTGGCGGCAACCAACGGAAACCTGCGCAAACTGGTCCAGGAAAAGCAATTTCGCGAGGACCTCTACTACCGGCTGGCAATTTTCCCGATTGAATTGCCCCTGCTCAAAGATCGTATGGAGGACCTGCCGACCCTGGCCATGAGCTTTCTCGACCGATTCAGTTCGCGCCGGCTGGGGTTGAGTTCCGACGCCACATTTCAGCTGCTGCAACACAGTTGGCCGGGCAATGTGCGCGAATTGCGGAACGTAATCGAGCGCGCCACCATCCTGGCGCAAGACGAGCGTCAGGTATTGGCGAAGCATATCGTGGTCTAGCCCAGCGCTATCCCGACATCTGCTCTGCTTGAGCTTGAGAAACACGCAAGATAGAAAAGTGTGCACGCAAGAACAGCCGACCGCAGCGGCTAAAGCCGATCTGCTCCCTGGCATTGTGGCACGACTAAAGTCGTGCCCTTCCCAAGCGATGCGAATTGGCGTTTGTAGGACCCTCTTTTGGCGCCGCGTCCGAACAAAGGTTTCCCTGGTTACCCTCGTCACTGCAGCGTCCACATTAGAACCTTTTGGCATCCGCTTTGCATTGTCAGTAGGCAGATGTTGCCTACTTCTCATCACGCTCCAATGAATCTGCCGCCCGGCGCGGTCAAAGGTCCGCTGGCGGAGGCCTTCCAGGCGTTCATGGCCACGGCTGACCGGATGGAGGCCTCCTACGGTCAGCTGCAAAGCGAAGTCGCGCGGCTGCGACGCGAACTCGAAGAGCGGAACGCCGCCCTTACCCAGAGCCTGGCCGAAAACAAGAATATTCGGACCGCGCTCGAGCGCATCCTGGACGCCCTGCCGTGCGGCGTGATTGTCCTTGACGCCAACGATGGCATTGTTCTGGTAAACCCCGAAGCGGGCCGACTGCTAGGCGCGCCGGCGGATGCCGCGTCACTGTTGAAACAGTTCCCGGCTCATATCCAGGCACTGCTCAAGACGGCGATTGCACGCGACGACGAGCATGAAGTCACGCTCGATTCGGAAAAGAGTGCGCGCTGGCTTTCCATTCGCAGGACGGCATTGCACATCGCGCCGTCTTCAGACGGCGGCCTCGGGCCAGATCAATTCATCCTCATCCTGCGCGATATAACCGCACGTAAGGAAGCCGAACAACAGCGCGAAACGTCCCGCAACATGCTGGCCCTGGGAGAAATGGCCGCCGTGCTGGCCCACGAAATCCGCAATCCTCTGGGCAGCATGGAACTGTGGACCAGCGTGCTGGAGCGGAAGGCCGCAATCGGCGAGGAAGAAAAATATTGTGTGGAGCATCTTCAGGCCGGCATCCGTTCGCTCTCGGCGACAGTCAACAATGTTTTGCAGTTCCACGGGCACGGGTCAGCCAATCACGTCCGCCTGCAGCTGAGAAGCGTATTGCAGAACGGGATTGCGTTCATCCGGCCGCTGGCCGAGCAAGCCGGAGTCAAGCTTGAGGTCAACATGGAAATCGACAACGTCGTAATCGACGGCGATCCCAACGGCCTGCAACAAGTCATCCTGAATCTTGCCATCAACGCCTTTCGCCATACTCCGGCGGGTGGTTCTCTGACTATTTCCGGCCGGCAGCACGGCGAGCTTGCGATTGTCGATTTTGCCGACACGGGAGAAGGCATTCCGGAGCAGGACCTGGCGAAGGTATTCAATCCCGGTTTCAGTGGAAGTCAACAGAGGCCGGGCCTCGGACTCACTATCTGTAAAAGGATCATGGAGCAACACCGCAGCACCATCCGGGTACAGAGTCGCGCCTGCAACGGCACCAGGTTCTCGCTGGAGTTTCCCGTTCTATGACCTCGCAGACAAAGTCGGTATTGGTGGTCGATGACGAGCCCGGCATGCGCATGGCATTAAAGGCCACTTTCGAGCGCGATGGCTGGCTGGTGGAGACTGCGGCCGGCGCGGCGGAAGCGGAGCGCAAGTGCGGCCAGAATTCCTTTCCTCTGATGGTCACCGATGTTTGCATGCCCGACGGCGATGGTCTGGAACTGATGCGCAAAGTGCGAAGCGCCGACGCTTCCACAGCCGTGATTGTGTTGACCGCTTTCGGCACTGTGGCACAGGCGGTCCAGGCCATGCAGAACGGCGCCTGCGATTACCTGACAAAACCATTTTCCTTTGAGCAATTGCAGTCAACCGTGGAGCGAGTGATGCGCAACTCGGCGGTCAGCCAGGCTACCGGACCGATCCGTACAGAAATCATAGGCCGGTCGCCGGCCCTGATGCGCGCCCTCGATCGCGCCCGGCTCGCGGCACAGACTGATGCGGACATCCTGGTAGAAGCTGAGAGCGGCACGGGCAAGGAATTGTTGGCCCGCTTCATCCACGAAGCCAGCCGTCGCCGCGAAAAGGCCTTTATTGCGATCAACTGCGCCGCCGTTCCCGAACAGTTATTGGAGAGCGAGTTGTTTGGCCATGTGCGTGGCGCTTTCACCGGGGCCACGGTGGCCAAGTCCGGAAAATTCGAACTGGCAAATGGTGGGACGTTGTTGCTGGATGAAATCGGCGAAATGCCTTTGGAGTTGCAGCCCAAGCTCTTGCGAGTCTTGCAGGAACGCGAGGTTGAGCGCCTTGGCGACACGCGAACCATCCCGGTGAACATCAGGATCATCGCCACAACCAACGTATCGCTTCAGGAAATGGTAGAGCGCGGCCGCTTCCGCGCCGATCTTTACTACCGGCTTAACGTGATTCCGCTTACGCTTCCGCCGCTGCGGGAACGGATCGAGGATATCCC
>JBARIF010000517.1:0-4698 GCA_049799615.1 Terriglobales bacterium
TGGAACTCCCCATGGCTCGCATTTCACCCACCGACGACCTCAGCCAACGTGTGGGAGCCGGCGGCGATTGAAGTTGTTATGGCTGGATGTCGTATACCCGTACTTCGGCTTGTTGCTCCGCGTGATGTGGAACTGCAAGATAGTAGCGATTCAGTTCGGGAACAAGGATTGCCGTTTTGGCGCGGAAGCTTCCCGGAACTCTTGCCAGTAAGACGTAATGATCGGCGTCCTTCTGCTCGAAAACGTCCACAAATTGGTCGCCCGCCAAGTAAAGCCGCTTATGCTGAGGGTCGTAACTCATATCGTCGACCATGCCGACAGCCGGGACACTCGTGATCACCTTGCCATCGCTCGAATCCAGCACAATCAATTCTCCTGGGTTTCGGGTCACTACAAATAGGCGGTGATTCGCTTCATCCAGTCCCATCGCTACATTCAGCTTGTCCCCCGCCGGCAGCGGCCAAGTGGCCGAGAGAACCGATTTGTTCCGGTCCATCACGCCGACCGCGCTCTGGCCCGTAATGTTCAGGAACATTCGCTGCCCTGATTTCTCGAGGACGATCGCCTCCACGTGGTTCGAATCGATTTTGATATCGCGCAATTTCTTCATCGTGTTCGTATCAATGACACTGATCAATGAGTACGGCGTGTGCGCCTCGCGGCCGCCGTTGACGACGTAGAGGTAATTCGTAGCCAGATCGTAGGCAACGGAATCCGCATCGATGGAAACTTTGATTTCCCCGCCCACCTGATAAGTGTCGGAGTCGTACACCTTGACTGCCGAGGCATCGCCTTCCACGATAAAAAGCTTCTTCAGGTCCTTGCGGTAAAGAATTGCGTGCGGAGCCCTCACATTCTCGATCGTGTGAATAAGCTTGTTCGTGCTGGTGTCCAGAACCAGAACTTTATCGTTCTCTTCTCCCGTAAGGAAAAGCCGGTGTCCGTCCACATCTGGAGCAAAATGGTCGAAGTCTCCGTCGTGGAGGCCCGGCAGCGGGATGGTCGCTGCAAGCTTCAAGGGCATTTGCTCCTGCGCGTAAGCGCCGATTTCCAGTCCAACGACCAGCGCAAAAACGGCAAAGTGAATTCGCTTCATACGGTCCTCCCCGGACAAAGTTGCATTTCAGCTTGGCCACGGCACTGACGACGCAGGCTAGTCGTTCTGCAGTTGCAAGAACGGCTCTTGACGGGGCGGATGCTACGCCAGCAGAGTTATCGAGTCAACGAAGCCTGGAGCGGAAAAGGAGTACCTTGAACGCAAGGTACCTGTTTTCAGCCAAACTCTCTGATCCCCTATCGTGCAGCTAAACAGAAATTAATCTTGTTTTCAGTTCGCATTGCGGGGGATGAATTATCCTTCCTCCGCGGGCTTGCGAACGAAGTTGCAAACGTTAGGATCGGCTCCATACCTCATTCTTTGGGAGAGACAATGAAGAAAAAGTTTTTGGTCCTCATCGCGATTTGTATCGCTTTCGGAGTCCACGCCCAGACCCCCGAACCGCTCAAACTCGTTCAGACCATCACGCTGCCTCCTGCAGTGAAGGGACACTTCGATCATTTCGAGGTCGACCTGAAGGGAAATCGGCTCTTCGCGACTCCGGAGGGTTACAAGTCAGTTCTGGTCTTTGATCTCAAGACCGGAAAACTGATTCACACCATCGGCGGCATCGGCAAATCCCATGCCGTGCTTTATCGCGAAGACCTCAACCGCATCTACGTGACAGATGGAGATGCGGGCGATGTAAAGATTTTCGATGGCAAATCGTATGCCCTCCTGGCGAGCGTGAAACTGCTGGAGGACGCAGATTCGATTGGCTACGATTCCGCCACAAAGTATCTCTACGTCGACAACGGCGGCGGCGATGTTCACCAGACCTATTCGATGCTCAGCGTCGTCGACACTACGGCTGGCAAGAAGGTCACTGACATCAAGATTGATGGAGACACATTGGAGGCGATGGCACTCGAGAAGTCAGGTGCAAGGATTTACGTCAACAACAAGGCCAAGAATCAAGTGGACGTGGTAGACCGGGAGAAGCGAGAAGTCATAGCCACTTGGCCGGTGACGAAGTGCAAGCCGAACGTCGCGCTGGGCTTCGATGAAGCGAACCATCGGTTGTTTGTGGCATGCCGCGACGGGCAGCTTGACGTGCTCGACGCCAAGACCGGCAAGGAACTCAACACCCTGCCAATTACAAAAGGTGTAGATGACCTGGTTTATGACGGCCCCAGCAAGCGGATCTACTCAGCTGGAGATGGCAGTGTGGACGTATATGCGCAGACCGATGCCGACAACTACAAATTGCTCGGAAAGGTTCCGACCGGCCCGCTGGGGAAAACCGCGCGTCTCGTTCCCGAACTGCACCGGTATTTCGTTGCCGTGCCGCAGAACGGCAGCAAGAGTGCCGAGATCCTCGTCTTCGAGGTACTCTGACGAAAAGCGCGGCTGTCAAATGACAAGACCAGCCGGCAAGAGATTCGTGGACCACCGCGACCCCATCGAGCCGTCTGCCTCGTCAGCCAAGCAAAGCCCCGGCCGTGCTCTGACCGCAGTCTTTATGCGATGATGTTCGATTGGGCTTATGCGGATCCTCTTGGTCGAAGACGAACGAAAGGTGGCCAGCTTTATTGCCCGAGCCTTGAGGGAAAATACCTACGCTGTGGATGTCGCCGAGACCGGCGAGAAGGCGCTCGAACTGGGTGCGGATGTTTCCTATGATGCCATCCTCCTGGACGTCCGGCTGCCCGGCTTGAGTGGAATTGACGTCTGCCGCGAGTTGCGCCAGCGTGGGATTGAATCTCCGATCCTGATGCTGACGGCTCGGGGTTTGGTGGAGCAAAGGGTTGAGGGACTGGACGCCGGCGCTGACGACTATCTCACCAAGCCTTTCGTTTTGGCGGAACTCCTCGCACGTGTCCGGGCGCTGGTCCGCCGAGGATTTCATAGTGGCAATGCAAAACTCTGCTATGCCGACCTTGCTCTCGACCGTCATCGGCGGCGCGCGACCCGCGGCCAGGAAGTCATTCCCCTCACCAGCAAAGAGTTTGCCCTGCTCGAGCTTTTCCTTCTACGCGCACCGGAACTGGTGACCCGCTGTGAAATCGTCGAGCATGTATGGGATTGCCACTTTGACAGCGAGACCAATCTGATTGAGGTGTACATCAACCGTTTACGGCACAAACTCGACCAGAATCGATCCACCAAACTGATTTATACCGTGCGCGGCGTGGGCTACCGGTTGGGAGGCCCTGAATCGTGAGGGCGAAGACGCTCCGCTTTAGGATGATGTTGCTCTTCACCACTGTGGTCGGTGTGTTGCTGGCCGGATCCTACCTTGCCTTCTGGGTTCTGTTGGCTCATGAGGTTCCTACTCAGCTCAACCGCCAACTGCTGGAAACGGCTCGCCCACTCATCGCCGACATCGTCACGGAACCCAATGCGCAGGACGTGAACAGGCTGGATATTCCGGGCGAGTTTTTTGAAGTCCTCGATTCCACTGGCCGTGTCCTTCAACATTCGGCAAATCTGACCACCCCGATTGATCTAAACGGACTGAGCTCCGCGGCTTCACGCCCGAGTTTCGGGATCGCCGCTATGGGCAATACCCAGTCGGTGCGGGTCGCACTCATCCCCTTTCCGCAAGGGAGCCAGTCGCGAGTTTTGGTGGTAGCCATCCCAACAGTGGGCACCAACCGCGTGCTGGCCAGCTTCGGAAGGGTTGCCCTGTTCCTGTTTCCCCTGAGCTTGCTGATCACCGCGGCAGTGTCGGCTTTATATGTCGGGAAGAGTCTCGCGCCGGTCACTGCACTTACCCAACACGCGGCCTTGATGGCCAAGCGAGTCACAAACCGGCAGGGATTCTGGAGCCCTCTCCCAATCTCCACTCCCCATGACGAACTGGGTCGCCTGGCCGAAACCTTCAATCAGCTCTTGCAGGGAGTCGACTCAGCCGTACGCCAGCTCCGTCAGTTTGTGACCGACGCGTCACACGAACTGCGCACACCCCTCGCCGTCCTTCACGGCGAGACCCAACTCCTGCTTTCCAAGCCGCGGAGCGCTGAAGAATACCGCAAGACCCTGCAAGTGTTTGATGACGAGTTCAAGAAGTTAACGAGGATCGTGGAAGGGCTGTTCACTCTCTCGATGGCCGATGCCGGGCAGCTCCACCTCATGTGCGAGCCCCTCTACATCAACGAGGTCCTGGAAGAGGCTTGTGCGCTGGTAAGCTCGCGAGCCCGCGCAAAGGATATTGCTATCGTGAGAGACCTGAACCAGGAAATCCCCTACTCCGGGGATGAAGCATTCCTTCATCAGCTGTTTCTGATCTTTCTTGATAATGCGATCAAGTACTCCTCGGATGGCACACGGGTCCACGTATCGCTGGCACAGTTAGACGGCGCGATTCGAGTGCGCTTCCAAGACCAGGGAATTGGCATCTCCACCGAGCACCTGGCCTTCATATTTGAACGGTTCTACCGGGCCGCCCCCTCCAGCAGCGGGGAAGCGCATAGTGGGGGTCTGGGCTTGGCCATCGCTCAAGCCATCGCCAAAGCCCAGGGCGGCTTGATCGAGTGCGAGAGTATTCCCGGTGTCGGGTCGGTATTCACTGTGGTTCTTCCTGTGATTGCGCCAGCCGCGAATGATACCGAAAGTAAACCTGAACAGAAATTAATGTTAGGTTAAGCCCACCCCAGGCG
>JBARIF010000518.1:0-2000 GCA_049799615.1 Terriglobales bacterium
CGCGTAGACACCGCTCCACTGGGTCCGGGGTATATCGGAGATCCAGGCGAATCTGGTTCAGCAGCACGTGGAACCTGTCGTGATGTTCGCCGCAGAGCGGGATCGTAAACCATGCGATGTGATTACGCCCACCAACATGGTTCGCTTCCACCCTTTCGGTGCTACCGCAAATGACGCATTTGCGAGTTTCCCCGCCCGCTCTGCTCATGACGGCCTCCCCATTGCGCGGTAGAGACCCTCAAAGGGCGATTCTTGCTCAGCCAGGGCGACCAGGATTTCTTGGACCTTCTTCTTCTGGCTGGTTTCGAGGCGGACGCCCCCAATTACTAGTTTCCTAGGGAGCTTCTTCATCTTCGAGAAGTCATTGTCGCCGGCGGCGTTGAGTGCCGCCATCCACTTACCGACTTGCTTCCGCTCCCGCTTGTTCCGCGTTGCGACGGGAGTCCGCACGCCTGGAGTAGCGGTTGGGATGTAGAGCGTCTTCCGGTTCCGACTGCGCTTCTTGGCCCGGATTCGTCCGGAGGAATCTCTCTCCAACTGCGGGCCGAACTCCTTGAGTACCCATCGAGGGTCGAGCCCGCGTTTGTGGGCGGCGGATGTAAAGGCAAGGGACGAATCGGCCGCCATATCGGCCACGAGGCGCTTTCCTGCCTTGAGCCGCTGTAGTCGGTCGAGGGATTGTGCACGCTTACCAGCGATGGGTTTCGTGCTGCGCTGCTTTCGTGCCGAGCGCTGGTTTTTCGCGGGTTTAGTTTTCTGGGTGGAAGAGTTAGTTGACGAGCTTCGAGAGCGAGACTTCTTGGAACCTGACATAAGACACTCCGGGCTTGAAGTGTCATCTGCCGGTTTCCGTTTGCTCAGCCTGAGCCCAAGCTCGTTTTGCGTCCTGGTCCCGTCGTCCGTTTTGCGTCCCCTCCACGATGACCAGATGGGGGCGGTCTACTTGGAAAGACTTGATGGTCAGCTCGATTTGTTCAAACTGCCATCCCAGGAACCAGGTCATACTAGAGCTGTACCCGTCGGGATCGACACTCCGGGAGTGCCAGTCCGTAGGCATCTCTACTAAGAACCAAAGCTTGGCTATCGCCTCGCTCCAGCGGCTAGCCGCTGCGGTTGCACAAATTCTCCCGCTACACAAGAACGCAGTCAATGCCGGTTTTGTTGAAAAGTCCGCAAGTTATTGAATTATAATTAGATAGATTATAAACAGAGCGGGCCTGCCGACTGTTAGAAGCAGCCGACAAGCCCTGCCACCGAGGAGGTATAAGCTCCATGGCGGGTACCTACAAGCTATCTCACGAAGACGTCTCCCGCAAATCTCCAATAAACAAAAGCGGCGTGCTCACGATTCACGGTTTTGGCGTGCGCGTTTGTGTGCGGTCTGGGCACCTCGAAATCGAACACGGCGTTGGCATGGAGCGCCACAAGATCAGGCTCGCCCGTGTTGGCCATCGTCTACGGCGATTGGTCTGTGTGTCTGAAGACGGTTTCTTGACACTCTCCGCCGTGAAATGGTTGCTTGAGAAGGACGCCGCCTTCGTCATGCTTGACCGAAACGGTAGGGTGCTCAATGTTTGCGGTCCCGTTTCACCTTCCGACGCTCGACTCAAACGCTCCCAAGCGCTTGCTCACCAAAGCGGCAAAGCCCTGGAAATCTCCCGCGAGTTGATCCAGGCAAAGCTCGACGGACAGGAGCGAGTAGTGCGCGAGCAGTTGAAAGAACCCGCTGCATCGGAGCTTATTGCTCGATTGCGAGAGGGACTGGCTGATGCAGAAAGTCTAGATACGATCCGCTATCTCGAAGCGCAAGCTGCCGCTACATATTGGAACGCATGGAGCAAGGTTCCAGTTTTGTTCCCACGGCAAGACGCAAAACGCGTGCCGGATCACTGGTTGCGATTTGGAACCAGGCACTCCCCGCTTACAGGTCAGCCACGGCTCGCGGTCAATCCGCCAAACGCGGTATTGAACTATTCCTTCGCGATTGCAGAGAGCGAGTG
>JBARIF010000519.1:0-8614 GCA_049799615.1 Terriglobales bacterium
CATGCGGTGCAGGACCAGGCGGCCAATATCGGCGCTTTCGAATGTTGTGAGCCGGGTGTTCAAATCGATGGGCTGCGCGGAGAAGCCCGGCAGCTCGGCCAGCAGCTCGCAGTCGCGCCAGTTGCGCTGCGCCCCGCGCCCCATGCTGGAGCCCGCGGAATCGACATCGGCGCCACTGAAGTCCGCCGTGGCGGGCGAGGTCCGATCGCCCAGTTCGAAACTGAAGCCGCCGTGCGAATCAGTGTGGGTCACGGTCTGCTTGTGGCCGCGGCATATGGTCTGGATGCTGGCCGATTCCGTAATCTGGGTGCCATCGTCGAGCACGACCTTGCCGGTAATAATAGCTCTTTGTCCCATGGTGGTGTCGGGCGGATTCAGGTTAGGTTGCATCGGGCCCGGGCTTCGAGTGGGGCCGGGAGTGCCGCGGCCGCCCGTAGGCTTACTGGTCTGGGCAAAAGCGGCCAAGGTCAGGGTGAGGAATATGCAGCAGGTAATGCGGTAGGTCATGGCTAGCCCCCGGTAACAGATTGGGCCGATTATACGTCGGGAGGGAGGAGGAAGCGGCAAGGTTATTTTGAGCAGGGGGATCCCAGTTGCCGGTTATCGGTTCTCGGTTCTTAGTTCAGGCTTTGGGCGGGTACGAGTCTGCTATAGTTTTTTGCAAATAGAGGTGTCTTGATGTCACGAATGGTTCGCTGTGGACTGATACAGGCGCGCAATGTGCTGGGTGCGGAACACTCGCTGGAAGAGGTACGGGAAGCCATGGTGCGCAAGCATGTGGAGATGATCGAGCAGGCGGCCCGGCAGAAGGTACAGATCCTGTGTCTGCAGGAGTTGTTTTATGGACCCTACTTCTGCGCCGAGCAGGACCCGCGCTGGTACGAACTGGCGGAGGCGGTCCCGGATGGCCCCAGCGTGCGGCTGATGCAGGAGCTGGCGGCGAAACACCACATGGTCATCATCGTTCCGGTGTACGAGCAGGAGCTGCCCGGACTGTACTTCAACACGGCGGCGGTAATCGATGAGGATGGAAGCTACCTGGGAAAATATCGCAAGCACCATATTCCGCACTGTCATCCGGGATTCTGGGAAAAGTTTTACTTCACGCCCGGCGACCTGGGCTATCCGGTGTTCGCCACAAAATACGCAAAAGTTGGAGTGTATATCTGCTACGACCGGCACTTTCCGGAGGGGGCGCGCGCCCTGGGATTGAATGGCGCGGAAATTGTTTTTAATCCCTCGGCCACCGTGGCCGGGCTTTCGGAGTATTTGTGGGAACTGGAACAGCCGGCCCATGCCGTGGCCAACGGCTACTTTGTCGGCGCCATCAACCGCGTGGGCGAAGAGAAGCCGTGGAGCATTGGAGAGTTTTACGGCAAGAGTTATTTTTGCAACCCGCGAGGCAAGATCATCGCCCAGGCCAGCCGCGATAAGGACGAGGTGCTGGTGGCGGAGCTTGACCTGGACATGATTTCGGAAGTGCGCAAGGTGTGGCAGTTCTTCCGCGACCGGCGCCCGGAGACCTACGGCATTCTGACCACACAAAGCGGAAAAACGGGCTCGGGAGACTAAGAGCGTAATTGGCCTTGTCGGCAGGGACTGGATTGTCCGTGTATAGGATTATTTTCACGAATACCGATGCCACCTCCAACTGCGCGCGCCGATATCGAGTCCAGCCCTCTTTATAACCCTGATCTTGCACCCACCGTTTTGCCCGGCGTGGCGGCATCAGGTCACCGCGGGGCGCGGACCTGGGGCACCTATAACTATGCGGCGCTCTGGGTCTCGATGTCGGTCAACATCCTGACTTATATGCTGGCCGCCAGCCTGATCCAGGGCGGGATGAACTGGAAGCAGGCGGTGTTCACCGTTTTTCTCGGGAACTGCATCGTGCTGGCGCCGATGCTGCTGAATTCGCATCCCGGAGCGCAATACGGAATTCCCTTCCCCGTGCTGGCGCGGGCCTCGTTCGGTGTGCTGGGGGCAAACGTGGCGGCGGTACTGCGCGCACTGGTGGCGTGCGGGTGGTTTGGCATTCAGACCTGGATTGGGGGCGAGGCCATCAATGTTCTGCTGGCTACGGTGTGGCCGGCGTGGAAGGCGGTGCCGCACGGCGCAGGCATCTGCTTTATGGCCTTCTGGCTGATCAACCTGGCGGTGATCCTCAAAGGAATTGAGTACATACGATTTCTGCAGGGTATCAGCGCGCCCGTCCTGCTGGGGGTAGGGTTGTTATTGCTGGCTTGGGCCTATGTGCAGGCGGGAGGCTTTGGGCCAATGCTCTCTGCGCCTTCGCGCTTCAGCAGTTTTTCGGAATTTCTGAAGTTTCTGATACCGGCGTTGAACGCGACCGTCGGATTTTGGGCGACGGTTTCGCTGAACATTCCGGATTTCTCGCGCTTTGCCAAGAGCCAGCGGGCGCAGGTGATCGGCCAGGCACTGGCGCTCCCCACCACCATGACTCTCTATTCGCTGGTGGGAGTGCTGGTGACTTCCGCTACGGTGGTGATTTACGGATCGGCGATCTGGGACCCAGTGCAGCTTTTGAGCCGTTTCCACTCGCGGCTGGCAGTGGTGGTCTCGCTGATTGCAATTCTACTGGCAACCTTGAATGTGAACATTGGTGCCAACGTGGTTTCTCCGGCCAATGATTTTTCCAACCTGTGGCCGCGCAAGATCAGTTTCAAGATCGGGGGCGTGATCACTTGCTTCATGGGCATCGCCATCATGCCCTGGAAGTTGCTGGATAACTACAAAACGTTCATTTTCGGCTGGCTGGGGGGATACGCGGCATTTCTGGGGCCGGTGGCGGGCATCATGATTTGCGACTACTGGATCATACGGAAACGGTCGCTGCGGGTGAATGAGCTTTATCTGCGCGGCGGGGCTTACGAGTATTCCAGAGGATTCAACTGGAAGGCTGTGGGCGCGTTGTTTCTTGGCGCCGCTGTGGCACTGGTGGGGCTGGTGGTTCCTGCGTTGCGCTTCGCTTACGACTATTCCTGGTTTGTGGGGTTCGCGGTTTCGTTTGCTGCCTACTACGGGATGATGATCGGGAACAGGTTGGAATAAAGCCTGTTGTCAGGGATCAGTTCCCGGTTGCCAGTTTGGCTGCAAGTTTTCGAGACTCTGCGGCCTGGGATGAATCTAATAACATAGAGCCATGCATGCGAAGGCCAATCCGCGAGTGGTGATTGTTGGAGGCGGCTTTGGCGGACTGCTGGCGGCCCGCACATTGGCCGGAAATCCGGTTCGAGTTACGCTGATCGATCGCCAGAACTTTCATACCTTTCAACCGCTGCTTTACCAGGTGGCTACTGCCGGATTGTCTCCGGGGGAAATCGCCGCGCCGATTCGCTGGATTCTGCGCAGCCGGCGGAATGTCGAAGTGCTGATGTCGGAAGTACAGGACTTCGATCTGTCGCGCAAAGTGGTGAAGCTGGCGGATGGCGAAGTGGCCTACGACTACCTGATTGTGGCCTCGGGCGCGAGTCATGCTTATTTTGGCCATGATGAGTGGGAGCCGTTTGCACCCGGCCTGAAGACCATCGAAGATGCTTTGGAAATCCGGCGGCGGGTGCTGCTTGCGTTTGAACTGGCGGAGCACCAGGCGGCCGACGGAAAAGAGCAGGTACCACTCAATTTCGTGGTGGTGGGGGGCGGTCCCACGGGAGTGGAACTGGCGGGAACGCTGGCCGAGATTGCGCGCCGCGCGCTGGCCAACGAATTTCGCAGCATCGATCCGCGGAAGACGAGGATTGTCCTTTTGGAAGGTGGCCCGCGGATTCTGCCTGCGTATCCCGAAGATCTATCGCGCAGCGCCGAAGAGCAGTTGCGGCGACTGGGCGTGGAAGTGCATACCTCGGCCATGGTGACTGGAGTAGAGCCGGGGTCTGTACAGATGGGGAAAACGCGATGGCCGGCCGCGGTCATTCTCTGGGCGGCGGGAGTCGCGGCCTCGCCGCTGGGAAGGAAACTGGGAACGCCAGTAGACCGGGCCGGACGGGTGCTGGTAAATCCCGACCTCAGCCTGCCGGGGCATCCGGAGGTTTTCGTGATTGGAGACCTGGCCGCCCTCAAGGACGAAAACGGAAAGTGGCTGCCGGGGGTCGCGCCGGTCGCCATGCAGGAAGGCAAGGCCACGGCGCACAACATCGCGGCTGAACTGCGAGGCGAGCCGCGCAAGAATTTCCACTATTTCAACAAAGGCAGCCTGGCGACCATCGGGCGGGCCGCAGCGGTGGCCGAGTTTGGCAAGATTCACATTTCGGGTTTTGTGGCCTGGCTGTCGTGGCTGTTCGTTCACATATTTTTCCTGATCGGATTCCGCAATCGCATTATCGTGATGGTGCAGTGGGCATGGTCTTATTTCACGTACGAACGCGGGGCACGCTTGATTACCGGGGACAAGTCTCTGCCCGGGTGGAATGAATTGCGCCACGAGGAAGCCGAAAAAAGCACCGCGGCGGATTGATATCGCAATTCTGGCGCCGGCGTATCGGCGGCTGTGGGTGGGCGTTCCACCCCGGCGGGGGCAGGATGCCCCCGCGACAGCCGGCGGGACGCCGGCGCTACTTTTTTAGGGTGGGAGCTTGATTTGCGAGACAATAGAGGTGACAGGTGTAGCTAATGAGAATGCTTTCCGGTTCGCGAATGCTGTTGGTCACAGTTTTGCTGTGCGTCTCCATTCCTTCTTCCGCAGAAGTGTTGAAGATTGTTGTCAACGACACCATTCATCCCATCACCGACGAGTACATCGGGCGCGCGCTGGCGGAGGCTGCACGTAGCAAAGATCAGGCGTTGCTCATCGAGTTGAATACGCCGGGCGGCCTGGTCGATTCAACACGCGACATTATTGAGAAGATCCTGGCTTCGCCGGTGCCGGTGATCGTTTACGTAACGCCCAGCGGGAGCCGGGCGGCTTCGGCCGGTTTTTTTATTCTGGAAAGCGCGGATGTGGCGGCCATGGCTCCGGGAACCAATACCGGCGCGGCCCATCCGGTCACGCTGGGCGGCGGCAAGATGGACGACGTGATGAAGGAGAAGCTGGAGAACGACGCCGCCGCGCTGATGCGTTCCGTGGTTTCCAAGCGCGGCCGCAACGTCGAGGTGGCCGAGAGCACGGTGCGCCAGTCGAAGTCCTTTACCGACCAGGAGGCGCTTTCCCAGAAGTTGGTCGATTACGTGGCGACGAGCGAGCAAAACCTGCTGCAGCAGATGCAGGGGAAAACCGTCAAGCGCTTTGACGGGAAGACCGTCACGCTCAACCTGGAAGGCGAAAACATTCGACCGTTTGATATGACGCTGAAGCAGCGGATTCTGGCCTTCATCATGGACCCTAACATCGCATTCATTCTTCTGGCGGTGGGAGCGCTGGCGCTGTATGCGGAGTTCAACCATCCGGGGGCGGTGGTGCCGGGGACGGTGGGCGTTGTGTTCATCCTGCTGGCAGTTTTTGCGCTCAATCTTTTGCCGACACGCTTTGCGGCGGTGGTGCTGATTCTGGCGTCGTTCGCACTATTCGCTCTGGATGCCAAATTTGCCACCCATGGGGTCCTGGCGATCGGCGGGATCGCAACCATGGTTTTGGGCGGACTGCTGCTGGTGGACGCACCCATTCCGGAGATGCGGGTGCACCTGCTGACCGCTCTGGCAGTGAGCATTCCACTGGGCGGGATCACGGTGTTTCTCATGAGCATTGCTCTGAAGGCGCGAGCCAACAAGGTGACGACGGGAGCGCAGGGACTGGTAGGTGAAGTTGGCATTGCGCAGACCACTCTGTCCCCCCGCGGGAAAGTTTTCGTTCATGGCGAACTGTGGGATGCAATGGCGTCGAGCCTTGTGCCTGCCGGGCAAGCGGTAGTGGTGCTGGCAGTGAACGGATTGCAACTGAGCGTGCAACCATCTGCGACAGTGGAGCGCACTCCGGAAGCCAGCACGGTTTGAGCCTTTGTTGGCATCATACGAGGCACTCCCATCTTCGGCGAGATGCCGTATGCTTAAAGCAGTTGCGCTACCACAGAAGCGTTCCTGAGGTTTCAGACGCGGAGGTTTCCCCATGGGTCTTTCTTTTTCGGCCATCGCTACTATCGTGGTTGTTCTTTATCTTTTCAGCTCGATCAAGATCCTGGCCGAATATGAACGGGGCGTGATCTTCCGTCTGGGCCGCCTGCTGGGGCACGAAAAAGGGCCGGGAGTGATACTGGTGTTCGCTCCGATTGATCGCATGGTGCGCATTTCACTGCGCCAGGAAGCGATGGAAGTTCCGCCCCAGGACATCATCACGCGTGACAACGTCACTCTAAAAGTAAATGCAGTCATTTTCCTGCGGGTGATCGATCCCCGTAAGGCGGTGGTTGAAGTTTCCAACTACGTGTACCAGACCTCGCAGTTCGCGCAAACTACGTTGCGTTCCGTGCTCGGCGAGCAGGAACTGGACGAACTGCTGGCCCACCGCGAGAAGATCAATCTGCGGCTGCAGAGCATCCTGGACACGCACACCGCGCCCTGGGGAGTAAAGGTCACGAACGTGGAAGTGAAGCAGGTGGACATGCCCGAGTCCATGTTGCGGGCCATGGCCAAGCAGGCCGAAGCGGAACGAGAAAAGCGTTCCAAGATCATTCATGCGGAAGGCGAATTCTCGGCGGCGCAGCGCCTGGTGGATGCCGCCGCCCTGCTGGCTAAGGAGCCGGTCAGCGTGCAACTGAGATATTTGCAGACGTTGACCGAAATCGGAGTGGAGAAAAACACCACCGTGGTCTTCCCGGTTCCGGTGGATTTCTTCTCCGGCATTCAGAAACTCATGGGCAAGACGGATGAGGGTAGCCCGAAGAGCTGATGGAGCGGTGCGAGGTGGAGTGATCCATGGCGGCTTCTGAGGACACAGAGATCACGCTGGGCACAGGTAAGATGCTGGCCCTGTTCTTCGGGCTGGTGGCGCTGTGCGCCGTGTTCTTCGGGATGGGATTTTCGCTGGGGAAGAATTCCGGCAAAACCAATGTGGAACTGCAGGGAGGAACGGGCCCGTCCACCGTGCGCCCTACGGCAGTCAAAGCCGCCGAGTCTCGCCCACCCTCCGATCTCACGTTCTACAAGGCAGTCGAACAGAAAGATCCGCAAGCCGACCTGACGGCCAAGAGCCCGGACACGCCGCCGAGCACCGCGGCCAAGACGGCACCTGCCGATGCCGATGCGCCTCCCGACCCCACTGCGATCTCAGGCCAGAACAGCTACTTCGTACAGGTGGCGGCGGTCAGCAAGCAGGAAGACGCCGCGGCTCTGGTAGATGCGCTCAAGAAAAAGCAATACGCCGCTTTCGCCGCCAGCGCGGGTGGAGACAAACTGTTTCATGTGCAGGTGGGTCCCTTTTCCGACATCAAGGACGCGGAGGGCGCCCGCAGCCAGCTGGTGAAGGATGGGTACAATCCGATACTGAAGAAGTGAAGAAAGCGGGCGTCGGACCTCGGACGTCAGACCTCGGCAGGAGCCTGCCACATTCGCCTATTAGAGTTGAAGCCTGAAGTCTGGGATCCGAGGTCTGAAGTCTGAAGTCCGACGTCCGAAGTCCGCTTCACTTGCTAAATCTCTGCTCTTTCCACGGGTCGCCGTACATGTGGTAACCGTTTTGTTCCCAGAATCCGGGGGTATCGTGCTGGAGAAATTCCAGTCCGCGAACCCATTTCACCGACTTCCAGGCATATAGATGCGGAACGATGAGGCGCAGCGGGTAGCCGTGCTCGGCGGTGAGGGGCGCACCGTCGTGATGGGTGGCGAGCAATACTTCTTCCCGGTCAAGGTCGGCCAAGGGCACGTTGGCCGTGAATCCCTGTTCGGCGTGAACCAGGACGTAGGCCGCTTCCGGCTTGGGATGGACTCGGGCCAGCAGTTCGCGGAAAGCCACGCCGTCCCAGTGGTTGTCGAAGCGGCTCCATCGGGTCACGCAGTGAAAATCGCTGGTGCGCTGGATTTTGGGGAGCGCATTGAATTCTTTCCAGCTGAGCTGGAGAGGCGAATCAACCAGGCCGGTGATGCGGAAGTCCCAGGTCTCGGGATCAAACTTCGGCACCGAACCGTAGTGCAGGACGGGCCACTTGAGCGTGAGGGATTGACCGGGAGGCAGCAGGCCTTCGCTCTTCTTCAGTTTCTCGAGTTGGCGGCGATCAGTGCCTTCGAATAGCAAGGGCGGGCCTCGGGCGTCGGACTTCACACCATTTGAGTATCGTTCCTTACCAAAAGTTTCACTTAGCATAACCTGCCCCGAGCGGACTTATCAGCTTGTAGGGGTCCTTCGACTCCGTGAGAGGCTTCGCAAGCGAAACCCCTCGCTGCGCTCAGGATGACACCCGAGGTCTGAGGTCTGAAGTCCGAGGTCCGACATCTGTATATTGACATCGGTCGATTCATGGTTTATTGCTTGCCCATGAGTCATTCTGAGCAGGAACTGGATCGCATTCTGCATGCCATCGCGGACCCGACACGGCGTCGGATCCTGCATGCGCTTAAGGAACAGGGTGGGTGTTCGATCGACAAAGACGTGGGGTTGTGCGCTTCGGACATTGAACAGCGCATTCACCTGTCGCAGCCTACCATTTCTCATCACATGGCGATCCTGACC
>JBARIF010000520.1:0-1577 GCA_049799615.1 Terriglobales bacterium
GCGGGCGGCCGGTGCGGGAAGGGAACTTCTTCGCTCCCGAGGAGCCCGTCGCCGGAAGTTCGGCGAGTGAGGAACCGATCGCCGAAGCACCGGTGCCCATCGGGCCTCCCGTCGACTGGAATGATCGCTGGGTCGGCGCGCTGGCTTACCTCACGTTCATTCCGGCCGTGGTGTTCCTCTTAGTCAAACAATTTCAGCGCCGAAAATTTGTACGCTTCCATGCTTTTCAGAGCGTTTTCTTCTGGGCGCTGGTCATTGTGATGGTTCTGCTCGGATTGCTCGCGTCCATGTTCGGCTGGCTGTTCATGTGGATGCTCACTGGCACGCTGATCGGGTTGGCCTTATTCCTTACCTGGCTTTTGCTCTCGATCAAGGCGCTGCAGGGCGAGTGGTTTGCGCTCCCGTGGGTCGGACCGTTTGCCGAGCAACAAGCTGGGAAGTGACCATCCGAGGCCGGGTCGTATTAACTAAAAGATACATTTTGCGCCAGGATGACTTATGGGCGATCGCCGAGGGGCCGCCCGGCCCAAACCATCACCGTCACCCCAACTCGCGCCCTACGGGCTTCCAATCGCTTACAATGGGCATTGTACGCGACCTAGCTGAGGTGGTTTCCTATTACTTGCGGCGCTGGTACCTGCTTTCAACTACTTAGCTATAAGAAAACTAGTTCTTGGTTCGACGGTTGCGTCTAGGCTTGCGGGATTGTGGGACTCCGCTAGAAAAAGCTTTTCACCACAGAGCGCACAGAGGAGCACGGAGGAAAGCTGAGAAAGCCTCTGTGCTCTCCGTGTCCTCTGTGGTTAAGAGCGAAGCCGGGCAGTGAGTTGCGGCTGTCCCCTAAAGCAATCCAGCCTGCAATTCGTTCTTGACACTGGATTGCTTCGGGCTAAAATCGCGTCACTCTTTTTCTTGAAATCGCCAGACTTGGCTTGGGGCGCGGAAATCCGCTCGATTGCACCATCGAATCTTCCAGGAGAATTGCATGAATCTCAACAGCGTCTCTCGCACGATTCAGCAGAGAGGAACCAAACTTTGTGGAGTTGGGTTGCTGGCGCTGCTGGTGCTGGCTGCTCCACTATGGGCACAGCGCGGCGACGATGGCCACGGCTTCGATCATGTGTTCGTCATCATGATGGAGAACACCGGCTACGACACGCTGATCGGAAACTCAAACGCTCCCTTTATCAACTTCGCGGCCGCTACCACGGGCCTAGCTTCGAATTACTACGGAGTCGCGCATCCGAGCCAGCCCAACTATGTGGCGGCGACCTCGGGCGCTTTGAACGGCGTGCTTGACGACAACGACATCACCATTGATGTGCCCAACATCGTCGACCAACTCGAGCATCACCACAAGACGTGGAAGGCATACATGCAGTCGTACTCGCTGTGCGCGACGCCGCTGGACCATTCCTGCGGCAACCAGCTCTACGAGCGCAAGCACAATCCGTTTATCTCCTACGCCGATGTGCAGAACAACGCGGCGCGGGTGGCGAACATCGTGGACTTCAGCCAGTTTGCGACCGATCTCGCTAACAACACCGTCGCGGACTACGTTTGGATCAGCCCCGACC
>JBARIF010000521.1:0-11120 GCA_049799615.1 Terriglobales bacterium
GGGTGGTCTGGTCGGATTGGCTGTACCGCCTCCGCCTACGGTTGCAGGCTCGGGAACTCATGGTGGTGGTCGCGCCGGCGTTTTGTCCGGCACCGGTTCCAGCGTGGTGCCGCCTCCGCCATCGGCGCAGGCGATTGAGAACGCAGACAGTTCTGCTGGAACTGGACGCGGCGGTTCGTTGTCCGGCAATTCCCTTTCGAGCGCGGGAGTACAGGCTGTGCCGCCTCCGCCATTGCTCGGCGGCGCAGGCGGTTCCGGAGCAGGTCAACGCGCTGGGTTGTTCTCGGGCGCTGGGGCCGGTAATTCTGTGCAAGGCGTCCCGCCCGCTCCGTCAGTCGGGGAGGGAGGGAACTCCAGCCATGGCGGACGCCAGATGGCAATGGCCAATGCTCCAGCCCTGGCTCCTGCGGCGCCGCCCATCACTGATAACCCGCGGCAGAAAACCGCAGCCATCAAGGAACCTCCTACCGAAGAAATGCCTCTGCGTCTGATTGGCCTAGCCATGGCCCTGCCGAGCTCGTCCTATTTCTCGAATTACGAGGTTTACATTGCCGAGAGACGCCTGCGCAAAAATCTGACCGAACTGGTCAAGCTGGTGTACGTCTATCTTCCTTATCAACGCAGACTTTCTGAGTATGGGGTGGACAACTCGAAGGTGTACAAGCTGCTGGTCAGCCGGGACCGGACCTGCGACGAATCCCTGATGCAGATGACCTGGCCTGAAACCGATCCCCACCCGGACGCGTACAATGCCGCCGATGCTCCCGGGTTGAGTGCCGCCGACAAGAAGAGCACGCTCCCCTGCTACCGCACCACCGCCGACGATTACCGCAAAGCGATCGCACGCCGCTGAATTCAGCGTTCGGGGTGCTCAACGGCCGTTACGAACGTTATGCGAAGCTGTTAATGCCGCTTGTTGCCTGCGCTCTCTCTGTTTTTAATAAAGTAGGGGCGTTATGAAAAAAGTGTGCATGCTCGGGTGTGTGCTGTTTTTTTTGGGCAGACTGTCGCTTGCCCAAGACAAGGTTTTCGATTGGGTCCGCGCCAGCGATGAGGTTTCGCAGCTTGATCCGGCAGACTACCACGCGGGCCGCGTCTATCGACCGGGGGCGGACGGCGGCGGTATGCACGTTGACATTCAGGCCAAGCGGCCGGTAACCATCGCCATGGCGTTCGCCAGCGACTGGAATGCCTGGCAGCAGCATCCAGAAAGCCAGACCGAGCTTGAGCTTCGCTGCGTGCGTGAGCACGTGACCAGCACTACCTACGAGTGCCACATGCCGCCGAACCGGCCTATGGTGCTGCTCATTCGCGATGAACGAACACCCAATCGCGCCCTCTTGACAGGTATTGGAGTAGTCCTGGGCCCTGGTGCCAGGCAGTTTATCTCGCCCAATGACGTGACCGTCACCTACTACAGCTGGACGTGCGTACAGAACTGCCTCCAGGCTGAGTTCCAGTGGTTTTCTCTGGTGAGAGAGAAATATGAACTGACCTCCGTGCCGAAAATCTACAGCCTTCTGACTCCCGAACGCGACGGGCAGCAGGTGAATGTCAGGATCAAGTCCCCGGTCCCCATGACCATCGCGCTGTTGCCGTCCGAACTCGCCGACCAGGTGTATGACAACCCGGGAACACTTTCCTCGGCGCTTGCCAAGACCTCGTGCAAGCAGCGCGGGGTGCAGTCCCTGAGCTTCGATTGCACAGTGAACCTTGCCGATGGACGCCAGTCCCTGGTGGTGGTTCCAGACGGCGCCAAGGTCCCCCACAAGAAGGCGGAAATCCAGTTGCAGACGGTGAAGTGCGCAGCCAACTGTGACCTGCTGAACAAATAGAAACCCAGTTTCGTCGAACCGAGGGAGTGTGCCCCATTTCTCGCGTCCTTTGCGAGAAGCGGGGCTTTGTCCGGGACGCCTCCCCGTCCTCTGCCTGATCACGCCGATGGCTTAGTCGCAGGTCTCTGTGCGAGGAAAATGAGCCAGGAGGGAAACGAATCAGGTGTACATCACTTTGCGGTCGCCCTTCACGATCCGGCCCACGGTGAAGGCTTTTTCTCCCGCGCGTTCCAGCACGGTCTGGGCTTTCTTGAACTTCTTCGACGGGACCACCAGCAGCATGCCCAGTCCCATGTTGAAGGTGCGGAGCATCTCGTCCTGGGGGACGTTTCCCAACTGTTGCAGGTGCTCGAAGATCGGCGGTACCTGCCAGGAACCCATCTCGATGACGGCGGCCACGCCGCGAGGCAGCACGCGCGGCAGATTTTCGGTGATGCCCCCGCCCGTGATGTGGGCCATGGCGGAGACGCACTCGCCATCCACCAGGCGTTTGATTGCAGGCCAGTAGCTCTTGTGGGTGCGCAGAAGCTCGTTGCCCACTTTTCCCTTAAGTTCGTTGACGTATGAATCCAGGGTGTATTTGCCGACTTCGAAAAGCAGCTTGCGGGCCAGGGCATAGCCGTTGGTGTGCAGGCCGTTCGAGGCCAGGCCTAAGATCACGTCGCCGACCTCGACCGTCTTGCCGGTGATGATGCGTTCGCGCTCGACCGCGCCGACGATAAATCCGGCCAGGTCGTATTCGCCGTCCGGATAAAAGCCCGGCATCTCAGCGGTTTCCCCGCCAATCAGGGCGCAGCCATTGTGCTTGCAGGCGTCGGCCAGGCCCTCGATGACCTTCTCGGTGACTTCCGGCTCAATCTTGCCGGTGGCCAGATAGTCCATGAAGAAGAGGGGTGTGGCGCCCTGCACGGCAATGTCGTTGACGCAGTGATTGACCAGGTCGGCGCCAATGGTGTGATGGACGTCCATCTCAAAGGCGATTTTCAGCTTGGTACCCACTCCGTCCACGCTGGAGACCAGGATCGGGTCCACCCACTTCGCCTTGTCCACCGCGAACAGGCCGCCGAAGCCGCCGATTTCGCTCAACACGCTGCGGTTAAAGGTCTTGTGGGCGAGATACTTGATCCGCTTCTTGGTGCGGTTGGCGCGGTCAATGTCCACCCCGGCGTCGGCGTAGGTGACGGCGGTCTTCGAGGGATCATGGGCCACGGGATTCAGAGTGTCTCGTTTATGTGGGGATTTGCCAGGCGTCGCTAACCGGGCAATCGGGGATTGTAGCACGGTCTCGTAAGAGGAAAATCAGCGCGCCCGCCAAAAACAGGATTCCGGAACGCGAACCGAGAGAGCGAAATTCCGCAGTACTACAACTCAGAAGACGAGGCTACACAGGTCAGTGGGATGGAGATCCCATCCACCGCGACCCCACGCCTGGCCGCCAACCGGCCCGGACAATTCCTGGTTATTGCGTGATATAGGCCGAGATGTAGTAAATCAGCACGCCGAATACGGCCAAGCCCAAAACCACATATGCGGTCAGGACCCAAACGTGACGCCCTTCGTGATGCGTCGCGGCAGGTTGTGTGCTAGCGGTGGTCGAATTCCCAAGGGCCCGATTCTCCATGAAATCCTCCACGGACAAGGTGGAAAGCGCCGCTAATGGGCGTCCAGGCTGCCCTAGCTGCGCCAATGCGGCGCATATTACTATGAGTCAGGGGCCCCTGGCACAGAAAAATCAACGGGCGTGTGGGGTGCATGGGACGCCGGTTGGAGGCGTCCCGGCGGTCGTCGAGAGAAGAACCAGACCTAAAACGGGGCTAAACTCGCCTGTCGGTGGCGGGCGTAATTGATGACAACGTCGGCTTCCCCGACCAGAGCGAGCCTTGGTGTGCGATCCAACCAAAGGGCTCAAGAGAAGTCGTCGGAGATGATCATTGTAGAGGTGGATTCCCGGTCGGCCCTGCGCTTCTAAGGAATGGTTGCTCGCGTTCCATTCGAATACGCGCTCTCTTGCCCGGCATCGTCGACTGCAGTCACAACGTAGTAGTAGGTCGTTCCCGATTGCACGCTTTGGTCACTGTAGGCTGCCGTGCCGATCGCGCTAGCCAAAAGACCGTATGACCCCCCCAGGACGGTTGAGCGGTACACGCTATAAGACACGGTCTTTGGATCCGTGCTCGACTTCCAGGACAGAAAGACCGAGTGCGGCACTGGGGTTCCTGGAGTAGTCACGATGGGGTTCACAACCAATGAGACGGTTGCGCTCTTGGTCGCATCCGCTTGGCTGGTGGCTTTCACGTTGATTTGCCTGGCAGAGCTGACCGAGGGCGCGGTGAATAGGCCCGCCGAGTCAACCGTTCCCGCAGTTGCCGACCATGTGACCCCTGTGTTCGCGCTGTGGCTGACGACGGCCGTAAATTGCTGGGTCCCGCCCGAGACGAGGGTTGCGTTCGAGGGCAATGCGGAGACGTTGATGCTGCCGTCACTGCTGCCACCGTTGCCACTCTTACTGCTAGTGCCACCGACGGAAAGACCACCGCCACAGGCCGCCATGAAGATCGGACCTGAAAACATCAGAAGATACCGTAGCCATAATCCCAGGGATGATCGGCTGCGGAGCTGTCGTCCCCTTTCTGTCAGATCTGGGCTGCAAATCAGCACCCACAGCGCCGGGAAGGCCATCCCAAGAGACAGCCGACAAGTGGCCTGTGACATACCTATGCCATCGTCAGGGGTCTCCCGGCAGGTTAGAAGAATTCTTTATGTCGGCGTAACCGAAGGCCAGCAGCTAATTCGTCCGCCAGCCCGAAAACAGCCGGGTACTTGGCCCCAATGGAATCGGAGGTTTCCGTTGTTCCTGTTCAACCGGCGATAAGCCGGCTGCAACACTCATTCGCGTCTGCGAACGAGTGGGTCGCTTGGCAATCTGACGGAGAGTGACAACCCGATCGTAGTCGACTCATGGCCCAGGAGCAGTGCGCAAACCTAGACCCCGCAGAGGGTAGGATGTTTGGGGCACCCGACCCAGAAATTTAGTGGCTAAGGCTGCCTTCAGCGATCTGCAGATCTAGCGCTACGCGTTCTCCATTGATGAGCACGACTCCTGCATTGATGAGTTGCTGGCCGGTGCAATCGTATTTCTCGTAGCAGGTCAAGGCCGCGAAAGGGAAGAAGAACTCCACGGCCTCGGTCTTGCCGACCGCAGATCGGCCGGCAAGGTGCACGGTGGTGCTGAAGCTGATCCCGTCGAATTTGGGGTCTGCCTCGAAGTAGGCGAGGGTGGGGCGAATGAGATGCGCTACATGGTCATCAAATGCCATAGCGGCGAGTTTGTAACGCGATCCCGCAGCGGACTCAGGCAGAGTCGTATTCAGAGAAAGCTCGAGGTAAACATCCCGGCGGAAAGCCACAAAGCTCTGGGGCGCATAGGAAACAAAATGCGCCTGCGGATCCAACTCTTTCACTAGTTTGGCGAGCAGATCCTGGTTGGATGCTTGCAGCGTGGCGAGTGCCTGTGGCGATGCGTCCCGCACCGGCGCCGGGGCAACAGGGCTCGGCTTTTCTACGGGAGCGGCCGGGAGACTCATCGGTGCTTTTACGCCGCTGCCCTCACTAGCCTCGGCGATCTCATCTCCGGCCAGCGGCGCTGGACGGTCAGTGGCCTTGTCGGTGGTGTCGGCACCGGACGCAGGCTGGGGCCCTTCTCCGTTGAGCCAGACATTGATGGGCTGCGCGTTCAAAAAAACCTGGCCCTGCATCAACCCCGCCTGTTGGACGTTCCCATCCCTGGAGCCCACGAGTTGAAGAGCGCCGCTTTGTGGCAAAAACACCATCAGGTTTTCCGGCCTTTCCACCATTACCCCCATGACGTTTCCGAGAACGTGATGGGAGATTTCGAGGGCATAGCCTTGCACCTGCTGGTTGGTTTGGAATCGCGGCACTTCCGACTTCAGAATCGGCAGGACTACATTCAGAAAAGTGCTCCGTGCCCGCTCTTCGGCTCCAATCTTTTCGGGATAAGCAGCATAGTAGTTGCCGGTCACCGCCACCACGGTCTGGCCGTTATAGCGATCAAATCGAATCGAGCGCTGATCATCGCGCTGTTGTTGGGACTCGTCCAGATCCAACTTCCGACTCAAATAAAAGCGGTACTTGAACTGGAACGCCTGAATGTCCTGGCCCACGACCTTCAAATCGTTGATGTACTGCTGCTGCAACGAGCGCAGGTTTGGATCTCTGATCTCAGCCGGAATGAGAACCTGAGCCGAGGCAGTGCAGGTGGCGGCCAAAAGAAGGACAAGAGCGACAGGTCGACATCTGCGGACACAGCGAATCATCGTAGCTGTGCTTGCCGCGCGTTCGCGAAAGAGATCGCCCATGCAGTTCCTATTTCTCCGGCGGGTAAAGCGTAAGGTATAAGTACGCATTCGCCACTTCGTCCTGGCTCAAGTAATCAAACACCGGCATTCTTCCGCGGAAGGGTTCCGGCGGCGCACCCATGCTGATGGGGTTGCCGAAGGTGACCTTTCGAACGAACTGCGACAGGGTCGTCCGGGTGGTGAGCGTACTAAGCGGTGGTATCGCGCCTTCAAGAATTTGCTGGGGGTTGGGATTTGGTCCCACCGCGTTGTGGCAGATGTGGCATGTGGATTTTACGATTTGCTCGCCCACTCGAGCGGGCGACTCGGTAACGGCGATCTGTTCCTTTTCAGCCCCTGGAACGCCGGCAAGCTCTCTTAAGTAGGCGATCAGGGCCCGGACCTCTGGTTGGCTTAATTGCGGGAATGGGGGCATGTCCTGTCCGCCCTTGTGAAAGCGGTCCAGCAAGGCAGCATTGGCCTGCTTCGCAAGCACCGCCGCATTGGCCCGGCTCATGTCCATCCCAACTTTCTTCATTCTTTCCATTATGATTTTTACGGACGTCGAGCGGACGGGATCGATAACGGAGTTGATTTCCGGAGGGGCGCCGCGTCCGGACCCGGTGTGACATCCCCGGCAATTCAGGCGGTAAACATCGGAACCGTGAAGGGTCATGCTTCGCGCTTCAAAGCCCGGCGAAAGCTTTTCTTGCCAGCCCGCGGAGTCCTCACCGGGCATCGGAGCCGCCGGCCCTGCGTGCCAGGTTTTGCCCATGCTGGTGTCGCTGAATCTCTTATGGAGATGGCTAATCCAGCTTTCGCCGGTGGCGGGCGTAACCGGAATGTCTTTGCTCCCGGCCGATTGGGCCAGCAGCGATGGCAGGAGGGCGAGCATCACCACCAAGCCTTTCATCGGCGTGATGAACTTACGGGGAGCTCCGCCTGAATCGAAAATATGTATGCTTTTCATGCCATCTTTCTTGAGGGAGCAAAGGCCCGCTAATCCGGCTCCCACACTTGTCTCTTTACTTGCTTAAAGCGAAGTCCGCCTTGACTTCGCCGGCCACCTTTACCGGTCGGGACTGGCTCTTGGTCCCTTCGTGCCAAGCCGTCACGGTATAGCTTCCATCCGGAACATTCTCAATCTTATAGTTCCCGGCCGGATCCGAAGTGGCAAAGTAGGGAGTGGGTACGACCACCACATAAGCAGACATGTCGGGATGAACATTGCAGAACAATGGCACCACACCTGCTGTGTCGAATTTGAAAGACTTCTTTTGGCCCTGCGGCCAGGTGCCGAGGTTGTGGCCCAGCTTCTTGTTACCGCCGACGGAAGCCCAAAAGACGTTGTGAGCGACGCTGTCGCTGTTGAGGAAGGCGACCGTAGTGCCGGCCTGCACCGCCATGACGTGCGGATGGAAGGCCAGGCCTTTCTGGTCGATCACCGGTTGCTCCGTGGGCGGGGGGAATGTCTTTCCCGGTATGGCGTCAACGTAAACCACCGACTGTCCTGCAACACCCGAGACTTGTCCGCTGATGGTGCCGGCGATGGCCGCCAGGCTGAATCCCATTACGACCGCGATCAGAACCAGAACATTGCGCTTCATGACTTCTCCTTGAATTTAGTTTTGGGTGGGGAGGCACGGCCTCCCCAGTCTAGTACACGAATTCCAGTCCCGCGATTGCTGAGTTCGTCCGGAACGCGCCGGTCAGTAGCGTGCCCGTCGTCGGATCGTAGACAATCTGCTGTGGCCGGATCTGGTACTCGAAGGACGCCTTGATGTTGGCGTGAATCAGAAATTGCACGCCGGGAGTAAAACGATTTCGCGTGGCATGAAACGGCGACACGAACGATCCGATGTCGGTGTCGGGGGTGGCCCCGATGCCGTTGATCACGTCGGCGGTGGAGTGCACCGCATCCCAACGCATGGTGGTCATGAGCCAGGGCAGTGGTAAGTAGTCCGCCTCCAGAAACCCTCCACTGAAGCTGGCCGGGCTTCCCCGGAGAAGGCCTGACGGCGCCGTGAAGCCGGGGGGCAGTAGCGGCAGCAGGTTCTGGTCGCGTCCGTACATATACTGTCCAAACAGGTTGAAGGTGTGGTAGTTGAAGCTGAAGTCTCCACCCACGCGATAGAACGGCTCCCGCGCCGTCAGCACAGTCGGAACTCCGGAGCTGTCCTGGCCTTGAAAGCGCTGCACAGAACGTCCGTAGAAATAGAGCGTCCCCAGGTTGAGATAGGTATGATCGTGAGGCCCGGAGGCGCCCGCCGCCTGAATTTCGTTGCGGCTGGCCGGGTCACGCTCCAGGTTGAAACGGTAGGAGAGACGAGCGTAGATATCTTTGAAGTTGGAGTCCGACGTATAGGCCACTTCCGGTGGAACGTTGTTTCCGCTCGCCGCCGTGCCGCCGCTGGTGTTCTGGTTCACAATGGCCAGGGAATAGTGATAGCCGCGGTAGTTGTGACCACCGCTGAACTCCACCCCCTGCGCTGCGTTCGACATGGCGAAAGAGTTGTTGACAGTGGGCAGCCCCAGAATAGAATTTACCGTACCAATATTCCCCTGGTCATAAATGTCCCAACCACTAAGGTTCCAGCTGCGCGCTGGACTGAAGGGCAGATCCAGCTCGAACTGCCCGATCCGAAGGCTGAGCGCATCCGTCGGCAGTTTCAGGTGGCGGCCAATGTTTACGAACTTCAGATAACCGTCGCCTAAACCGCCATCGGCGCCGGAGCCTCCGACGCTGATGTCGTCGTCTACCCAGAAGGCGATGTCATCCCCAAAGTTGCCGGCCATGAAGATGCTGAACAAGCCAGACTGAAAATCAGTGCGAGGAATGAAGGGGGCCGTCGGATCGCCCGGATTCTGCAGATTGAAGTTGTTCCGATTCCGGCCAACGACCTGCAGAAAAGTATTGAAGCGAAGCCCTACGGGCGGCAATCCGGGAATGGTTCCCGGCCAGATGGTATGGGGCCACAGTTCTTTCTGCGCCGGAGAGCCCAACATCACCGGCGGGACCTTAATGAAGGTCTCGTCATCTTTAGGAAACTTGAACCCGGCGTCCTTGAAGGCCTTCCCGAAATCGTTGAGTTTGGGGAAGTCTACATGACACGTGCTGCATGACGTGCCGTACTGGCGAGAGAATGCCGGGATGGCATAGATCGGGTGGCCAAGATTCGCCCCTCCTGCGACCGGGGCTGGAACAGCGGCGAATATTGCCAACATGAGAATGGAGAACAAAAGTACGGTTATGTGATGACGGATGGACATCTGCCTGTCTCCTCAAGAGCTGAGTGGGAATCTCGATAAACCTCGTTCCAGGGGCACAGGCACGATCCTCAATTGCACACCGCCGCCTCGTCAGCGATGAGGCTCACTCACCCTTGTGAGTAGGATCACAATGCAACCAATGAAATATCCGTGGGCGTGTTTGATTTCGGGTTACAGAGGTTCAACGGCTGCCATCGGGTTTTGGGGGAAATGCGCAGGGCGGGCCGGCCTCTAACATCCGCAATATGGCTATCGACAGGATGATGCTCGCGGTCATCGCTATGTCGTCGGAATCGACGGAGTCTTGCGGCTGTACCGCCGTTCTCGCCCGCTTTCTGTTCGGAGTCAAGACCCTTGCATCCGGCCAGGCTCATCGCTTCGTCGATCCTGCTCACTGCCATGGCGCTGCTGGTACCCGCCCGACGCTCCACTCGCGAGAGCCCCATGACCGAACAGTGCTTAGAATAAGCCGGGAAGTTCTCTTTTGGGACTTTTCCACCGAGAGATATATAAATTCGCCTTTTCTTCGCTTCGTGTCCGGTGTATAATCCGCCCTTTGACACCTTCTACATTCTTCATAACTCAAAAGGAGCCGCATTCTTATGGCTGACGAACGAACAAAAGCGATTGATCTGGCGTTCGCGCAAATCGAAAAGCAGTTTGGCAAGGGCTCCATCATGCGGCTGGGCTCGAAGGAAGCCATCGTCCCCATCGCGGTGATTCCTACGGGCGCAATTTCTTTCGACGCGGCGCTGGGCGTGGGTGGTTTTCCCCGCGGGCGGGTGGTCGAAATCTTCGGACCGGAATCATCTGGTAAGACCACCATCGCCTTGCAAGTCGTCGCGCAGGCCCAAAAGACCGGAGGCATGGCGGCGTTTGTCGATGCCGAGCACGCGCTCGATCCCGGCTACGCCAAAAAACTGGGTGTGGATGTTGACAACCTGCTAGTCTCGCAACCCGACTACGGCGAGCAGGCGCTCGAGATCACCGAAGCCCTGGTGCGCTCCGGCGCCATCGATGTCCTGGTGGTGGATTCGGTGGCCGCACTCGTGCCCAAGGCCGAACTCGATGGCGAAATGGGCGACAGCCACATGGGCTTGCAGGCGCGGCTGATGTCGCAGGCGCTGCGCAAATTAACGGGGACGGTTTCGAAGTCGCGTACCTGCCTGATCTTCATTAACCAGATTCGCGAAAAAATCGGAGTGATGTTCGGCAATCCCGAAACCACCACCGGCGGGCGCGCCCTGAAATTTTATTCCTCGGTGCGGGTGGATATCCGCCGCATCGCTGCCATTAAAGAAGGTGACGTGGTCACCGGTTCACGCACCAAGGTGAAAGTAGTAAAGAACAAGGTCGCTGCGCCCTTCCGCGAAGCCGAGTTCGACATCATGTACGGCGAAGGTATTTCGCGCGAAGGCGATCTGCTCGACCTGGCCGTGAACAACAATCTGCTGGAAAAATCGGGCGCCTGGTACAGCTACAAGGGCGAGCGCATCGGCCAGGGCCGCGAGAACGCGCGCCAGTTCCTCAAAGACAACGTCGAGACTTTCGTCAACCTGGAGGCCGAAGTGCGCAAGCATCTGGGCCTGACCACTGCGGCTCCGCAACCTGTACCCGCGGCGCAGCCCGCGGCGGCTCCCAGCGCTGCACAGGGAACGGG
>JBARIF010000522.1:0-22108 GCA_049799615.1 Terriglobales bacterium
TCTGCGAGACGATGCCTTCAATCCAATCCGGATGGCGCAGCGCGATTCTGAAGCCCACGGGGGAACCGTAGTCCTGAATAAATAGCGTGAACTTCTTAACGCCGACGGATACCAGCAGCTTTTCCACTACTTCGGACAACTTGTCGAACGTGTAGGAGAACTGCGTGGGAGAAGGAGCGTCGGTGTTTCCGAAACCCGGGTAGTCCGGCGCGATCAAGTAGAACTTGTCCGCCAACTCAGCCATCAGGTTGCGGTACATGTGGGAGGACGATGGGAATCCGTGGAGGAGAACCATCACGGGATTCCTGGGGTCGCCCGCTTCACGGTAGAAGACCTTCAGGCCGTCAATGTCTGCGTATTTGTATTTCATGGTGTTGAGTTCCTTTCGGTGAGGAGAATTCATGCTCCTGGGTTCGTAGGCAATACGGCACGTGACTGCAAAGGATTGTGTCCCTCTATTCCGGCAATAGGCCCCCTTTTTTGAGAACAAGTCGGGATTATCGTTTTGCCACCCCGAGTAAACGACAGTCTTGTCGGTGGCGTTTGGTCTGTTCAGAATTGTTCACGCTGACGGATAGGATGCTAGGGCCTTATCGATCCCCTCTGCCAACCGCGGTGGAGGTAAGGTCGAGTTCAAGGCGTTACTCGTCAGAAGGGCCGGATTTTCTCGTAGGTTCTTCCTCGACTCCACGCTCCATCAAAACCAGGCGCCAAAGCATCGCGCATCTGCAGCCGGGCGCGACATAGTCTGGTCTTTACGTTCGCTTCTGACAGGCCGAGCACCTGTGCAGTCTCGGTGATACTGAGGTGCTGCACATCCCGCAAGATCAATACGGTTCGGTATTTCTCGGGAAGAGAATCCAGGGCCTTGGTGAGTGCGCAGCGAAGTTCCTTCTGCTCCAGGGCTTCCGATGGAATTTCGCGCCAATCTGCGAAATCCTTCGGAATGTAGTCACCATCCTCTCTCTGTTGTCCCTCGTCGATGGATTCGTATAGATGTCGCCGTTCTTTGCGCAATTTCATTTTTGCTTCATTGATGGAGATCTGGATCAGCCACGTGCTGAACTTGGCCTCCTGGCGAAAACGGGCAAGGTTCTTAAAGGCCTTAAGAACTGCTTCCTGCGCCACGTCTTCTGCATCCGCGTCATTCTTAACCAGTGACAGGGCGGCCAGGAAGACCGCACGCTCGTAAGGGCGAACCAACTCGTAGAAAGCGTCGACATCCCCCTCCCTGGCCCGCATGATGAGCTCGGTTTCGTTTCTGTCCAATCTCTTCACACCAGAGGCTGACGGCCCCGAAGTCGTCACCAGGGAAGCTCTCGCATGAAATGAGGCAGAGTGCCCAGCGTCGTACAGATTCGGCATGCTGCTCATAACGTCCCTTCTGTTAGATCGCGGGTTTCTTCGCATTCATCAGGTGAGACGGAGTCCCGGTGAACAAGATGCAAGAAATCTGCCTTCGATCGGCCGGTTTTTCCAGCGCCGACCCAAGAAGGCAAAGGGCAAGGTTGAGGCAGCTACCTCAGACTAGGAACGGCGCCCATGGAACAGCGGAGAACAGTTGAACCTAATGTGATGAAGCTAAAGGACGTGTGAGGGAGAGTATGACCTTCACAGGGAAAGATCTGTCTCAGCGATTCTTGTCGCGAATGCGCGCCATAACGTCTCTGACGATGGGCTCCACGTTCTCGAGCGGTACGCTAAACGAATCGCTGTCCGTGACGATCCGGATTGTCTTTTTGGTACTGTCCACGATCACCTGACACGTCTTGCATTCGTGCAGATGCTCTTCGAGGCGGGCGCGGAGTTCAGGACCGGCCGCATTTTCTAGGTAATCCCCGAACTCGGCTAGAAAATCAGCGCAACTGAGCATCGGGGCTCCTGTTCTCGGCGCGAGTGAAGTGGGGAGCCAGGCTCTCTCGCAACATCAATCGCCCACGCAAAACGCGGGCTTTCAATGCGGGAACGCTTAGTCCCAAAGCAGCGGCTGATTCTTCGGTCGAAAGTTGGCTGATATCACGTAACAAGACGGCGACACGATACTTCTCTGGGAGTCGTAGAACTCCCTCCCGGACCAAAATGCCACGCTGTGCAGCGGCAACTTGCTGCTCTGGACTATCCGCCCAACTCTGTAGCTGCCGTGGCCGGAATCCCTCCTCATCCTCGACGTTCTCCAAAGAGTCGCATGGCTTGCGCTGCCGGAGGAATTCAGTTCCCGTATTGATGGCGATGCTCATGAGCCAAGTCGAAAACTTGGAGCGGCGCTGAAAGCGGTCAATGTGCTCGAAAGCCTTTAAGAACACATCTTGTGTGGCATCCCGGGCATCATCCATGTTCCCTACGATCCCTGTGAGCGTCGCCATAATCCGCCGCGTATGGCGGCGTACCAGATCTTCAAACGCATCGACGTCCCCATTCTGGACCCTCGCAACCACATCAGCATCGGGGTCGTCCGGAAAGGCGGTATCGCAGGTAGGACGGGCCTGCCCGGAAAAACGATACAAATCTTTTTGGCCGAAGACACGACGCGGCGGGAAATCGGGCACGGCCCCCAATCCGGCCTGCAAAGTGTTCAGGAAATTTGCCAGCGCGGACATCGCCACGGCTTCCACGATCTGTGCTTCGCTGAACCCATGCGCCCGCAGGGCTTCTCGGTCAAATCCAGCCCGTGACGGTGTGGGCGGGCGGGCCAGCTTGCGAACCTCATCCAGTAGGACGATTTCGGCTGCTTGTATCGGGGCCCCTTGGTAGTCTTCCACGAACTGGTCAGATTCTTCTGGCGGTACACCCAACGCGCTCAGCATCTGGCCTTGGACAGACACCCAGTAAGTGTTCAGGTTCGCCGCTGAGATCACCAGCAGGATGCTCTCCTTCTGGATGCGGGATAGATGGCCTTCGGGCAGCAGGATCTTTTCGAGAGCCTCGACTTCTGCCTCCAGTACGTCGGGCCGGAGCGTCTGCACCCGGAAAAGGTTAGGAACGAAGCCATACTGCTCCCGAAGAGAGGCATAAGGCGGGAAGTCCTCAGCCGGGCGGGGTCCCTGCTGGAGATACGGTCCTGGAGTGTCAACCCAGTCGGAGGATTTCGAAAGTCGCAGAGGCTCGCTCGAAGCCGGTAAGGCCAATCCCGGATCGAGGTCCGGTTGAAGCGCGTCTGCCAAAGTGCAAAGGAAGCGGCCTAGAGCGGTCGTGACAACGCTTTCCAGGATTGCCGCGTCGTCGAACCCCGCCTCTCTTAATCCTTGCACGTCCTTCCCAGAAAACCACGGTGCTCGCCCGGCAAGCGTGCCCGCGAATCTCAGCAACGCAGTTTCTGTGTCGGAGACGGCTCGAAGGGACCGGCCGTACAGTGCCTGGCAATAATCGTTGCCCAAGACACTCGCCACCCCATGCAGGAGGCTCTCCTTCTGGGGCCTGCTCAAGACGTTTTCCCGCACCACAACGGCATCGATGAGTCGTTCCGCGGCTTCGACAACCCGGGGCAACTCGTTCTGGGCACGGAACAAATTGGGAACCAACCCGTGCGCAGCGACAAGCCCGGGGTATTGGCCAAATGGCTCGTTTCGGATTGCCAACGACTCGCTCATAAGACTGGTGGCGAGTCAGTATATCGCGAGCCCGGGGGTGTACCTGCCATTAGACACTCTCGCCAAGCAACACAATCGCAGCAACTTATGCGCTACCGTTTCCCATGCCTCCTGGGTCGTGGATGGAGCTTTGTTGATTCGGTGATGTAGACTAGGGCAACTTGGGGGGGAGGCTATGACCTATCTGCGCAACCAGCCGCATGACGAGAAGGACTTTCCCGTGTTCGCGACAATCCGGGAGCAGTTTGGATTTCTGCCCAATTTCTTTCCTGCGCAAACCCGGCGACCCGATCTAGTGGATGCTGAGATCAACCTAATGGCCGCGATCTTGCTCAAAGAAGGAGCGTTATCGCGAAGGCAGAAGGAATACATCTTCCTCGTGTGCTCGGCGGCGAACCTGAGTACATATTGCGTCACAGCTCACTGCGAAATCGTGAGAATGCTGCATCTTGAAGGTCCGGAACCGGAGCAGATCGCAATCGACCACGTTCATGCCAAGATTCCGATCGCTGACAAGGCTCTCTTGAACTTCTGCGCCAAGCTGAATGGCCAACCAACCAAAATCGGATCGAGCGATATCGATGCGCTGCGCACTTACGGTTTCAGCGAACAACAAATCCACGAGGCGATTGTGACCGTGGGCTTCGCTGGTTTTGCCAACATCGTTGCTTTTGGTCTTGGAACGGTGCCGGACTTTCACAACCGAAGAATCGCCGAAGAACTAGGGAAAGCTCGCGCCGAGGGCCGTGAAGAACCGCTACCTGCGGTCGGCAAGTGATCCAGGTTCGGTTACGATGGGCTCAGTGTCGGACATTTCCGTCAGGCCCGCCCAGTTGTCGGATCGCGATCAACTGGTCCGCATGCACGAGGCCCTGTGGCCGAAGACTCCCGCCGAGGAACATGCCCGAGAACTTACACAAATTCTCGAAGGCAAACCTGTTGTGACAACGCCGCTCATCATTTTGGTCGCCGAGGCGAGTGACGGAGTACTAGCTGGTTTCCTGGAAGTGGACTTGCGTTCGCACGCGGACGGCTGCAACCCATCGCGCCCGGTGGGCTATATCGAGGGCTGGTACGTTGCTGAGAACCATCGACACAAGGGGATAGGCAGGAGACTTTCGGCCGCGGCAGAGGACTGGGCACGCAACCAGGGGTGCGTTGAGATCGCGTCGGACACTTGGGTCGACAATGAGGTGTCCCAACGCGTTCATGAGGCGCTGGGGTATGAGGTGGTGGACCGCTGTGTGCACTACCGTAAGACGTTGTGATTTGCACCCGGGGACCAGCATTCTGTCATCAAAAATGCAGAACGATACCGCCGGACAGCACGACGTTGTACTGAAAACCTCCGCCGGTGCTGACGTTGTAATTGGGCTTTGCCGTATAGAGATCTCGCACCTCAGTCCTTAAACTGATCGGAAACAGCACCTTGATAGGTGTGCGGATATCGACACCTCCGCCGAACTGTAGTGCGCCTCCGCTCGTTCCTCGGGGGGTGTTGTGTGTACCGTCCATGCGGTTCGCACTCTCGTCGAAAAGAGCGTAACCGCCGCCCGCGGAAAGCCACGGCGACACACGTTGAGACGGGGCTAATTTCACCCTCAGCCCTGGCGTCACGAAGAAGGAGTCGTAGTTGCGTGGAACAGTGCCATTTGAAGATGTGATGTCTTGAAGCGGAATTGCCAGAGCAGGTACCTCAAAATACAGGGCCATCGACCGAGCGGCAGTCAACTGTCGCGCATAGGTCAATTGGAATGTAATACCCGACCCGATCTGCAGTCTGTTTGCACCCGTGCCCGCAACATCAAGTGCCGGCGTGAAAGTGCCACCCAGGAGCAGTCCAATCTCGTTTTTCCGATTGTCCTGTCCGTAGGCCGGGAAAAGGGCCAGCACGATGCACGTGATCGTCAACACTGACTTGCGTAGCAAACGAATTTCCTCCGTCCTCTTGATATCCATGTGATTCGAGGTCGGAGGGAAGGTTACGTGTGGACAAGGGCGTGACGTGTTTGGGGGATGGACGGTCGTTCCGGATCCCGGTCGAAGTGGCGGGCTTCTTCGGAGCAGGAACGAGCGTTAGCGCTTCTTAGTTTGGCGAGTTGCGAGGTGGTCATTAAGCTTCTTGTAGAACTTCTCGCTCGCACTCGCGGGAATCTCGAATGCTCTGCCGTCACCCACGAGCTGCACCACATTTCGCGTCCCATCCAGGATAGCGCTGCAATGAGCGCAATCCTTGAAGTGCGAAGCCATGATGGCACGGAGTTCGGGGTCAACTTCATCATCAAGATAATTTGAGATCTGCCGCCACACTTCTTCACAGTCGATTTCGATGGGTTTTTTCGCCACTCCCTTACTCCTCTTCCAGGGTCTAACATCGTCTGCCCGACCTTCGTTCACTTTACCAGGGTCGCACTTTCTCGTATTGCCGACCCTTTTTCCAGGCGCCATCAAATCCCGGTGCCAGCGCATCCCGCATCATCAGCCGGGCACGTAGTAGCCGGGTCTTTACTGCCGACTCGCTGATTCCAATGAGCTTTGCAGTTTCGGCAATGTTTAGGTGTTCGATGTCCCGTAGGATCAGCACTTGCCGGTACTTCGCAGACAAAGAGGCTAGTCCCTTCTTAAGGCATTCGCGCAAGCGTGCATTCTCAAGTGCTTCCGATGGTATTTCGCGCCAATCCGCAAAGTCACGGGGAACGTAATCACCGTCGTCTTCTCCCTTTTTGGGCTGGTCGAGTGATTCATAGAGATGACGCCGGTCCTTTCGAAGCTTCATTCGCGCTTCGTTCATGGTGATCTGGATCAGCCAGGTACTGAACTTCGCTTCTGCGCGAAAGCTGCCGATGGCTTTGAAGGCCTTCAGGATGGCCTCTTGCACGACCTCCTCGGCATCCGCATCGTTGTTGACGATGGACAGCGCCGCCAGGTAGATTCCCCGCTCATAGGGTCTTACCAACTCGTAAAAGGCGTCAGGCTCGCCGTCTCGTACCCGTGCAAGGAGTTCTGCCTCTGATTCGGATTGAAGTCTTGGAGTTGCCATCAGGAATCAGCTGTCCCTCCGTGTGATACGGAGAGGCGAAAAAGGTGACACTTCCGCCTGGACCGGTGGGGCCAGTCGATCTCTTGGATAGTCAAGTACTTAAGCAGCCCTTTTAATCCTCGACCGTCTCCGGCCTACGGATTGATGAACACCACCTACGCGGCCGCTGCTCATCTCCGCCAGGACCGCTTTAGAAGGCATCTGCGGCGGAACATCCAAGTTATCGAGAAAAATCGCGATCTTCCACTGTCCGGCCGCATCCTTCTGCCAGATCTCGAGGTATCTTGTGCGGATTGCGTTTGACCTGCCGCCCTTCTTGGGAGTTAGCGTGAGCTTGTGCCATCCCCAGTCGAAAGCCAGTGGGCCCTGGACTCGAATTGAGATAATCGTGACCGCGAGTTCGACGTCATACCGCATGAAGAGTTTCTTCAAACGGTGCTTGAGCACAGTCTTCGCTTCCGTGCCATAGAAGGAAGCCAGCCCGGCGGACATGTCACTGTACGCGTCTGCGAAGACCGCCAAAACGCGTTTCACATTCCCTTGGTTGTACGCATCACGAAGCTCTGTCTTCGCAAGTCGAATAGCGTAGGCATCATCCATGATTTCTTCAGCCCCAACTCACAGTTAACGGAAAAGGTGCCGGTACTTTTCTGGTGAAAGAGGTCGGATTCGACCTGACGTCGCAGTCACCTGCCTTCTTCTTGAGCGGCCGTCGCAGTCACAGCTGCACCCGCCAATGCGATTTCTTCATCCTCCTGCGGACTGTTTCCACTCGCGCCGATGGCCCCGATGACTTTGCCCTCAACGGTAATAGGAATCCCGCCCTGGAGGGGCGTCGCCCCAGGCAGCGCCAGAGCGGCCACACGCCCGTTCTTGACCTGGTCCTCGAACACTTTGCTGGGCCGGCGGAAAATGGCTGCTGTCCGAGCCTTGCCAATGGCGACGTCAACGCTGGCAACTTGAGTATCATCCAGACGCTCCAGAAGAATCAATTGCCCGCCGTCGTCAACCACGGCAATTACGACTGTGGCGCCTCGCTTCTTGGCTTCGACTTCCGCGGCCGCAGCCAACTTCTTCGCCATGCCGAGGGTTAAGACCTTCTTGGTCGGCAGCTCCGCATGCAAGGTCGCCGTCGCGGACAACAGGAGCGCCAAAACAAAGCTCCAATACGCTTTCATGATTGATCTCCTCTCGTAGACGCGGCGTCGTCTTCTTGGCCGCAGCCTCTTTGGTCGCGTTACGGACGAATCCCGGGAATATTCAGCCGGATACGGTACAGGCCGGTCTTGGCGCACAAATACAGCGTTTTTCCGTCATCATCGCCCCAGGCGAAATTGTGGGGATGCTCGGGTCCTACGATTGTGCCCAGGTGCTTGCCTTCGGGAGACACAATCCACAGCCCCCCTGGGCCTGACGCGTAGATGTTTCCCTTCTGGTCGACCTTGAGCCCATCAAGCGCATCTTCTCCTTCGGCGGACGTCATATCGAAGAAGATCTTCCCATTCGACAATGTGCCGTCGGCCTTGACTTCGTATCGCATGATGACTTTCTTCGCCGTATCCCAGTCGTCCACGTAGAAATACTTCTCGTCGGGAGAGAATGCCAGACCGTTGGGACCGGTCAGGTCCGTGGTCAAAAGCTGAACATCTCGGCCATCGGGCGAGACGCGGAACACTCCGCTGTAGGGCAGTTCCTTACGCGGGTCATCGAAAAACTTCGGCAGACCGAACGGAGGGTCGGTGAAATAGAGCGCGCCGTCAGATTTGTAGACCAGGTCATTCGGGCTATTAAGGCGTTTGCCTTGATAGTGGTCTGCCAGCACGGTGAGTTGCCCGTTCTTCTCCATACGAACCACGCGGCGATTGCCATGTTGGTTGATGGTGAGGCGTCGCTCCTTATCGAGCGTCAGGCCGTTCGAGCCGGGCTGTCCGTATTCTCCGATATCCATTCCACGGTAACCGCTCTTGGTCATAAAGATCGAGAGTTGCCCGTCTTGCGTCCAACGGTAGATGGTGTTGTTGTTCGGATCACTAAAGAGAAGATAGCCATCGGTATCGTCGGTGCGGGGTACCCAGATTGGGCCTTCGGTAAACAAGAAACCGCCGGCGAGTTTTTCGATCTTGGCTCCGGCCGGAACGATTTCATCCAACGATGGGTCCTTCCTGATGATCTGCGCTGGAGTCTCGCTGATCGCAACCTTCGGCGACTTGTAGAAATCCAGGGTTGCCGACTTGATCCAGATGAAGTTTTGCGGGCTGAAGGAAATCGGACCGTTAATGCCAAAGACGGCAAGCTGAATACGCTGACCAGGCTGTGCGTTCCTGGTAATGATTACGCGGTTGGGAGCATTGAATCCCTTGATGACCGGCCCGCCAAGCTGGCCGAGAACGCGGGGCATCTTGCCGTTCACCCAGACCTCGGCGTAGTCGTCGATCACAATCTCAAAAGCCACGGTCGAACCGGCGGTGCTGAAGTTTCCAACCTTTTCGGGCACGGTGACGTTAATGCGGTACCAGTTAAAACACACTTTGGCTGTCGAGCGACGCTGGTCGAGGGATGTTGCGTCGATGGCTTCCCACTGGGAATCATCGAAGTCCGCCGTCCCCGCATGGGGAGAGTAATCGTAGGTCTTGATGGTTTGACTCCCACTGGGCCTCAGGTCGGTGCCTACCGAGCGAGACTCGGCGTCCACGATTTGCACGTCGTGGTAGCGCCACTGGCCCTTCACAACTTGCACTCCCTCGCGTGAGGCCAGGTCGACCACCGCGTCCGGTCGACCGAAAGGAGGATCCTGGACGACTTGTGCCGTCAGTGTGAGCGGCGCAAACAAAAGCAGTAGCCCCAACAGCTGCGCAATCCTCTGTAGTTGTCGTTGTGTGTGCATGATCGTCTCTCAGCGGACCTTGACCACGTAATAGAGGAACGGGTTTGTCACTTCCAGAAACTGGTGTGGCACTCCGCGAGGCACGATGACTACGTCGCCCTTAGCGATCTTCCGTGTCTCACCACTTTTGATACTGCTGCCACGAATCTCGTCGGGTGCGATGGTCTTGCCGTCCACCGCCTCGCCACCGGTAACGAATGTGGCAGTTCCCTGGAGCACGTAGATCACGTCGGCGTCTTTCGTATGGATTTCCGCCTGGCCGGGCTTTTCTCGGCGGCTGGCGTGGACCATATAGTTGCGACCGTCGCTTCCGTCGAACAACACAGAGCCCTTCAAGAAGGCCTCGTCCACCTTGCTTTTCTCCCAGTAAGAAACCGCCGGACTGTGGCCGCTCATACTCATGGCGCTGGTGTCGAACGCCTTCGAGCCGGCAATGGCCAGCTGTTCATCCTGGTCGGCGCTGGCCGCGCCGCTGACGCCTACGCCTCCCACGATCTGGCCGTCGACGGTGATCGGAATGCCTCCGATGAGAGGAGTGAAGTTTTCGAGCGCCGTCATCACGGTGCGGCCCTTGCCGCTGGAATTGATCAGTTCTTCAAAGAAGCGCGTGGGCTTCTTGAACATGACGGCGGTCTTGGCCTTGCCGATCGAGATGTTTGCGCCCGCGGAGAACGTGCCATCGAGCCGCTCCAGGGCCATCAGGTTGCCTCCGTCATCCACGACAGCAATGACACCACCGGGCGCCTGCAGTTTCTGCGCCTCTGCCTTAGCGGCGGCAATTACCCGCTCCGCGCCTTGAAGCGTGAGCGTCTTTTTGTCAGCGGTTTGCGCGCCCGCGATGCCTGCGATGCAGAACACGGCGGCAGCCAGCGCGAAGGATCTCATTGCGTATCTCTGAATACTCATAACGTTCCTGCTCTCTCTAGGAATCGGGGGCGCGCGGCGTTCAGGTTCGAATCAACACGCGCCCCACGTTTGTCGTTTCCTTTAGTTGACGGGCGAGCTGAACGACGCCTCGCCCAAGTTGGCTTCGGCCCAAGCGCACCAGATCACGACCTTGGACACATTCTTGACGTAGCTCGGCACGACGATCTCCTTCTGGTACTTGTCGCCGATCAGAGCCTTCTTCTTGAGTTTGTCGACGAGGTAGACGTTGCCGTCGGAGTCCACGAGCTGCCAGTGCGGATCCGGCGCGTCGGGCACGACGAAGTCGTCGGAGAGAGTGAGGACGCTCTTGCCGTCACGCGTGCTGTGGGTGACGTGTCCCTTGTTGGCTTTCGGGCCCTGGAACTGGCCGGTATTGTGCATGTCTTGGGCGACGGCCGAGACGGCGAATAGCATTGTCGTCATCAACAGAGCCCGGAGCAAAAAGCGCGTTGCGGTGTTCATTTGGATTCCTTTGCTTCGTGTGAGATTTGTTGGTGAGCCGTTTCCCGCACTGAGCGATGAATCGTTAACGATTCGCGAACCCTGAATTTCTGCGGGCTCATGTGCTGTGCCGAGTTTGCTCACGTGGCAGTGGGATTCGGAAATGCGATGAAGGTTTCACAAAACGAACCGGGAGATCAAAAGTGCGTAGGAGCGTCACTTTCTCAGTCCCCGGGCATCCAATCGACCGGTGCTAGTTGTGTCGCATAAATCAAGGATCGTAGAAATCGATTGCTATCAAGTACGCAGGGAGTTGTCTGATTATCTCGAGGGCGATCTCACGCCTGAGCTGCGAGTCCGGATCGAGGACCATCTTGAACGATGCAGGCACTGTACTGCTGTCTACGACGGCGTGAAGAACGTTGTGCAGTTGTTGGGCGACGAAAACACGATCGAACTTCCGAAGGGTTTCAGCGACCGGCTGTACCGACGACTGTTTCGGGTCCAGTAAAAGCGGTCATCCACGCCGACTGACCAATTCCATGCTGGTAACCTCCCGTACCCCGCATCGCGCCCCATCACGCTTTCTTTTGACACCAGCAACATATACGAAACGTTTCCTGTCACTTTCCCGTCACGCGGGAATCACACCGCCAGATTCCATGAATGGCACCGCGCAAAACCGTGTGGCAAACGCGCAAAACCTGGCGACTATGCCCGCACCGGTCGCGGCATCTCTTAAACAAGCGCCCAAACTGGGCGCATTCGCATCTCTGCGTCTTCACTGGCCTGAGTACCTGATGGAAGCGAGTCTGCTCGGTGCATTCATGGTGTCTGCTTGCGTGTTTGGCGTCCTGTATGGCTTCCCCCAGTCCCCTGTGAGACAGGCAATTTCTTCTGATCTCCTCCGAGGCCTTCTCGGGGGACTCTCGATGGGATTGACCGCGATGACTATCTTTTATTCCCCCTGGGGGAAGCAGTCCGGGGCACACATCAACCCTGTGGTGACGTTGACGTTCTTCCGGCTCGGGAAGATCAAGTTCTGGGACGCCCTCTTCTATATAGAGTCGCAGTTCGCTGGGGCCGTTCTCGGCGTGCTTTTGGTGTCTCAGTTCCTTCGGCAAGAGGTTTCTCATCCAGCGGTTCGATACGTAGTCACAACACCGGGAATGCGCGGGCCGTGGGTGGCGTTTGCAGCCGAGTTGATCATCGCGTTCGGCATGATGTCGGCGGTGCTCTATTTCTCAAACCACCACCGGCTCTCGCGATACACAGGGGCGTTCGCAAGCCTGCTGGTAGCAACCTACATCACCCTGGAAGCACCGCTCTCAGGAATGAGCATGAATCCCGCCCGGTCGTTCGGTTCGGCCGTCCCGTCTGGCATTTGGGACCATTTCTGGATCTACCTCACAGCACCACTGCTGGGAATGCTCATTGCCTCAGAGCTCTACTTGTGGCGAAGAGGCCGCGAGACCGTGAAGTGCTGCAAACTCCACCACGACAACGAAAAGCGCTGCATTTTTTGCGGAGCAAACGGAGGATTCGCATCATGAACGACAATCGCTATGACGTAATCATTATTGGCACTGGCGCCGGCGGTGGGACGCTTGCCTATCACCTGGCTCCATCCGGGAAGCGCATTCTCATCCTCGAGCGCGGCGACTACGTTCCCCGCGAGAAGGCGAACTGGGATCCGCAGGTTGTCAACGTGGACGCGCACTACAACGCTAAGGAATCCTGGCTCGACAAAGACGGCAAAGACCTGCATCCCCACACGAACTATTACGTGGGCGGAAACACCAAGTTTTACGGTGCTGCCCTGTTCCGCCTGCGCAAAGAGGATTTCGGCGAACTACGTCACAAGGGCGGCATCTCGCCCGCATGGCCAATCAGCTACGACGACTTGGAGTCGTACTACACGCAGGCTGAGAATCTCTACCAGGTGCACGGCAATCGCGGCGAAGATCCGACCGAACCACAGGCCAGTTCCCCGTATCCCTGGCCCGCAGTCAGTCACGAGCCACGTATTCAGCAACTGTCCGACGATTTTGCACGGTCCGGGTTGAAGCCTTTCCACGTCCCGGTCGGCGTGATGCTCGACGAGAAGAACCCGCACAAGAGCCGATGTATCCGCTGCAATACGTGCGACGGGTTTGCCTGTCTGGTGGGCGCCAAGTCCGACGCGCAAGTTGTCTGCATCGACGAGGCGATCAAGCACGCCAACGTAACTCTGCTGACGAATTCCCTGGTAAAACGCCTGGAGACTGACTCGACGGGTCGTGAGGTGAAAAGCGTAGTCGTGGAACGCAACGGTAGCCTGGAGACCTATTCCGCGGATGTGGTGGTCGTCTCTTGTGGCGCAATCAACTCCGCCGCGCTGCTGTTGCGCTCCGCCAACGAGAAGCACCCACGCGGGCTGGCCAACAGTTCGGACATCGTGGGCCGCCACTACATGGGACACACCAATTCGGTAATGATGGCCATTTCCAAGTGTCCCAATCCAACGGTCTTTCAAAAGACGCTGGGCGTCAATGACTTCTACTTCGGCTCGAAAGACTTCGAGTACCCCATGGGGCACATCTCGTTTGTTGGCAAACTGGACGCCATCACACTCAAAGCCGGCGCGCCGGCGATCGCCCCAAACTTTACTCTGGAACTGATGGCCAAGCACTCGCTGGATTTCTGGCTCACCTCTGAGGATCTGCCCGATCCGAACAACCGGGTCACCATCGGTCGAGACGGAAAGATCGTTTTGACATACACGCCGAACAATCTGGAGGCGCACGAGAGGCTGCAAGCGAAGCTGAAGCAAGCCATGAAGCAGACCAACTGCGCGATGCACGGCCACGAGTGCCATCAAGGGCTCTTCGGGCGCAACCTGTACGTCGGACAGAGAATTCCGCTCGCCGGAGTGGCCCACCAGAACGGCACCATTCGATCTGGACACGATCCGAAAACCTCGGTTCTGGACCCAAACTGCAAGGCACACGATCTCGACAATCTCTACGTGGTGGACGGAAGCTTCTTCCCTTCGAGCGCTGCCGTGAATCCTGCACTGACGATCATGGCCAATGCGCTGCGGGTGGGTGACCACCTGATAAAACGCTTAGGAGTATCAGAGACGGCGAAAGATCGGAATCAGCAGCGCGAATTTGCGGTGACCAGGTGAATCGAGACATGAGGTCGCCCTCTCAACTACGTCGTCCGCAACAGGGCCTGTTGACGGTCTGGGTGTTGTCGTTGGTCCTGGCGGTTCCTCAGATCTTCAGCGGGCAAGCCGTTGCCCAGCAGCATACCGCTCTGGTGGACGGCGTAGACGCGGTCGGGATCACCGTCTCCGACATGGATCGCGCAGTGGATTTCTATTCCAAGGTGCTCACGTTCGAGAAGGTATCGGACACCGAGGTCGCCGGGGAGAGCTACGAGCACCTCGAAGGTCTATTCGGTTTGCGAATGCGCGTAGTGCGAATGAGGCTCGGCGACGAATTCATCGAGCTAACAGAATACCTCGCGCCCAAAGGTCGGCCAATTCCTGTTGATTCGCGCAGCAACGATCGCTGGTTTCAACACATCGCGATCATTGTCAGCGACATGGACCAGGCGTACGCCCGGCTGCGGCAGTACAAAGTTGAACATGCTTCTTCCGGGCCGCAGAGGCTTCCGAACTGGAACAAAAACGCCGCCGGCATCTCGGCCTTCTATTTCAAGGACCCGGACGAGCATCCGGTGGAAGTTCTTCAGTTTCCACCCGACAAAGGCGCCGAAAAGTGGCACCGACCGACCAACAAGTTGTTCCTCGGTATCGATCACACTGCGATCGTGGTATGGGACACCGATGTCAGCCTGAAGTTTTACCGGGACGTGCTGGGGCTGCGTGTGGCGGGAGAGAGCGAGAACTACGGAACCGAGCAGGAGCATCTGAACAACGTATTCGGCGCCCGTTTACGGATTACCGCACTGCGCGGCACCACCGGACCCGGGATTGAGTTGCTGGAGTATCTCGCGCCCCGGGATGGACGGCCTTTCCCCGGCGATGAACATGCCAACGATATCGTCCACCGGCACACGATCTTGATCACGACGGACGCTGATGCGGCAGCTCGTCCGCTGCAGGCCAGCAAAGCAACCTTTGTTTCTTCTGGCGTAGTTGCGAATCCAACGGGAGAGCCAGGGTTCAAGAAAGCACTTCTGGTACGCGATCCCGACGGCCACGCGATCGAACTTGAGCAGCAGTAGGGGGAAATGTGAGTGCAAGCAACGCCCAATCCGCATTGTCACCAACGGACTGGCACCTGGATATTCCTTACGATGCGCCGTCCAAATTGTCGGTGACCGACCCAGGCATCGACGATCCGGTGAACGATACCGGGATCGGACCTCGGCGCGGCGATTTGCAGCTTTCAGATGAGTTCGCTTGTTTGATAAGGCTGATTTGCGAAGGAAGCGGAGAATTCTCATGACGCAGGAAGAGATCCGATTATCAGAATCTGGAGCGCGCCGTAAGCACTGGAAGCGCTGGGGACCCTACCTGAGCGAGCGTGCCTGGGGCACGGTGCGCGAGGACTACAGCCCGTACGGCAACGCCTGGGAATACGTGTCACACGACCACGCCCGGTCACGCGCGTATCGCTGGAACGAAGACGGATTGGCTGGAATCAGCGACCGGAAACAGATGATTTGCTTCGCCGTGGCGCTGTGGAACGAGCACGATCCCATCCTGAAGGAGCGCATCTTTGGCCTGACCGGAAATGAAGGCAATCACGGCGAGGACGTGAAGGAGTACTACTTCTACCTCGACTCGACACCGACTCACTCGTACATGAAGTACCTCTACAAGTATCCGCAGGCGGAGTTTCCCTACGGACAGCTGGTGGCCGAAAACCGAAACCGCGGCAAGAACCAGCCCGAGTTTGAACTGCTCGATACCGGAGTATTCAACGATGATCGCTACTTCGATGTGTTCGTCGAATATGCCAAGGCCGATGCCGAAGACATCCTGATCAAGATCACGGTCTCGAATCGTGGTCCCGAAGCTGCGAACCTGCGCCTGCTCCCGACGGTGTGGTTCCGCAATACCTGGTCCTGGGGAAAGTCGACCCGACGGCCGGAGTTGCACCAGGCGCGCGTCAGCCCGAACCCGGTGATTGAACTGAACCACAACCAGCCCGGAAACCGCTGGCTGCACTGCGAAGGCTCTCCGGAGTTGCTGTTCACGGAGAACGAAACCAATGCGCGCCGACTCTTCGGAGTTGAGAACCGCACGGCTTACGTAAAAGACGGCATCAACGACTACGTTGTGCACGGCGCCACGGAGGCGGTCAATCCGGAGCATGCCGGGACGAAAGCTGCGGCGCATTACAAGCTCACGGTGGGCGCGGGCGAGACGGTCGTGGTCCGCTTGCGCCTGGCTGACTCCGACTTCAAAGGCAAGAACGCCTTCGCCAGCTTCGACAAGACATTTGCGTTGCGCCAGCGCGAAGCGGACGAGTTCTATGGCACAGTCATTCCCCAAGACCTTTCAGCGGATGCGCAGAACGTCATGCGCCAAGGTTTCGCGGGCATGTTGTGGTCCAAGCAGTTCTATCACTACGTCATCAAAGACTGGCTGCAAGGCGATCCGGGCAATCCTCCCCCACCCCAGGAACGCAAGAAGGGCCGCAACCACGAGTGGACCCACTTATATAACGCCGACGTGATCTCCATGCCGGACAAGTGGGAATACCCGTGGTATGCCGCCTGGGACCTGGCTTTTCACTGCATTCCGCTTGCGCTCGTGGATTCCGACTTCGCGAAGGAGCAGCTCACGTTGATGCTGCGCGAGTGGTACATGCACCCCAATGGGCAGATCCCGGCTTATGAGTGGGCATTCGGCGACGTCAACCCTCCGGTGCATGCATGGGCAGCATGGCGCGTCTACAAGATTGACAAGAAGCGTAAGGGCAAAGGGGACCGCGCCTTCCTGCAGCGTGTCTTTCACAAGCTGATGCTCAATTTCACCTGGTGGGTGAACCGCAAGGACGCAGAGGGCATGAATATCTTCCAGGGCGGCTTTCTTGGTCTGGACAACATCGGCGTGTTTGACCGCAGCGCTCCCCTGCCTACTGGTGGTTACATCGAACAATCGGACGGAACCAGCTGGATGGCAATGTACACCCTGAACCTGCTCGCGATCGCGCTCGAACTGGCGAAAGAAGAGCCTTGTTACGAAGACGTGGCCAGCAAGTTCTGGGAACACTTCATCTACATCGCCCATGCGATGAGCCATCGCGGCCACGACAGTATGGGGCTGTGGAACCAGGAAGACGGCTTCTTCTACGACGTGCTAAAGCTTCCCGATGGCAACCAGTTCCCAATGAAGATTCGCTCGATGGTGGGATTGATCCCGTTGTTCGCCGTGGAAACGCTGGAGCCGGAAGTTCTCGACAAGCTCCCCGATTTCAAGCGGCGGCTGGAATGGTTCATCGATAACCGTCCAGATCTCACCGAAAACCTGGCTTGCATGCGGACCGAGGGCATGCGGGAACGCAGACTGCTGTCCATCGCGGACCAAGACCAGCTCCGCAGCATTCTGAAGTTCATGCTGGACGAGCGTGAGTTCCTCTCGCCGTATGGCATTCGCGCACTCTCACAGTTCCATCGCGACAACCCATACAAGCTCGGAGTCAATGGTATGGAACATCGCGTCGACTATGAGCCAGGCGAATCTTCGACGGGACTGTTCGGCGGAAACTCCAATTGGCGCGGGCCGATCTGGTTCCCAGTGAACTACCTGCTGGTCGAATCGCTGCAGAAGTTTCATCACTATCTCGGACCTGACTTCAAGGTCGAGTGCCCCACCGGCTCAGGGAACATGATGAGCCTCTGGGAAGTGGCCGGAGAATTGTCGCGCCGTATGACGAACATCTTCTTGCAGGACCAACATGGCCGCCGCCCGGTGTTCGGCAATCTCGAAAAATTCCAAACCGATCCGCACTGGCGTGACCTGGTTCTCTTTCACGAATATTTCCACGGCGACTCCGGGGCGGGAGTGGGAGCCAGCCATCAGACCGGGTGGACCGGGGTCGTCACCAAGCTAATGCAACAGAGCGGAGAATCCCGTGAACGCAAGCAAACCGAATCGGCGGTTGCCGAGGTAGCCGCAGACTGAATTTATAAAGGAGAAATGGCAATGAAAGCGATTAGTGTGTTCCCAGGAAAGCCCAACAGCGTCCACGTGGCGGATTTGCCAAAACCTTCCGTGGATCAGGTTCCGAATGGCCGTGGAGTGCTCGTCAAAGTTTTACGCGTCGGGGTGGACGGCACCGACAAAGAGATCAATGCCGCCGAGTACGGCGCAGCGCCTCCCGGATACGACTTTCTGGTCATTGGCCACGAGGGCTTCGGCCAGGTGGAAGCCGTCGGCCCGAATGTAACCGAAGTGAAGCCTGGCGACTACGTGGTAGCTACCGTCCGCCGGCCGGGCAAGAGCATCTATGACCTGATCGGCACCAACGACATGACCACCGATGACACGTATTACGAGCGTGGCATCAACCTGCGCCATGGATACCTGACGGAACACTATGTCGATGACGTCGAATTCATTGTTAAAGTGCCGAAGGGTCTCAAGCACGTCGGCGTGCTGTTAGAGCCCACGACCGTCGTCGAGAAAGGAATCCACCAGGCTTACGAGATCCAGCGGCGGCTCAAAGTGTGGCGCCCACGCAAGGCTGCGGTGATGGGTGCCGGAACCATCGGCCTGTTGGCCACAATGGTCCTGCGTTTGAAGGGACTGGACGTGACCACATTTGGCCGTACTCCGAAACCATACCTGAACTCGAATCTGATCGAAGAACTCGGAGCACGATATTTGTCGACAAAGGACATACCCATAGCCGACGCGGCCAAGGAATACGGCCCATTCGACCTGGTCTTCGAAGGCACCGGTAACTCTGCGGTGGTTTTCGACAGTATGCAAGCTCTTGGCAAGAACGGCGTGCTGGTACTCGCCAGTGTCACGGGCGGAGACAAGATGATCCAAATTCCTGCGGACCGGATCAATCTCGAATTTGTTCTCGGCAACAAGGTCATGGTCGGGACCGTGAACGCCAATCGGGAATACTTCGAGATGGGTGTGGGCGACATGGCCCAGGCGGAAGCAGAGTATCCGGGATGGCTCAGTAAGCTTCTCACCGACCCCGTGAAGGGCCTGGAGAACTACAGTGAATTGTTCCAGAAACTCACTTCGCCGAATGGGGCCATCAAGGTATTTTGCGAGGTGGCATAAGGCTATACCGGCTCAATCCAGACATCAGGTTGTTCCAGCAGCTTCTTCTCGATGGCGGTAATCTCCTCCGGAGAAAAATAGTTGCGCCGCTTTTCTTGGAGTTTGCTTGGCGGAATGTGAACGTAGACCCAGGTGCGATAGTTCTTCAGGCCGTCTCCGTAACCACGATGGATGGCTTCGAGGTCGGCGCGGCGTTCAAACTTCGCGGTCTGTCCCTTGGATAGCAACCGGACCAGACCGAGGCGACGAATGCGGTTGCCACGACTCAAAGAAACGACGTGCACCAGCTCATGAGCCAGAATCGCACAAACGCCATCTGAGGGCGCTTGCCCTTGAAATAGCGCGGGGTTGACGTCCACGAAGTATCTCATTCGCATCGGTAGGAGGAACCGAGACAAACTGAAGCGTGTCCGAAAATAGTCCGATCGACTGCGAAAAGAGCGCACGCGAAGATCGACGTGCACTAGCTCCGGGTATGAAGTGTCCTGTATCTCCTGAAGTACTGTGCCTACTGGGCCAATTCCAGGGTCTCCCTGTTCTCGTTTACTGCCAAAGGTGCGCGTTGGAGTAGGCTCCGCCAGGACCGCTTGCTGATTCCTCGGGAGGCAGCCTGGCATCAACGCAGCAGGGTCCGACTGACAAACAGCTGAGACGCTTAGGAAGATCCCCGCACAAGCCATCACTGTGCGTGAAGGGGGAAGCCAAAGAATCGAGCTACCCCTCCAAGTCATTCCGGATGGCCCCGTGCCGCGCGGCGATACTCACGAGTCAGACTGAGAAGGTGAGCGACAGAAGTTGGTCGGACGCCCCGCATGCGGTTGAGCTTCCCAATTTCAAAAGCGATTCGCCACTGTTCAAATAACACACGATAGGCGTGGAAGAGACTGAGCTTAGGATCGTAGATGTGGGTTGCTTCCGACGTCACACCGTTGAGCTCCACAATCTTCATGTTGCGACCTTCCATGAGTTCCTGTCGCGAAGGAACCCGAATGTCAAAGCGCCCGAAAAAGAAGCCGTCAACGGTCTTGGCGATGCGGTCGATAGCTTCTTCTAAATGTGGGGTAATCGTCTCGACTCCGTCGAGAAAGATGGCGCCCCGGCAATGGGTCCCGATCTCAACCAGTTGTACTCTCTCTCCCGCCGCGGGCACCTCTTGAATCCGCTCTGAATTCTTGCGTAGGTAGAAATCTGCCATACAAACCGCTCGGTCATCCGTGAGGATCAACTCTTCCAACGTACGCTTTCCATCCCCGAGAAGAACGGGCATTCTCTTCTCAGTGACCGAGAAGACTCGACCTCGCTCGCTACCTGGGTAACGATAATAAAAGACCCCATACTCCTCGCCGGGGACATACTCCTGCAAGATTGCCGGGAACGAGGAGCACGTCAGATACTCGCACAATTGCTCCGGCGAGCGGACGATCGCCACCCCCGAGCCACGCTGCCCAGCATCAGGTTTCACCACGACCGGAAACTGCAGCCCGTGCCGCCGCATGAATTCTTGAGCTTCAGCAAGGCGTTGGGAGGGGCTTCCACATGCCAGAAGAGTGGAACACGGCAACCATTGAGCGGCGTTCTTCAATTGCTCCAGGATCTGATATTTGGACTCGCCCACGAATCCGCCCGCCGGAATCGCTGGATTGGCCGCCGTAAACAATGTCCAACTTCGGAACCTGATTCCGAGATAAGCGATGTAGGCAACCACCGGCGGATAAAACAAATAGGGAGGCCAGAACTCCCAGCGGGACCAACGCTTCAACCACCCAAAGAATTCGCCACGCGCTCGACTCAGGGCGCCAGTGAACGACCGTCTTGGTTGAACAGAGTCGAGTTCCATCGCGAGGGGCATGATTTCAAATCGCTGAACGGCCGATGCCCTATACAGCCGGATCCAGGCAGTCGGCTCTCTCAATTTATATCGGATGAATCTGAGTCATTGTGCAAGGGCTGCCGCGGAAATGACCCATCTGTACGTGTTCAGGCGTGACCATGACCTCGCTATAACTCAGCGTCTTCACGTCCTCGCGGTGAACGCACAAACTGAACGGTCCTGGGCCACTGTGGTGCGACGCGTGAAGTCTTCGCAGCCAGCGCACAGAGCCGGCAGTCGATTCAAGCTGAGCGTCACGGCATGTAGCTCCACGCAAGCTTCCGGCGCGATCGTCCGACAGGCTCGAGGAAAACCAGTGGCGGGACTTCCATTCATGAACCTGAAACTCGAGTTGGGTCGAGTCCCAACGCCACTCCCAAATCTCCCGTTCGGAAGGAAAGACACCAACCAACCGAAAGGGCAGCATTCCGGTGAAGTTAGAAACCCTGAACACCGCATGCAAATCCCGTAGAGAGCGCGAATCAATGAGAGCCGGGATCACTCGTCCTCTGCTCCGAGTCTTGGCATGTATGCCGTGGGGAGTGACGTCATTCCAATTCAGCAGTGCGAGCGCGATTCCATATTCGTTGGTGGCAAACCATGTGCCACCGTCGCCGTCGCTGGGATAGATGGCCTTGGTGCCATCGAATTCATGCATCTCGGGAGGCGCTCCTGCGCCTCGTGCGATCTTCTCGTCACGATTCATCGCCATGAGGTACGTGTCGCTGCCGGTGACAACCGTCAACGTGCACATAGGCCCACCGCCTCGGGATCTCGAGCACTCTGCCGCTTCCGAAACCATCCGCCCATTTTAGCCATGGCTAGAGTTTGACTTCCCCGATCTGAATGAAGGGCTGGGAGTCCGTGTACTTCGGGATATCTTCGATGATCTCGTGCGCGTGCGGGCCGAAGCTCGTTTGATAGCCTTGAACTGAGTCAAACAGAAGATGACAGGTTGTGACATACGGAGCAGGCGATCCCGGCTCCTCGCCCGAAATCCCGTGCTCGACCGATACTGCCTTCAAGGCCGATCCCAGCAGTTGACGAACCAAGGGGATGTGGCGATTGAGGTAATACGCCATGTCGAACTTCG
>JBARIF010000523.1:0-1536 GCA_049799615.1 Terriglobales bacterium
GCCGTCCGCAAGAACCATCCGGTATCGGTGCTTTTCATCGACCTCGACCATTTCAAGCGCTTCAACGACACGTTTGGTCATGATGCGGGAGATGTGGTGCTGCGATCGATCGCAGACCTTTTCCGCAAGCTTTTCCGGGTGGACGACGTGATCTGTCGTTATGGGGGAGAGGAGTTCGGCATTATCCTGCCCGAGTCTTCAGCGGAGAACGCCGTCATTCGCGCCAACGCACTGCGCGAGGCGGTAAAGAAACTACATATTCAGTACAAGAACCACGCTCTGGGCACCATCACCCTTTCCATAGGCGTGGCCACCTTTCCTGAGCATGGAGACAGCTCAGAGGAATTGCTTAAGGCAGCGGATCAATGTCTGTATCATTCGAAGTCAGCAGGACGGGACTTGGTGACCGTGGCGACTGGCCGGAGTGCGCGCGATCTGGTGGACAAGTTACCGGATTGATCAAGTCTCGACTGTCCCGCTAGCCGTCTGGCGGACGTCTCGCATGCCCAACGCGCCTCTCCGGCGCCGATGCTACAACCCTAACGACGCGGCGATGCTCTTCTTGTACTGGCGCGCCTTCGCGATCGCTTCCTCCTCATTGACCGTAAGCAGTTTGCGGTCGCGCATGACGATGCGCCCGCCGATGACTACCGTTTCAACATCGCTGCCTTTGAGCGCGTAGGCCAGTTGCGCGTAGATGTTATACATGGGCACGGCATGGGGTTCGTCCAGGCTGATGAGAATGAAGTCGGCCTTCTTCCCCGGCTCCAGTGAACCGATTTCCTTTTCCATGTGCAGCGCCCGGGCGCCGTCGATGGTGGCCATCTCGACCACCGACTTCGCGTGCATCGCAAGAGGGTCCATCTTGGTAATCTTGGCCAGCTTCGCCACCAAATCCATTTCCTCCATGAGATCAAGATCGTTGTTGCTTCCGGCAGGGCCGTCGGTGCCCAGTCCGACGGCCACTCCCGCGGCGCGCAAGTCGGCGACGGGCGAAACACCACTGGCAAGCATCATGTTGCTGGAGGGGTTGTGCACGCAGCCCACCTGTTTCTGCGCCAGAGTTTTCTCATCGGCCGCGTCCACGAAGATGCAGTGGGCGGAAACCACGTCCGGGCCGAGCAGGCCGATCTTGTCCAGATACTGCACCGGTGACATTCCGTTGTTCTTCAGGCTGTCTTCCCACTCCTTTTTCATTTCGGAAGTGTGAATCAGGATGGGCGCATGGTATTTGCGCGCCAATGCCGCTGCGTCCTGCAACGTTTTCTGCGAGCAGGTGTAGATCGAATGGGGCGCTACGGCGGCGTGGATCAGCGGATCGCCCTGCCACCTCTTCAAGAACCTCTCGCTATAAGCCAGCATTTCGGCTTCGCTCTTGTTGTCGGGCGCGGGAAAATCGATGAAGGTTTCGCCCAGCACACCGCGCATGCCGGCCGCTTTGGTTTCTTCGGCCACGGCATCTTCGAAGTAATACATGTCGGCGAAAGTGGTGACGCCGCCGCGTATTTGTTCCGCTGCCGCCAGGCGCGTGCCCCA
>JBARIF010000524.1:0-2276 GCA_049799615.1 Terriglobales bacterium
CAGCACTTGCACCCGCGTCTGTTCGGCTAGGCTGCGGTACGCGTACAGGGGTCCTATGGGGACGTACCATATGTCATCGCGGCTTCCGAGGTGGGCCAAATGGCGTTCGTAGAAATTGTCAGGGCCGAAGTCAAGCATCTGAGGATGGGAGAGGAAGCTGTAAATCCCGCCGCCAGCGTGCACTTCATCGAACTTGTCGTTCATCCGTGATACGTCGGTTAATCCTGAAACCGTTACTTCGCCCTTATGCGGTACCAGCTTGGTATAGCTCTTCTGTACCACCTGGGTGTAGCGGGCAGCATAAGGATTTGTGTCATAGGTCTGGAGGTCAGGAACGACGTGCCGACCCTGTAATTCCTCCGGATAGGCCCGGCCTACCAGATATCCCGCGAGTGCGATCTTGCGCTGGATGAACTGATGGTTCGCGCAATGCCCGCAGGGATAGGCCCAACTCCAAACGTAGGATTGAGGAGTGTTCTCAAGAATGTCTTTTCGGGACCCGTCGATCTCATCCCAGGTAAGGGAACGGAAACAGGAGAAAGCCGTATCCGGAGTGCGGCAGGGATGCCGTCGGGAGTGCGAACCGACTTCGTGACCATCGGCAACAGCCTGACGAAGACGAGGCCAGAGCTTCGGCATAAGCGATCTGAACCCGGTACTGACAAAGGCAGTCGCCTTGACGCCGTACTTGTCCAGAACGTCGAGGCAGGTGGGCAGATACTCGCTGGAGTCGTCCACCATGTGAGTGACCACGGCTCGGGCGTCGTTCAGGTACTGGGCCTTGCCCAGGAATTGAATGGGGCCTGATGAGTCGGCGAATTCGTCGGCACTGATACCCAGGCGAGCCAGAGGGTCTCCGGTAAGCTCACCGACCGGCGGAGGCAGGGCCCTCAACTGGGTGAAATCTTGCCAGGACAGATGCCTATTTCGTTGGGTGCCAGGCATGTTGCAGGTCAGGTTCCGGGCCAGCGAGGATTCTAGCAGACTGCCGGGGGAGCGCTTCTGGCGCGGGATTGGGCGTGTACATTTTGCCGCGAAGCGATATATTAACGCTCTTATGCGTATTACTGATTCGGCGGGCGGTTGCTGGCCTACGCCCCTTCAGGAGTTGCTCCTCAAAGCGACCCTGCTAAAGACCGAGGAGGCTTTGGAAGCATGGCGAGAATGGTTCGGGCAGGACGGGCTCGATCGGCTGGATAGTGGCTCCTATCGTCTGCTGCCGATGACCTGTCGCAACTTGCAGAGACTCGGCTACCAGGACCCGGTCCTGATGAGACTCCGGGGCGTGAACCGGCGGGCCTGGTGCGAGAACCACCTGCTATTCCGCCGGGTGGCCCCTGTGCTGGCCATGTTTCACAACGCCGGTATCCCCACCCTGCTGTTGAAGGGCGCAGCCTTGACCTTGTTGCACTACCGCGATTTTGGGCTCCGTCCCATGCAGGATCTCGACATTCTGGTTCCCGAGGAACGAGCGCTGGATGCGGTCTCGCTCCTGGAGGCCCAGGGCTGGTCGCGTAATACGTTGCCCGCGGTTAGTTTGGGATCGTTCTTTCTGTCGTACCGGCATTCCGCCGATTTTACGCGGCAAACTCAAGAGCGTATTGACCTCCATTGGCACGTCTTGTTCCGGGCTTGCTATCGCGAGGCCGACCAGCCGTTTTGGGAGGCTTCTGTCCCGGTCGAGTTCGAGGGGAACTCCACCCGTGCCCTGTGCGCTACCGACCAGTTGCTGCACGCCTGCGTTCATGGAGTGACGTGGGACGATGTTCCACCTTTACGCTGGGTGGTCGACGCCTGTTGCGTGCTGGAATCGTCCACGATCGATTGGCGGCGCCTGCTGCGGATCGCAGCCACCTGCCGGGTCATTCCTTCGCTTCGCGACGCCTTGCGATATTTGGTCGAAACCGTGGGCGCTCCAGTACCCCGCGAGGTAATACAGAAACTGCAGTCCACGGCGGTCACGCCCATGGAAGAGCTCGAATATCAGTTTTACCTCAAACAGCTGGGGTCCCCGGGATTGAGTCAGACCGTGCGGGCTCTCTATCCCCAATATCAGCGTGCGATGCGCGGAAAAAACCTGCTCAAACGGATTGCTGGAATACCGCTTTTTCTGCAGCATTACTGGGGGTTGGAGAAACCCGGACAGACAATTTCCAGGGCGTTCGACTATGGAACGAAGCGCGTGCGACTGCGGTGGTCAGGAAAGCACATGGGAGTAGAAGTCTCTAGCTTTTAGCTCTTCTGCGGCGTTCCAGTACCTGCTTCATAATACGGGC
>JBARIF010000525.1:0-4346 GCA_049799615.1 Terriglobales bacterium
GGCTAAAGCCCGCACATATTACTCACGACTTACGCGGCCCTGAAGGGCCGCTCTTCCACGGAAGCGCCGAGGGTCGCTCTACACACTGGGAAGGTTGCGGGAGTGACCGAAGCCGCTGTCGCCAGGATCCGCGACCCATTGCCATGCCCGGCGCCCGTTTTCCCGCACTACAGTCCGGGCTTCGCCGTATTCCACCAGACGGTTGAGGACAGTGGTCACCGAAGCCAGCGGGTCTTTGTGGCGCAGCAATACCGGCGGAATGCGCTGCTGAATGTGCTCGCACACCTCGCGCGCGCCCAGAGGTCGCGCCGCTTCCATCAAGACCATGCGGCAGGCCTTGGTGAATCCCGGCTGGCGTCCACCGCTCTTGCGATCCACCAGCTCCAGCAATTCTTCGCTTAGCACTTCATCGCCGAACAGGTTGGCCAGTCCCACGATGGTCTGTTTCACCGTGCCGATGCGCTTCATCACATCAGCGCGCTGGCGCATGAGCTGGCGCAACTCTTCGTGCGCCGCTTTCACAACTTCCTGAACATGAGGATCCGAACTGCCAGGAAGACTTCGGTTTCCCGCGCCGTTGCTACTGCCTCGCCCAATGTCCATGACCCACCCTCCGGAGCTCACTCCCGTCTGCCTCCTGCGCTTTTTGCGGCGCCCCGTGCTGCAGCTACACCGCGCCTTGATGTGTGATACGCGAGGACTCGGCTACTGGTTCCAGAAAAATTGCGCGATGCAAATGCTGCTACCCAGCAGACGCCCCGGGGGCGCACATGCTGGCTTAGACGTGGTGACCGGTGAAAGGTTAAGCGCAGAGATGTAAAATCAGTGCCGAGCTTGATCCGCGATCGAGCCTGAACCGCAAAGTGGCATCGGCGTCCGATGGAGCTGGGAGTCCCCGCCCGGCTGGACGGGCGAGACGCCCGTCCTCATCTGACGCCGACACTACTTTGCGGTTGCAGCCAGAGCAAGAGAGATTGGGAAGTAACCAGTACCGTCTTCTGGGCGTGTCCTTTTAGAACACTCCAGTCCGGTCTTACTTCTTGACAAAACGGAGACAACTGATAAAGTTCGACTTACTTGTCCGAATTTCGATAGGCTCGCCAGGTGCTGACGCATGAAGAATGTTTATGAAGTCTTGAGGCAAAAAGAGCTTGAGCTTTCCCGGTTGGAAAAAGAAGTAGAGGCGTTGCGTGTCGCTGCGCCGCTTCTGTCCGAAGACAAGGAAGCCGGCAATGACAACAAGCCGACTTTGGCTCCATCAACTGGATCGCAGCAGCCCATCCGCATCCCCCAGACGGCGGTCAATGCGGCCCCGCAGGCCGCTCGCGCCGCCGGATGGGAAGACACCGCCAAGCGCTGGCCCTAGCCGAGTTGTGGGCGTGAGGCCTGTCCCAAGGGGCAGGCGGCGAATGAATCCGGCCCGGAGCCTTGCTTCGGGCTGTAGCTTTGTTAGAGCGCATGAAGGCATGGGCGTTCTGCCTGTGCTGACCGGGAGCGGCGGGACACTCATCGCTACCCTGGACCCTACGGCTCAGATCGAGCCGGCCATTTTCGAGTCAGACGTCGAGTCAGACCGTACCGCGTGAGCAACGTATCGCGTGAAATATGAGCGCTTCGGGGCACCCTGCATCGGGCTTGAGCGGAGTCCGCCGGCGCATTCCTCGCTACCCGGTGGCCATCCCTGTGGACATCACGGTGCTGCGCGCCGGCGCGCCGGCCAGCATTCCGGGGCGCTCCCTCGACATCGGTGAAGGCGGGGTAGCCGCGGTGCTGGCCGCCGAACTTCAACCTGGCGAATGGGTTGCAGTCGAGTTGCAGTTGCCCAATGCCAGCCGCGCCCTGCAGACCAAAGCCGTAGTACGACACCACAACCAGCTGCGTTGCGGCTTCGAATTTCTGGGGCTTTCGGGCGACCAAAAATCGATGATTCGCAGCTGGGCAGGGACGTCCCAGCCTTTGCCCTCTACGCTGGCGCCCAAGGCAGCGGTTTCTGCCTCCCCTTCAGCCCGGCTGACGGCACCCCAGCGCATCCCGGCTGGGGGTGTACAGGCACGCCGGCTGCCCAGGTCCACGCCCGCGCGTAATCTGGCCATGGAACGTCTGCTGCGGCTTACCCTGGCCCTCTTACTGGTCGTGGGAGGCTGGGCGTTGTGGCAATGGCACCGGGGCTGGCAACAATTGGAAGCACGCATGACCAGAAAAGATGTGCATGCGCGGCCGCCCTCCGCCAAAGTCCCTGCCGAAGTGATGGAGCGGTTGCTGGTCCGCCGGGTAGAGCCGTTGTATCCGGAAGCGGCTCGTCGGACCAACCTACAGGGCGTGGTAATGCTCGACGCGATCATTGCCGCTGACGGCACCGTGGTCAACATTCGTCCGGTGAGCGGCCCCGACGGCCTGGTGACGTCCGCCATGGACGCAGCCCGGTGGTGGCGCTTCCGTCCCTATCGCGTCCAGGGCGAACCGGCGCCGGTGGAAACCACGCTGTCGGTCGAGTTCCGTCAGTAAGAATTCCGAAAAGTCACTTCAAGCCAAAGAGCACGACTTCGGTGGGCCTCTTGAGGAAGGGCTTTTTCGGAAGGTTGTTGTGGAAGGGCACGACTTCAGTCGTGCCACACAAGGCAGGGGAGCGCCGCGGCTTTAGCCGCTGGCGTCCGCTTGATCCCGGGCCGCCGACGATCTTCGACCATTGCCCTGCCGCCCAAGACAGGAAAGCACGCCACAGCGGCTGAAACCGCAATCACTCCCGCGGCTAGTGGCACGACTGAAGAGGGGTGCGGAAAAACCACTTTGCCCGGACAAGCGGCCACGGGGGCTAAAGCCCGCACACATTCCTCACGACTTACGCGGCCCTGAAGGGCCGCTCTTCCACAGAAGGGCCGACATTTTGCGAGTCTTCCGCATCCTCAGAACCGTACCCTTCCCAAATCGTCTCTGGACGCTCCGGCTCGAATAATCTCGCGCTCTTCCCAAGCCACTCCGGACTGTTCGTGCTTTGCGTCCTCAGCCCTTCATCTGCGACACTGACTTTGAATCAGAAACGCTCCCCATGGGCAGAATCCACGTTCTTTCTGAAAATGTCGCCAACCAGATCGCCGCCGGCGAAGTAGTGGAGCGACCTGCCTCGGTGGCCAAGGAGCTGCTCGAAAATTCGCTTGATGCCGGCGCTACCCGCATGCAGATCCAGGTCGAGGCCGGGGGCAAGAAGCTCATCCAGATCACCGACAACGGCTGCGGCATGGTGCGCGACGATGCCCTGCTGGCCTTCGAGCGCCACGCCACCTCGAAAATCAAGAATGCAGCCGACCTGCTGAGTGTGGCCACGCTCGGCTTCAGGGGAGAGGCGCTGCCTTCGATCGCCTCGGTTTCCCGTCTGCGACTCGAGACTCGCGCTCCCGATGAGGCCTCCGGAACGATTGTCGAAATCAATGGCGGCAAGATTTCCAAGGTGGAAGAAGGCGGTCTGCCGGTGGGGACTTCCATCGCGGTCCGCGACCTTTTCTTCAATATTCCGGCGCGAAAAAAATTCCTCAAGGCTGAATCCACTGAACTTTCCCATATCGCCTCTCTGGTAACGCACTACGCCCTGGCCCATCCCGACAAGCATTTCGAACTGCACTCCGCCACCCACGCCATGCTGATTGCCCCGCCGGTCGCGGGATACCGCGAGCGTGTGTACCAGGTCTTCGGCCAGGAAGTTCTCGACCAGCTGATTCCCATCGCCGCGGTGCAGCCGCTGGAATGCATCGGTCTGCCGCAGCCACCGCCCTGGCGCCGCAAAGAAGAATGTGGCGCGGGCGCCCCCGCCCGCGAAAGGCCGGCACCCGAAAAAGAGGCCGGAAATGGAAGTGAAGAAGGTATTCCCGAATCCCAGATTTCTGAATCTCCGGACTTCGGCGAATTCCACGTGCACGGCTTCGTTTCCAAGCCCGAAATCCAGAAACTGAACCGCAACTCGATCTACGTTTTCGTGAATGGACGCCTGATCCGCGACCGCCTCATCCAGCACGCCATCATCGAGGCCTACCGCAACATCCTGCCGCCGACGGTTTTCCCGGTGGTGCTGCTGTTTCTCGATCTGCCCAGCGGCGAGGTGGACGTCAATGTGCATCCCTCGAAGACCGAAGTGCGTTTTCGCCAGCAGAGCGTGATGCATGATTTCGTGCGTGAGTCGGTGCGCGCCGCGCTGATGAAGGCGCGCCCCGTGCCGCAGTTCGCGGTTGAGATCAGCGCCCACCCGACAGCCAGCCCATCGCTTGCGGGCCGGGACGCGACCCCTGATACGGCCGGCTGGCGCTCACTTTACACGCCGCCGGGACCCCAGACTTTCAGCTTGCAGGCCCCGGTGC
>JBARIF010000526.1:0-1550 GCA_049799615.1 Terriglobales bacterium
CATGCGGGCCTTGCGATGCGCCTTTACCAGCCGGCCCAGTCCGGGGATCACGAAGATGCCGTTCTTCTTGGTCTCTTTGACAGCCGTGTCGGTGAGGTGCTCGAGAAACGATGCTGCGGTCTTGTTGTTCACTTCGATCTTCTCGGCCAGATGGCGGACGAGTTGTGTCTTGGTCATGCCTGAAGCCATGAAACCTCCTCTGAATTCCCTAAAATTTTCCTGCGGTGAGCGCTATCTTATACCAGTGTTCTGTGGAAAAGTACCGTTTTCAGCCCCATTTTATGCGGATTCCTTTGTTGCGGACACGAGAAAGACCACCAAAAATCGACTTCGCGCGCGGGTCGATGTCCCAAAATGGCCATTTGACCGCTGGAACCATGAGAGCGCGCCATGGCTTCCCGCAAGGTTTTCCTGCCTGGCTTGATGTCATAATGGTTTCCGGAGACTTGTCCCGTGAGTTGTGCGATTTGCGAGAAACGTAAGGAGAAGCGCTTCTGTCCGGCTATCCACGGCCGCATTTGCCCGCAGTGCTGTGGCGAGCAGCGCGAGGTGACGCTCGACTGTCCCAGTGATTGCGCCTATCTGCAGCAGGCCCGCGAGCATGAGAAGCCGCGCCGCCTGGCCGACCTCAACCCCGCCGACCTTTTCGTGCAGGTGGAAGTCGAAGACCAGTTTCTATACCAGCACGAGCACCTGATCATGGGACTGACCTTCGCCCTTTCCAAGAGCGTTCGCGCCGACCGCGGGTTGAAGGACGCCGATCTGATCGCGGCCCTCACCTCCTTGGCAAAGACATGGGAAACCCTGGTCAACTCCGGATTGCATTACGAGAATCCGATTGCCAGCCCGGCACAGCAGGCAGTGGCGGCGGAAGTCCAGAACATGATCAAGGAATATCGCGAGGCCGAGCAGAAGCATGTGGGATACGTGCAGCTGCGTGACTCGGAAGTTCTGCGCGCACTGGTGTTCATGGTGCGCATGGCCCAGGGCCGCACCTCGGGAAGGCCGAGGTCGCGCGCCTTTGCCGACTTCCTGCTGGCCCAGTTTCCCGAGAAGACCTCCGCAATCGCGGCCCCGGAAGAGATCGGCAGCCGGATCGTGGTGCCGTAGGGCGGTTTCGGGCGTCAGACCTCGGACGTCAGCCCCTCGAACTCTTGTTTGCGGAACCGGCCTTGGGAAGAGCACGACCTTGGTCGTGCCACTTCGCGATTGGCGATGCATCGCGCTTTAGCGCCTGAGGTTCGCCGTTCGCAATCCTTACCTGAGTTTCTTCGCAACCAGTCGTCGCCGCATCCTTCCATCGCCTTTGGCTTCCAGCGCGCTGAATGGGATAATCGTTCCGGTGTCCACGACTTCAAAAACCGATCTTTACCGCAAGCTGCCATCCGTTGATGAGTTGCTGCGCAGCGGCGCTTTGGCCGCAATCATTTCGAGCGAAGGCCCGGCCGCCGTGACCGACGCCGCTCGCAGCGTACTGGCCAGCCTGCGCACAGAGATTGCGTCTGGAAGATTGGACGCGGCCGCGGTCGATCTCGCCCTCTCCGGAATTC
>JBARIF010000527.1:0-1551 GCA_049799615.1 Terriglobales bacterium
GGTCGAGAGGCCTGAACTAGGCGACCAGGGCCGCTGAGGCATCGCCCGCCAGCGGCGTTGGTGGCGCCGTGCGTTGTGAGGTGGGCGGCCTTGTATGCGCCCGGGCACGATTGAAGGAGGATTCAACGTACTCAGGCGGCGCTCAATGGCAAGCGCTTCGCTTCGATCGATGAGCAGAACGCCTGCCTGATCGGCGATGTGCAGCGATGGTCGCCGGCCCAGAGCTGCGGAAAGGCAGGATTTGGCGCAGCGATTGGAAGCAGGCGTTTAGTCGCTTTGAGCCTCGATGTATTCAGCTCCGTTGCGGCGACATCATTCGTAGTACTGGGGTGCCTTCTTCAGCCGCGCGTAGGTTGGCGGATCATGCTGAATCCACATTGTTGCGCCCGTCTGGTGCAGAAACTCCTCCACCTTCCTGCGTGTCTGCCTCGTCATAGCGGCATCGAAGTCGAAACTTGGCACCCGATCGAGCGTCCTCTCTTCGGGCAGATGATAGAGGTCACCCGCCAGCAGCAATGGCCCAAATCGCACCAGTTTCAGAAACAGCATCTGGTGTCCCGGCGTATGCCCCGGCGCCGTTTTGATAATCACCGTGCCGTCGCCGAACACGTCGTGGTCTTCATTATTGAGCCTGATCCGCTTGGCACCCTTGAGCTCGCCATAGGTCTCGGGCGAGCGGATATCCAGCTTGGCGTCGCTGAACATGGCGTCATATTCGGCTTGCTGCACAATCCAGGTCGAACCGGCGAACATGTTGGCATTGGCCGTATGATCCGCGTGATAGTGTGACATCGCCACAAACGTGATGTCCTTCGGCCGATAGCCGAGCGCCGCGAGCTGCGTCGCCAACCGATGCTTTGCTTTCAGCAGTCCCTGCCGTACGACTTCCGTGCCGTCGTCGGGAATATCCTGATCCGGCACCTGACCGACATCCCAGATGAGCGTGCCCTTAGGATGCACGATCAAGTAACAGGGAGTCACGAAGGTGACCTCCCGCCCCACTTCTTCGGGTTTGACACCGAACAGTGTCGGGTCCATCGGAGCAATGGTCCCGCAATCGAGAACATACAACCGCAGTTTCGCGGGAGTCGCCGCAAGCGTTGTTTGGGGTGCTGCGGCGAGCCAGACGATCATCATGGCGATTACGAGCCCAGAGGCGGCGGGCAAGCTGTGAAGCACCCATGAAACCCGGATGGTCATACCGTAGCCCCGATAGTGTTGGCGCGCCTCTGACAACTTCTGACAACTCCAGGTCGCAGCCCGGATTCAGGCCCGTACCGGGATCCTGCCGCCCGCAAGGCCGGCTCAGGTTATCGTGACCTTATTCTCCGCAAAAGCCTCGTTCGCGATCCGGAAGCTGTCCACGGCGGCCGGTACTCCGGCATAGATCATGACCTGCAGAAACACTTCGCAGATCTCAGCAGGGGTCACCCCATTGGTCAGTGCGCCGCGAATGTGGGCCTTCAACTCGTGCGGGCGATTGAGGACGCTGATCATGGCCAGGTTGAGCATGCTGCGCTGCTTGCGATCTAGTCCCGGCCGTCCCCATAC
>JBARIF010000528.1:0-1668 GCA_049799615.1 Terriglobales bacterium
ATGATCCTGGTTGCCGGCGGGCACTGGTGGCAAGGGCTGATCTTGTTGGGCTGGGGAGCCGGGGTCGTCGGGCAAGTAGACAGCTTGGTCCGACCGTACGTGATCGGCCAACGCGCCAAGATGCACACGCTGCTGGTTTTCTTCGCTTTGCTGGGCGGCGTGAATGCGTTCGGTGTCATGGGGCTCTTCATCGGCCCCGTCGTTCTTTCCGTCACGCGCGTATTGTTTGAGATGTTGCAGGAAGCGAACTTAGGTCACGCAACGGATGGATAATTTGCGCCGATAAGCCGGAATGCTCCGGGGCGGGAAACCTTCCGAACAGTCTGCGTCCGAGAACTCTCAACCGCTACGGGCGACACGCGTGCGGCCGAATATCTTTAGCGCTTCAAACCACAGTACGCTGAACACCCCAGCGATCAAGCAGATGACAAGATCCATCTGGTGAAGCCTGGAGAAGCGGAACAGATCGCGAGCGAAGGGCACGTATAGCACGAGGGCCAGCACTGCTAGAGCTGCCCCAATTATCCACCAAAGAGCCGGGTTCGGAGAACGCAGAGTTGCCACGATCAGCTGTGTCCACGAGCGATTCGCGAGGATTAACGCGAGGTTCGCGACAATAAAGGTGGTAAAAGTCAGCGCACGCGTGTTGGTCTCGGGCTCACCTCGCAAGTGCGCGATGGCGAAGACCGCCAGTGCAATGACCAGGACACTGGCACCCTGTAGCAAGCTCAAAAGCAGAGTGCGGCGATCGAACAATGGTTGCTGCGGATCGCGAGGTGGACGATTCATCACGTTCGCCTCCTCCGGTTCGGCTTCAAATGCGATTGAGCAAGCGGGATCGATGATTAGCTCGAGAAACACGACGTGTATTGGGAGCAGTACCAAGGGCCATTTCAAAAGAACGGGAATGAGGGCCAGCCCTGCAATCGGTACATGGATGGCCAACACGTAAGACATGGCCTTCTTGAGGTTGTCGAAGATCCGGCGACCGAGCCGGATCGCCGCAACAATAGAGGAGAAGGCGTCATCCAGCAGGACAAGCTGAGCCGCCTCGCGAGCCACGTCCGTCCCCCTTCCTCCCATGGCGATGCCAATGTGGGCCGACTTCAGAGCCGGGGCGTCATTGACGCCGTCGCCGGTCATGGCCACGATCTCGCCGTTCGCCTTCAGGGCTTCCACGAGGCGGAGCTTTTGTTCCGGCACGACACGGGCAAAGACGTTCACCTCCTTTACGATGGACTCAAGTTCGGCATCGCTCAACTTCTCCAACTCGGGGCCGGTTAGCACGCGCTCGCCTTCATTCAACCCGGCCTGCCGGGCGATACTCCGTGCGGTTCCGGCAAAGTCACCGGTGATCATCACGACCCGTATGCCGGCCGTATGACACTCTTGGATCGCTGCCGGCACTTCTGACCGGAGGGGATCCGCTAGCCCAACCAGACCGAGAAGACGAAATTGGTATCCATGGGGATTCTCTGGCGGTACGTCGCCACGAAATTCAGCTCGAGCCACTGCCAAAATGCGTAGACCTTCTTTTGCCATAGCCTCCGCGTGGTCTCGGACCTGTTCCACTTCTGCCGTGGACAGGCGGCAAAGCTCCGCGATTGCCGTGGGAGCACCTTTTGCAGCCACAACGTTAGCGGAGCTGCCCGGTGTCTGCCAGATTCG
>JBARIF010000529.1:0-3217 GCA_049799615.1 Terriglobales bacterium
TGTCCACACTGTATTCGATGGAAGCGGAATGCCCATTTTCATGGACGACCTGCGTCGTGATGGTCCTCTTCAACACCGCTCCTTGCGGGTCCGAGGGGTGCAGCCGGACGTCGGGACCAAGTTCGACCATAGGCGAGATCGCGAATCCGCTCCCGAAAGGTACGGAATGCTCCAGTCCTGATGGTTTCACCGGACGTGCCGTCCGTAAGGTGAAGATCGCTTATGATGACGAGCATTCAGATGACTCCAATGATCGATAGAACAACTGAAAGCGGAGCCGGGCACATAGCATATCGTGGTCTCCTTCGAGGTGCACAATTGATTCTTGTTGACTCCAGGACGATTCGTTGACGATTGTTTAAGGTTGGGGCCAGCGAATGGGGATGTGAACGGGCATCGCGAGACTCTCGTGCTCTCTGGGCTGACAAATTTGGAGTCAGCAGTATAGTGCGCATACTCTGCCCTACCCGTGACTGGACTCACTGTCGCTCATAGGGCGTGGCGCATGACCTTTTGCGACTCGGACATCTCGAAGGAAGGTTCAATGTCCGACCCTCCTAATTCGGATGTGGTTGGCTCAAACCCGTAGCCGAGACTCAGCTCTCGTTTTGCCGGGGGTGTGTGAGACGTCGAGAGCATCAAACGCCAAAGAGCTTGTCATCGGTTGTGACCCTTTTCACTCTGGTTATAGGTGTGATTGACCACGTCACCAGCGGAACCAACCAGTTCTAACGCATGGAGCCTAGCGCGAATCTGGAAATGTAGGTACTGCGAATCCTTCCGGATGCTCAACGTCATACGCAGCATCATCGACTACAACAAACCAATGTCCGTAACATTCTTCGACACGGCACTCTATATGTGCTCGCCTTAGCTGTTTCGCAAAGGCGCTGGCCCACTTGTCGCAACCACCATTGTTCAATTGTTCGGGGAGGACAATATTCGTGCTTGCGGGCCCAATCTGACTCCAGCACTTCATCAGTTGCCGCCTCGAAGCATTCCTCAAATGGACCGCTCCCATTTTCTGTCACAAACGAGATCAGAGGTTTGGGGCAGTGTAAGTCATTTTCTCCTCGATTGACGCGGGTTTCGCGCACTCCAGAGGCTCAATCAAGAGACTCTGGAGGGCGCGCCCCATCGATGTACTAGCTTTTCCTCGGTGTAGCGCCGCGAATGCTGCGGGCGTCCGATCCGCCAACGCGCTATGCGGACGCTGCTGATTGTAATGCTCGCGAAACTTAGCCAGCTTCTGTCGCGCGTCGTCCAGCGACGTGAACCATTCCACGTTCAAACACTCGTCGCGCAACCTGCCGTTGAAACTCTCGATGAATCCGTTCTCCACCGGACGGCCTGGCCGAATGAAGCACAACTGCACTTCGTGGCTCATGGCCTAGGCTTCCATCGCGCGACTGCAGAACTCGCTGCCGTTGTCCACCGTGATGCTTTTCGGCAGGCTGCCTCGTTCCTGCTGGGCACGTTCCAGTGCCTGGACTACCTTCATCCCCGTCATCGAGCGATCGGCTTCCAACTGAACGCACTCCCGCGTGAACTGATCCACCACGGTCAGAATGCGGAACGATCGCCGGTCCGCCAACTTATCGCTCACAAAATCCATGCTCCAGCAGTGGTTCGCTCGCACAGCTACGCCGGTTGGCACGGGCCGTCGTCGCGCCATCTTCCGTCGCTGTTTCGTTCGTACAATCAAGCCTTCCTCCCGGTACAGTCGATAGATGCGCTTAGCATTCACATGCCAGCCTTCGCGCCGCAGCAACGCCGTCAACCGGCGATAGCCGTAGCGCACGTGCGTTCCCGCCATCTCCCGCAGACGATGGCGCAACACTTCATCAAACACTTTCCGGCTCCGGTAGCGCAGCGTCCCGATCGCCAGCTGCACCAGCCTCGCCGCATGCCGCTCGCTGATCCGATAGGCCTCCTGCGCCCAGCGCGCCAACTTTCGACGCGCACCAGGCCTTACAGCTTTTTTGAGACAATCTCCTGCAGCATCTGCCGATCCAGGCTCAGGTCCGCCACCAGCCGCTTCCGCCGCCCCACCTCCTCCCGCAACTGCCGCAGCTCGCGCAACTCGCTCACTCCTACCCCGGTATACTTCCGTTTCCACAGATAGTACGTCGCCTGGCTGATCCCCACCTTGCGGCAAACCTCGTCTACTCGCGCTCCCGCTTGCACCTGCCGCAGTACCGCCACGATCTGCTCTTCCGTATGACCACTCTTGGGCATCGTCCTCGTCTCCTCTCCCGGACTTCTGCCCCAGCTTACCTCTAATCCCGGCTGTGTCAGTTTTTGGGTTTTGGGTCAGGCAGTGGCGATGGCTCACAATTTTCTCTTTATCACTATGGCGAGAGCCACCACGTGAACCTCAAGATCGATGGCAATCGCTTTAACGGATATGATTACGGCGCATCTTCTCACTTCAACGGCACCGTGAACGGAAGATCCATCTCATTTTACGACTACGGCGAAAGTGCATATTTCAACTACTCGATCTAGCCCATGCCCGTCACCTTTGAAATTCCCCTGCGCCAGGTCTACATCCCCGAAACCCTCACCGAGTAAAATCGCCTCAAGCGGGCGAACTGAGCACTTCTGACCATACTTCGCCGTCTCAGGGATGAGATCCTTCCAGCCAGAACCATTGCATACATTCAAATTTCTAAAGAGGCCAAATCATGACTGAGAAACCCAGCGCCACTCTCTCCGGAACGGTCGAGAAGATCATCGAATCCCCATATACCATCGAACCTGAAAAAGCACAGATCTCCGTGGAAGGCGCGGATCACTTGTATAAGGAGATCCGCATTGAGAACACCCTGACGGATGAGAACGGCGACAAGGTCCAATTGAAACCGGGCGCCGAAGTGAAGGTTACCGTCGAGGCAGAGCCGGATGCGACCATGCCTCACGATGAAAAGGACCCGAAGGTCTCGGCAGCCTAACCCTCCCGCTTTTCCACAAACTAATATACAAAAATACGTGCATAGTGATCCCCGTCACAGCATTCCCCAATCGGGAGGAATACTCTTGCAATCGTCGACGGCTGAAAAGGTTGATCTAAATAAACACTGGACCGATCTGGAGTAGGCTGGGTGATCCGCTTAGCGAGGCGACTTGCCGAGCCACCAAGCCCGAAAAAACCGGCTGACTCTGTGAGGAGCAGCTGGGGTTTGGAAACCGCGAAAGCGGTGATTAAATCAGGGAC